>DASWMO010000001.1:0-13349 GCA_036399715.1 Rubricoccaceae bacterium
GAGGATCACCGAGACGTCGCCCATCGAGCCACCGACGAACCCACGCTGGCCCGGGAACGCGGGCGTCGCGCCCTTGCGGACGACCCACAGGTCGCGCCCGCCGTGCGTCTCGCGCCACGCGAAGTTGTGGTGGTTGTGGACCTCGTCGAGCACCGTCGCCCCGAGGATCCCGGCGACGCGGGCGGACACCCAGTCGCGCCCGGCGTACGCGTAGCGGCCGGCCAACTCCATGCACGCGATGTACTCCTGCCCGAGCTCCGAGTCGGTGTCGAGCAGGACCGGGTCGACGTTGATGCCGTCCTTCCCGCCGCCGGCCTTGATAAAGTGCGTCGCGAGGCGATGGCCGAGCCCGCGACTGCCGAAGTGGACGCCGACCCAGACGCGGTCCTGCTCGTCCGTGAACAGGTCGACGTAGTGGTTGCCGCTGCCGACGGTCCCGAGCTGCTCGCGCGCGGTCTTGCGGAGCCCGCTCGCGGCCGGGATCTTCCACGCCGGGTCGCTGAACAGCGGGTGGTCCACGCGCTCGGCGTTCTTGCGGCCGACGCCGAACGAGACGGCGTTCCACACGTCGTCCATGATCGTCTTGATGTTGGCGCGCACATCGGCCGCGTCGGCGTCGAGGCGGATCGCTTTGTTACCGCACGCGATGTCGTAGCCGACGCCCGACGGGCTCACGCGGTCCGCGTACGCGACGACGCCCCCGATGGGGACGGCGTACCCGAGGTGGTGGTCTGCCATGAGCGCTGCGCCATCGGCGTCGCGGGCGCAACGGAGGATCTGCTCGACGGCGTTGTCCTGGGGCTCCCCGAAGACGGGGACGCCGGAGATCTCGGTGTACGGCATCGTCGCGCGGGCTCGTGGGGCGGTCCCAAACGCGCGGCGCGTCCGGTCGATCCGCCGGGACCGGTCCCGCCGGCCGTGCTCCGGTTTTTGCGGAGCACGCGCCAGCTGCGAGCGTTCCCTGACGCCCGCGCGGCCGCCATGTCTTCCCACCTCGTCCAGATCTTCGTCGCACCCGCTGCCGGGGTGCCGGTCGTACCTGTCGCGCACGCCGAGGCACTCGCCGGGCGCGGTCTCGCGGGCGACCGCTACGCGGCCGGCGCGGGCTCGTTCAGCCGGTGGCCGGGCACCGGCCGCGCGCTCACGCTCATCGCCGCCGAGGCGCTCGCCATGGCCGAGGCCGAGTTCGGCGTCGCGATGACTCACGGCGAGCACCGCCGCAACCTCGTCGTGGCCGGCATAGACCTGCGGGCTCTCCTCGGCGGTGAGTTTCGGATCGGCGGCGCTGTCCTCCGCGGCGCCCGCGTGTGCGCGCCGTGCCGCTACCTCGTCCGCGTGACGGGCCAGCCGCGGGCGTTCGACGCGCTCGTCGGGCGCGGCGGCATCCGCGCTGAGGTCGTCACGGGCGGGCGAATCGCCGTCGGCGACGCCGTCGAGCCGCTCGGGACGGCCCGTCCGCGGACGCTGCCGGGGTAAACTCCGGCCTCGGCCGACCGGCCGCCCGCCCCGACTCCCCGCCCATGGCCGGCATCCCCGACGCGATCAAAGACGACGTCCGCGCCGCGTCCGACCTCGTCGACGTGATCGGCGAGCGCGTGGTCCTCAAAAAGCAGGGGCGCCGCTTTCTGGGCCTCTGCCCGTTCCACAACGAGAAGTCTCCGTCTTTTTCGGTTGTTCCGGACGAAGGTTTTTACTACTGTTTTGGATGTAAAAAAACGGGCGATGTGTTCTCGTTCGTCCAGGAAACCGAAGGTGTCGGGTTTCTCGACGCGATCCGCCTCCTCGCCGCCCGCGCCGGGATCGCCCTGCCCGAGGAGAACAGTCCCGCGGCGGACCGGCAGGGCACGCTCCACGCCGCACTGCGCTTCGCGGCGGGCTACTACGTCGAGCAGCTCCGCAGCGACGCCGGCAAGCGGGCGCGGGCGTACCTCGCCGAGCGCGCGTTCACCAAAGAGGCCGTGCTCGCGTTCGGCATCGGCTTCGCGCCCGAGGGCTGGGACGGCCTCGCGACCGCCGCGACGGCCGCAGGCTTCGACCCCGACGTGCTCGACGCCGTCGGGCTCGTTCGCCGGAGAGACAACGGTGGCATCTACGACGTTTTCCGCGACCGCCTCGTCTTCCCGATCCTGTCGCCCATCGGCAAGGTCCTCGGCTTCGCCGGGCGCATCCTGCCGGACTCGCGCACGGCGAGCGCGGACTACACGCCGGCGAAGTACCTCAACACGCCCGAAACCGAGGTCTACCACAAGTCGCGCGTGCTGTTCGGGATGAAGCAGGCCAAGCGGGCGATCCGGGCGACCGGCGAGGCGATCGTCGTCGAGGGCCACGCCGACGTCGTCGCGCTGTGGCAGGCCGGCGTCGAGAACGTCGTCGCCGCATCCGGGACGGCGCTCACGGCGCAGCAACTCGATAGCCTCGCCCGCGCGGGCACGACGCGCGTCGTGCTCCTCTTCGACGCCGACTCGGCCGGGCAGTCGGCCGCCCGCAAGGGCGTCGAGACGGCCCTCGACGCGGGCCTGACGCCCTACTGCGTGAACCTGCCCGACGGCGCCGACCCCGACTCGTTCGTCCGCACCTTCGGCGCCGACGCCTTCCGGACGGTCCTCCGGGACGAGCGCCGCAACTTCGTCGACTTTCTCGTCCTCTCGGCGCGCCGCGACGGCCTCTTCGAGACACCTGAGGGCAAGCGCGAGGCGGTCGACCGCCTCGCATCGGCGCTTGCCCGGGTGCAGGACCCGATCCTGGCGGACGAGTACGTCCGCCTGGCCGGCCGGGCACTCGACGTCGACGACCGCGAGCTCCGCCGCGAGGTCGATGTGCGCTCGCGGCGTTCGGCCGCGCCCGAGCCGCCGATACGGGTCGTCGACGTGCGCCGCGCCCGCGAACACGTGGGCGATTCCACGGACGCCGCCGAGGATGCGTCCGCCGTGGTCGCCGTGGTGCGGCCGAAAGAGGAGACGCTGCTCCGGCTGATGCTTCACACCGGCGTGCCGATGGTCGAGCACGTGATGACCCGGATGGGCCTCGACGAGTTCTCCGAGGGTGCCTCGCGCGAGACGGTCGAGGCGCTCCTCGCACAGTTCGAGGCAGGCGCCGTCGACGCGCAGCCGTTCCTTCGCGGCGCCCACGGGACGGCCGTTCAGGAGCTCGTCGGGCGCATCCTCGCCCCGCAGCACGACATCTCGGAGAACTGGGCCCGGGCGGGCATCGCGGTCCCCGGCGAGGACGCCGAGCCGTTCGCCGTCGCCGAGGGCGCGATGCGGCGCCTCAAGATGGAGCGCCTGCTCGACGCCGTCGAAGACGCCCGCCGGCGTCTGCTCGCCGCCGAGCGCGACGGTGGACTGGACGACGGCGGTCAGACTGTCGCCGCGATCCAGACCGAGATCGTCGGCCTCAACCGGCTTCGGCAGCAGATCGAGCGCGGCGATTTCTTAACGTGGGGCGCATCCGATCCGCCGGACTAGTCCGCCTCACGCGGCGTTCACCGTCCCTTTCCCGACGACCCGATGGAGCTCCCTGACTTCGACCCGACGGCCGAGCCCGACACGGCCGCCACCGAGGCTTCTCTCGCCGCCGCCGTCGACGGCGCCTCGCGCGATGCAGCGGATCTCGCCTCGTCCTCCCCCGGCGACGAGTCGGCGCCGCCGGAGGCGGCCCCGCGGCGGAAGCCCAAAAAGGCACCCGTCGCGCGGACGTCCGCGCGGGCGACGACCCGCAACAAGGCCTCGGGTGACGGCGCGCCGACGCTCGACCGCTTGCTGCCGCTCGCGGTCAACGTCCGGCCCGTGCCGGAGGGCGCCGCCCTCGACGACCCCAGCCTGTACTTCAACCGCGAGCTGTCGTGGCTGGACTTCAACTGGCGCGTCCTCTACCAGGCCCTCGACACGCGGACGCCGCTCCTGGAGCGGGTCCACTTTGTCGCCATCACGGCCAACAACCTCGACGAGTTCTACCGCAAGCGCATCGGCGGGCTCAAGCGGCAGCTCGCCGCGGGCGTCCGCGCGCTCTCGCCCGACGGCCGGACGCCGCGCGAGCAGCTCGACCTCTCGCTCGCGGCAGCGCTCGACATGCAGCACCGGCTGGACCAGCTCTGGACCGAGGCCCTGAGGCCACGCCTCGCCGAAGCCGGCTTCGTCGTCCGGACCGTCGAGTCGCTCGACGCCGACGAGCGCGCCCGCGTCGACGCCGTCTTCCGCGACGCCATCTTCCCGATCCTGACGCCGCTCGCGCTCGACCCTGGCCACCCGTTCCCGTTCATCTCCAACGGCTCGCTCTCGCTCGCGTTCGTCCTCAGGCACCCGACGCGCGGGACCGAGCACTTCGCGCGCCTGAAGATCCCGACCGGGAGGGGCCGGTGGGTGCCCGTCGACGACGGGCAGATGCACGTCGTGGCCCTCGAAGACGTCATCCGCCACAACGCCGGCGACCTGTTCCGCGGCATGGAGGTCGAGGCCGCGCACGCCTTCCGCGTGACGCGCAACGCGAGCCTGGAGCGCTCCGAGGACGAGGCCGACGACCTGCTCGAACTCATCGCCGAGGAACTCCGCGAGCGCCGCTTCGCCGATGTCGTCCGCCTCGAAGTCGAGGCCGACATGCCGGAGCGTGTCCGCCACCTGCTCGCCCGCGAAATGGGCCTCGACGAGGTCGAAGACGTCGTGAACGTGCAGGGCCTGCTGGACCTCTCGGGGCTCTTCAGCCTGCCGCGCGTGGACCTGCCGCACCTGCGCTACCTCCCGCACACGGCCGTCGTGCCGGTGCGGCTGCGGCACCGCGAGTTGGAGGAGGAGCCCGATATCTTCGCCGCGATCCGCCAGGGCGACATCCTCGTCCACCACCCGTACGAGAGCTTCGCCTCCAGCACGCAGCGCTTTATCGAGGACGCCGCGGACGACCCGCACGTGCTCGCGATCAAGCAGACGCTCTACCGCACCTCCGATGACAGTCCCGTCGTGCGGGCGCTCATCCGGGCCGCCGAGCGTGGCAAGCAGGTCGCCGTGCTTATCGAGCTCAAGGCCCGCTTCGACGAGGAGAACAACATCTCGTGGGCGCGCCGCCTCGAGGAAGCCGGCGCCCACGTCGCCTACGGCCTCGTCGGGCTTAAGACGCACGCCAAGACGACGCTCGTCGTCCGCGAGGAGAAGGGCCGCCTGCGGTGCTACGCGCACGTCGGGACGGGCAACTACAACCCCAGCACGGCGCGCTTCTACACGGACTTCGGGTTGCTCACGTGCCGCGAGGACATCGGGCAGGACCTCGTGCACCTCTTCCACTCGCTCACAGGCTACGCGCCCGAGCAGGAGTACCAGACGATCGCCGTCGCGCCCCGCGACCTCCGGGCGCGGTTCGTCGAGCTCATCCGCCGCGAGGTGCGCCACCAGCGCAAGTCCGGCACGGGCCGCATCGTGGCCAAGATGAACGCCCTGGACGACATGGGCATCATCCGCGAGCTGTACCGCGCGAGCGGGGAGGGCGTCCAGATCGACCTCATCATCCGCGGCCACTGCCGCCTGCGGCCGGGCGTGCCCGGGGTTTCGGAGACGATCCGCGTCTCGTCGATCATCGGCCGCTTTCTGGAGCACAGCCGGATCTACTACTTCCACAACGACGGCGAGGGCGAGACGTACATCGGCTCCGCGGACTGGATGCGCCGCAACCTCGACGACCGCGTTGAGGTGGTCCTGCCCGTGCGCGACGCCAAAGCCGAGAAGCGCTTGCTGCGGACGCTCCGGTTCGCACTCGACGACAATGTCCAGGCGTGGGACCTCCAGCCCGATGGCCGCTACCTGCTGCGGTACCCCGCCGAGGGCGAGCCCGTGCAGGCGTTCCACGAGACGCTCATGCAGCGCGCCCGCCGCCGGACCGAAAAGGACGACGCCAACTGGACGTTCTGATCGCACCCGGGAGGTTTCCTCTGCTCCTCCGCTTCTCACCCCGAACTTCTACCCGATGCGCGTCCTGACCGCTGTTTTGTGCTTCACACTCGCCGCCTGCTCGTCCGAGCCCGCGCCGCCGGACCCAGCCCAGGCGGCGCTCTTCGCTCAGACCGTCGACGCCGAACTGGTCGTCGCGTCGCAGCCGAACGCAATGGCATACGCGACGGCGCGCATTGAGGCGCCCGCCGGCGCGACCGTTCGTCTGGTGATGGACAACACGGGCACGACGAGCCCGACGATGCTCCACAACGTCGTGGTGCTGAAGGGCGCGGGCGACATCGACCGCGTCGGGCGGGCGGCGGCGGGGGATGCGGACCACATCCCGAACGACGCGGCCGTCGTCGCGGCGACGCCGATCGCGGACCCGGGCGCGCGGACGGCTGTCGTGTTCACGATGCCGGCTGCGGGGAGCTACCCGTTCATCTGCACGTACCCTGGGCACTTCCAGTTTATGCAGGGCATGCTCGTCTCGACGCCCGCAGCCGGCGCGTGATGCGGGCTGCGCCGCCCGAGCTCACTCGATCCGGCGGCGGATGAACCAGCGCTCGCCGAAGTTCAGCGTCAGCGAGCCGCGCGCGAACACGTCGCGGACGAGCGCGCCCTCGGTCGCGCCGCGCGTGCCGACCTCGAAGCCGAGGTCGATGTGGGCGCCCGAGATGCGGTTCGGGACCGACAGGCCACCCGTGAGGGCGAGCGTCTGGACCGTCGAGCCGTCGGGCGCGTAGAGGCCCCGCTCGCCGTAGGCGCCGAGGCGGTAGGCCGTCCGCGAGAGGATCCCCGCGTTACGGTTGCGCCCGGCAGGCACGATCTCGACGCCGCCACCGACGCGGAGCCGGTCGCGGAGGTCGTCGAGGCCAGCCGCCTCGTTGTATCCGCCGACGGGCAGCGTGCTCTCGAAGCGCGACCACGGCTCGTACACGGCGTCCACGGCCGCGAGCCAGCGCGCGCCCGAGCGGTACGAGAGGCCGCCGCGGGCGAGCAGCGGCAGCGTCGCCGAGCCGTCGGTCTCGGTCGCGAGCGTGTCGCGGTCGAGGCTCTCGCCGAGCGTGAGCGTCTGCGAGCCCGAGAGGCGCGTCGGGAGCGTGACGGCGAGGCCGAGCGTGAGCGCATCGTCCTCGCGGGCGAGCGCGCGGGCGGTCGCGGCCGCGCCGAGCGTGCCGGAGATGCCGCGGAGCCGCGTCGAGCGCGCCTGCCGGACCTCGTCGAAGACGCCTGCTTCGAAGGTGGTCCGCTGAACGTACTCGACGGTCCCGAAGAGGACGTCGGCCGATGCGCCGATCTGGAGCGCCTGCCCGATCCGCAGCCCGAGGCCGCCCGAGATGCGCTGGAGGCCGCCGCCGCCTTCCTGGTTGAGCGCGTACGCCGTCGTGTCGTCCTCGGTCATGAGGACGCCCGGGATGGCGGCCCGGTAGTTCACGCGCGAGTACGGCCGGTACGCAAGCGTCAGCCCGAGCCGCGACGGCAGCAGCGGAATCCCGAGCTGCACGGCCGCGACATCGCCCGCAGTCGCACGGCTCGCACCGTCCGACGACGCGTCGGTGGACCGGATGCCCTGGATGCCGACCGACGCGCTGAACGTCGTGATCTGCTGGTCCGACCACAGCGCCGGGTTGACGAGGCCGTTGTAGAGCACGGACCGGAGCGCGGTCTGGGCGCCGCCGATCATCTCAGACTGCGACGAGCCGAAGTCGGTCCGCTCGCCGAGGCCGTAGCGCGAGTAGACCGATCCGTAGTTGTTCTGGCCCTGCGCGAGTGCCGGCGAGACCGCGGCCGGAGCCGCAGCGGCGACGGCGGCCCATGCGGCGGCGAAACGGAGGGCGCGGCGGGACGGGAGGAAAGTCACAGGCGGAGTCGGGCGGGCAGGGGAGGGCGCCGCCGAGGCGGCAGGTCGCGGAGCGGGACGTCGGGGCAGACGTCTCAAGCGTCGGCGCTGACGACCGTCAGCGACAGGCGCGGCTGCCGGGTCGGGACGGAGCCGTCGGTGACGACTGGGAGCACGTCGAGCGAGACGGCGGCCGTCTGGAGCACGTCCGTGAAGCGGATCTCAAACTGGCGGAACGTCGCCTGGCCGAGCAGAATCTGCTGGACGAGCTGGGTGAGCTGGACCGGGGCCGTCGTCCGGAGGTCCGAGGACGACGCGACGGGACGGAGGTTGGTGAGGTACTGCGGCACGCCGGTCGCAGGGCGTGCGAAGACGGTCGCGAGTCGGGCGAGCGGCCGCTTGAACGTCCCCGTCGTCCCGGCGAGCGTGGCGTCGAGGGGAAGCCGGAGCACGGCCTGCGAGAGCGGCAACCGCAGCACCGAGTCGAACCCGAACCCCAGCTTGATACCCGTCCCGGAGCCCGCGCGGACGAGGCGGCGCCCGAGCGGCGCCAGACCCGGCGGGCCGGACGTGATGCGGGTAAAGACCTCCGAGAGGGGGAAGGAGACCGTGTCGCGCGCCGTCGTGACGCGGATCACGCTGCGCCGCGAGGCGATGCGGTTGCTCGCCGTCGCCGTGAACCCGAAAACGGCGCCGGCATCTGCAGCCGACGTCGGGCGCAGCTCGAAGCCCTCGAAGCTCGACGAGAACGAGGCGCTGCTGAAGAGCGAGTCGTTGGCGGCCACCCACGCGGCTGGGAGCGTGAACACGACCGTCGAGTCCGCCCCGCGGACCGTCGTCGTGGTCAGGAGCTCGCCCGTGCCGAGCGTCGTGTCGGACGGAAGGCCTGTCGGGGACCACGCGCCCGTGACCTGCCGGAGCTCGACTGGGAAGGCGGCTGTCGTGTCGCCGTAGGCGTAGTCGCGGCGGAGCTCGAGCGTGATGCGCGTGATCGGCCGGTCGTCGAACCCGTCGGGCAGCGTCGGCCGCAGCGCGTCGACGTAGGCCGTCGCGGCAGCATCGCCGTAGAGCGCGTCGCGGACGCTCCCGACGAGGACGCGGGTCTGCGTCGGCGTCGTGCCGTCGGCGAGGCCGGACGTGACGAGGTCGTAGGCGACCGTGTCGACCGTCGTCGCGGGGAGCACGCGGACGTTCGGGCTGGGCGAGTCCTCGTCGATCAGGCCGAGGCCAACCTCGGAAGGGTCCTGGCAGGCCGAGAAGGCGACGAGGGCGAGGCCGGCGAAGGCGAGAGCGGAAACGCGCAAGACGGAGGGAGTCGGTCCGAGAGGGAGCGCCGGAGGGCGCAGGCTCGGCGGGAACGGGGCGTCGGTGCCGTTCGCGCCCGGCCCATGCGAAAAGGCCCGGCGCGCGGCACCGCGTCAGGCTACGTCCCCCGCGGAGCGCCGTCCGCGACCATCCTGCAAAAACGCCGGCCCGCGCCTGGCCGGGCGCGGACTCAAGCCGCGACGGCAGGCTGGAGCGTCGCGTAGAGCGCAGCGGCCCGCTCGGCGGCGCCTTCGTCGTCGCCGTCGAGCACGGGTCCGGCCGGCTCGCCGTCGTGCGCGGCGTCGCCGGGCGCGTAGGCGACGGCGTCGGCCGTCGTCAGGCCGATGGCCCGCAGCGACAGACCCCCAAACGATTCAGGCAGGCCGAGAGCGGCTGCCTCGTCCGCCCCGAGGACCGGGTCGAAGCCCTCCACGACGTCTGGCGTGAAGACGGTCCGAACGGAGGCGAGGGCCTCGTCCTCGCGGATCACGTGGGCGACGAGCGACCCGATCCAGCCCGTGGCGTGGACGATGTCGGGCGTCCAGCCGAGCTTCTGGGCGGTCGATAGGGCGGCGCGGGCGAGAAAGAGCGCTCGGGCCGGGTTGTCGTCGAAGACCTCGCCGTCCTTGACGTTCAGGTGGAGGCCCTTCTTTTTGAAGAACACCACCGAGTCCATAAAGTAGACCTGGAGGCGGATGCCGGGGATCGAGGCCACCTTCACCCGCAGTGTATCCGTCTGGTCGCCGACGGGGATCTCGGCGCCGGAGAGCCGGATGACCTCGTGGAGCCTGTTGCGGCGCTCTGAGACGACGCCGTAGCGCGGCATGATGATGCGCGGCTCGACGCCGTGCGCCTCCTGAAGGCGTTCCGGGAGGGTCCGCATCAGGCGAGACGTCTCGGTCGTGTCCGAGAAGGGGGCGACTTCGCCAGCGACGAACAGGACCTTCATAGATGGGGCTCAGAGGGCTGTTTCACCTTCTCTAAATCTAACTCCGCCCACCGGGTGTGTGCCACCCCCGGGGCCGGAGCCTCGGCCGACACCCGCGGGAGGCAGCGTATCATGCCGACCCCTGACGCGTGCTGCCGTGACCAAAGCCCAGATCGTGGACCGTATCGCCGATGCGACGGGCCTGACCAAGATCGAGACCGAGGCCGTCGTCGACGGGTTTATGCAGACCGTGCTCGACGCCGTCGCCGCGGGCGAGCGCGTCGAACTGCGCGGCTTCGGCACGTTCCGGGCCGTCGAGCGGGCCGCGCGGACGGCCCGGAACCCGCGCGCGGACGTGGCGGTGCCCGTCCCGGCGCGCCGCGCGGCCGTCTTCAAGCCGGCCCAGGAATTCCGCCGACGCGTCGAGGCGTCGACGGACGCCTCCGCCTGATTCCACCCCTGTGACTGCCTGCCCTTCCTGCGGCGCTGCCGTCCGCGACGGCGATGCCCGCTGCCCGCTCTGCGGGACCGACCTTGCCACGTCGTCGACCCCGGACGACGTGACCGCTACGCCGGCCTCGCTGCCGGACCCTGCCGACGCGACGACACTGCTCGTGTGCGCCGCGTGCGGGCACAGGAACGTGCCCGGCGCGCGCTTCTGCAACGCCTGCGGTGCGGAGCTCGGCGCCGCCTCCGACGAGGCGACGGCGGCTCCTGCCCGCCGGCCGGCTCGCCGGCCGTCCACCGCCGCGCCGCCCGAGACGCGGCCCGAGGCGTCGGCTGCGGGCCGCCGGGCGCTGCTGTTCGTCGGCTCGGGGATCGCGGTCGTCGTGGCGCTGTACGGCATCAGCACGCTGAGCAACCGCGCGCCTGCGCCGGCAACACCCGAGACGGCGGCCGGGACTGCCACCGCACCGGGCGCCGGTGCATCGGCCGCCGCAGTGCCCGACGGCACGACGCCGCCTCTGGCCGACTCGCTCCAGCGTGCCGCCGACGCCCTCGAAGCGCAGAACTCGGCCTCGGGCTGGTACGAGGCCGGCCGGTACTACCTCACGGCGGGCTTCGACGCGCAGCAGGCCGGGGATGCCCAAGGCGTGCTCTGGGTTCGCCGCGCCGTCGCCGACTTCGAGAAGAGCCTCGCCATCGAGCCAGACCCCGACGTCCGGTTCGCGCTCGCCGAGGCGGCGCAGTTCGACCCGGCCGACCCGATGCGGCCCGTCGTCGAGTTGCGGACGCTGCTCGCGGCCAACCCGGACCACGTCGGGGGCAACTTCCTGCTCGGGGAGCGGCGGATGCTCATCGGACGGCTGGACAGCGCCCGCGTCTCGTTTCAGCGCGTCGTCGCGCTGGCGCCTGCCGGCGACCCGCTGCGCGACCGGGCAGTCCAGATGATCGCGCAGCTGGACCAGGCCGGCGCCCCGACGCGCGGCGTGCCAGACGGTGCCGGCGCACCCCCGCCCGCCGGCACGCCAGGCGTCGGGCCGACTGGCGCCGCGCCCCGGTGACGCGCGGCCTCGCCGCGGGCGCACTCCTCTGCTGCCTCTGCGCCGGCGCCGCGCTCGCCGGCTGTGCACCTGACGCCGTGCCCCGAACCGTCACCATCCGCGCTGATTCGACGCTCGGCTCCGTCCTCGCCGTCGTCGTTCCACTCGTCGAGGCGGACTACCCCGGCCTGACGGTTCGCGTGGACGCGCGTGCGCGAGATGCGGATCTGGTCATCATGCCCCAGGCCGGCGCGCCGCAGGCCGGTGCGCGGGCACTCGTCCAGGCGAGCCTCGTGCTGGTCGGGGCGCCCGGGCAGGACCCGGCCCCGACCCTCGAGTCGGCACTCTCGAACGCCTCGTCGGTCGGAGTCGGAGCCGGCAGCGCGTCCGAACGTGGGGCGCGGGCGATGCTGGCGGCAGCCGGGCTCACGGCACCACTCGTGCGCTTTCCGACCGTCCAGGCCGCGCTCGATTCGGTTGCCACCCGGGCGACGCCGCTCGCCTTCGCGCTCGCGCCCGAGGCGCTCGCGTCGTCGAACTACGCGGTCGTGTACCGCCCGAGCGACGCCGAGGGCAGGCCGGTGGTCCTGTCAGGATCGGTCAGCCAGGGCGCGCCACCCGAAGCCCAGGCCCTGCTCGACGCCCTCGCTGCACCGACGGCGTACCGCGCATGGGCGGCGGCCGGATTCCGCCCGCCGCCGTAACGCCGGGCAAGCCGTGGGGTCGTGCTAGCTCCGAGAGAATCGGACGAGCACCTGCGACCGCAGCCCCGTCGCGAGACCGTTCACGACGGGCGGGACGAACACCATGTCGCGGACGAGGCTCTCGGCGAGCGCGTCGAGACCGCCGCCGATGGGCGTCGCGACGGCTGCCCGAACCACGCGTCCCGAGGCGTCGGTCTGAAACAGGACGAGCACGTCGCCCTCGATCCCGCCCTGCGCGGCCCAGTCCGGATACTCGGCCTCGTCGACCCGGCGCCGGACGAGGTCGGGGTTGGCGAGGCGCGAAAAGTCGAAGCCCGGGAACGACGCGATGGGCCTCCCGCTGGCTGGCCAGTCGGCGCGGTCGGCGAGGACGGCCGTCTGGGCCGTGTCCGTGCGCCGCTGAGCGACGGCGAGCCGCTCGGCGGAGAGGTCGGACGCCAGCCGGCCGACGGTCGCGTTCAGCCGGTCGCGTTCGGCCTGGAGGGCGGCGACCTGAAGCGCGAGTGCGTCGCGCTCGGCCGAGACGGCCGCGAGGCCATCGAGCGAGCGCTGGCGCTCGGCGAGGAGGGCGGCATCGGCCGGCGAGACCGCAGACGGGTTCTGTGCAGCCGCGGCGCGCTCCGCCTCGAACCGAGCGCGCGCCGCGTCGAGGTCGGCGCGGTCGGAGAGAAGGGCCAGCCGGCTGGCTGCTGCCGTGCCGGTCCGGGCGCCGGCAAGCTCACGCCGGACGATGTCCCGTTCGCTCTGCGCCACATCGCGCTCGGCGGTGACGGTCAGGAGCGCGCGCTGGGTGCGGGCGAGCTCGGCATCCGTCTCGGCGAGGCGAATCCGGCGGTCCTCACTCTCGACGCGCAGCGCGGCGAGCGTCTGGTCGCGGGCGACGATCTCGGCCCGGAGGCGGGCCGCCTCGGCCTCGGCGAGCCGCGCACGGTCGGGTTGCCCGGCGGCATCAGCCGATTCGCCGCGGAGGCGGGCGGCGTCGAGGTCGGCGGCGAGGCGCGCGCGCTCCGTCGTCGCGCGGTCGCGCGTAACGACAAGCTGGTCGCGCTCGGCGCGCAGGCGAGCGACCTCGGCGGCGAGCGACGCGGCGCGTGCGTCGGCCGCGTCATTGCGCCCCGGCAGGCTGCCCGAGCGCGTGCCAGCACGACGGGCGGCGTCGCGCTCGGCCTGCAG
>DASWMO010000002.1:0-17178 GCA_036399715.1 Rubricoccaceae bacterium
CGACATTCTCGACATGCTCCGCGAGCTCGTCGAGCGGACCGTCCGCGCGCACTACGGCAACGGCGACCTCGCGGAGATCCGCGAGGCGATCCTGCGGACGCTCGCCTTCGACCTCACGCTCGACCCCGACGCCGCGCTCCGCATGGGGCAGGACGGGCTCGTCGAGCACATTCTCGACGAGGCGACGGCGCACTACCGCCGCAAGCGCGCCGCGCTCGCGCGGCCGTTCTTCGAGTCTGCCCGCCAGATGATGGAGCAGGCCGACGACACGAACCGCCCGAGCCGCCTCTTCGTGGACTTTACCGACGGCCGGCGCGTCCTCCGGGCCATGGTCTCGCCCGACGACGTCATCGCGAGCGAGGGCCAGGAGATCAACGACGCCCTCGAGCGCGCCGCCGTGCTCTCGGTCATCGACGAGCGGTGGACGGAGCACCTCCGCGACCTCGACGAGGTCAAGGAGGGCGTCGGGCTGCGGGCGTACGGTCAGAAGGATCCCCTCATCGAGTACAAGATGGAGGCCTTCCGCCTGTTCACCGAGATGGTACAGGAGATCGATGAGGAGGTCGTCGGGCTCGTGTTCAAGGCGGGTCCGCTCGTCCAGGGCGAGGGCCGCCCGGCGGTCCAGCAGCGCGCACAGCAGGCCCCGCGCCCGCGCCTCGACGCGCGCCGCGCCAAGACGGAGCACGAGGCGGCCGACCCGAACTACGCGGGCACCATGGGCGGGCAGGCAGCCGTCCCCGAGCGCCGTGAGGCGCCGGACACGCGCGAGGCGCCCGTCGTGACGGCCCCGATCGTCTCGGAGCGGACGCATGGCCGCAACGAGATCGTGACGGTCCGCAACGGCCAGGGTGAGACGCGGCAGGTGAAGTATAAGGTCGCGCAGGGCCTGCTCCAGCAGGGCTGGGTGATCGTCGACTAGTGGGCGTCGGGGTTCGGGGACCGGGGTTCGGGAAAGCCAGCCCGCCCCGAGTCCCCAATCCCGAACCCCCTTCCCATGCTTCGCACCCTCCATATCCGCGACTACGCGCTGATCGAGGAGCTCGAGGTCGAGTTCGACAGCGGGCTCAACATCATCACCGGCGAGACGGGCGCGGGCAAGTCGATCCTGCTCGGCGCGCTCGGCCTCCTCCTCGGCGACCGCGCAAGCACGGAGGCGCTGCGGACGGGCGCCAAGAAGGCGGTCATCGAGGGCACGTTCGACAACGCCGACGAGGGCCGCGTGCCGGCCCTGCTGGAGCACCACGGCATCGACCCGTCCGAGAACGGGATGCTGGTCGTCCGCCGCGAGATCACAGAGAAGGGGAGCCGGGCGTTCGTCAACGACACCCCGGCAACGCTGGACGTGCTCCGCGAGGTCGCGTCCAACACCATCGACCTGCACGGGCAGCACGAGCACCAGTCGCTCTTGCGGACTGAGACGCACGTCGAGCTGCTCGACACGTTCGGCGGCCTCGGCGGGCTCGTGCTCGCGTACCGCGCGGCCTACAAGGAGGTCGCGAGCCTCGTCGCCGAGCGCGCGGGCATCGTGCGCCGCGAGGCCGAGCTGAACCACCAGAAGGAGCTCTACGCGTTCCAGATCGAGGAGATCGACAAGACGGCGCCGACGGTCGGCGAGGCGGACGGGCTCGAAGCCGAGCGCCGCATCCTCGAAAACGCGGAGCGTCTCTACGAGGCGACGGCCGAGCTCTACGGCCAGATCTCGGAGTCGGACGACGCACTCTACGACCGCCTCGTGCTCGTCCGGAACCAGCTCCAGGACCTCGCGCGCATCGACCAGGCGTTCGAGGAGACCCTCGCGGACGTCCGCTCGGCCGAGATCGCGCTCAAGGAGGCGACGCAGTTTCTACAGGACTACAACGCCCGAATCGAGTTCAACCCCGAGCGGCTGGACGAAATCCGCGAGCGCCTCGGCGAACTTGATTACCTCGCGCGGAAGTACGGCGGCACGGTCGAGGCCGTCCTCGCGCACCGCGAGGAGATCGGCGCGACGTACGCGCTCGCACAGGACGTCGAGGGCGCAATCGCGCGGCTGGACGTCCGGATTGCGGCGGCGACCGAGACGCTCTCGGCCGCGGCGTACCGGCTGTCGCAGAAGCGCCACGAGGTCGCCGAGCGCGTCGAGACCATGATCGGGGTCGAGCTGGCAACGCTCGGCATGCCGCACGCGCGCTTCGAGGTCGCGTTCAACCTCCAGGACGATCCGAAAGGCTGGGTCGCCTTTCCCGACGGGCCTAAAGAGCATCGCGTCGCAGCGTTCCCGGCGGGCGTCGACCTCGTCGAGTTTCACATCTCGGCCAACGTCGGCGAGACGCCGAAGCCGCTCGCGCGCGTCGCGTCGGGTGGCGAGATCTCGCGCATCATGCTGGCGCTCAAGGCGATCCTCGCCAAGAGCGAGCGCCTGCCGATCCTCGTCTTCGACGAGATCGACACGGGCATCTCGGGCGCCATCGCGCGGCGGGCGGGCGAGTCCATGCACCGCCTCGCGCAGTACCACCAGATCATCGCGATCACGCACCTGCCGCAGATCGCCAGCCTCGGCGACGTCCACTTCTCGGTCGAGAAGTATGTCGAGGGCGGGAGGACGCGGACGCGCATCCGGCGGCTGGACGAGGACGAGCGCGCCGAGGCCGTCGCTGAACTCCTCGCCGGCGGCGACCTCTCCGCGGCGGCGCTCCAGAACGCCCGCGAGATGATCGAAGGCGGCCGGATTACGGGCGACGCGTAACGCGGAGCGTTCTGCGATCCACCCGCGGAACGAGGTCTCAGCCTCGGCGCGTTCCAGATCCATGCTGACTCTCCCCGCCGATCCGCTTGACGCGCTCGCCGGCCTGCTCGCCGGCCGCCGGACGGCTGTCCTCTCGGGCGCCGGCCTCTCGACCGATTCGGGCATCCCGGACTACCGCGGCCCGACGACGCGCGGCGTCGCGCGGAACCCGGTCCAGTACGACGACTTCGTGCGCTCGGCCGAGGCGCGGCGGCGCTACTGGGCCCGCGCGGCGCGCGGCTGGGCGCGCATCTTCGAGGCCGCGCCCAACGCCGGGCACCACGCCCTCGCGCGCCTCGAAGTGGCCGGGCACGTCTCGGGGACGGTCACGCAGAACGTGGACGGACTGCACCAGGCGGCGGGCGCGCAGGCGGTCGTGGACCTCCACGGGCGGCTGGACCGGATCGTCTGCCTCGGCTGCCCGGCGGTCTGGGCGCGCGGACGTGCAGGCGCGCATCGAGGCGCTCAACCCGGGCTGGACGGCCGTCGCCCCGTCGAGGCTCGCACCTGACGGCGACGCCGACGTGGACGACGCCGGGTTCGTCGCGCCCGAGTGCCCGATGTGCGACGGTCCACTGAAGCCCGACGTGGTCTTCTTCGGAGAGAGCGTCCCCAGGCCGCGGGTCGCTCAGGCCGCGCAGATCGTCTCCGATGCCGAGGCGCTGCTCGTCGTCGGGACGAGCCTGACGGTGTACAGCGGCTACCGCTTCGTGCGGCAGGCGGCGGCGGCGGGGATTCCCGTCGCCGTCGTGACGCTCGGCGAGACGCGCGGCCACCGCCACGCGAGCGTCGCTCTCGATGCGCCGCTCGGCCTCATCCTGCCCGCCCTCGCGGACGCCCTCGGGGCGTGAGGGCTCAGGCCGCCCACGCGCGGATCGCCTCGGGGCCATACCGGTTCACGCCCGGCCGGTGCGCGACGGCGAGGGCCACGAGCGCGGCAGCCACGTCGTCCGCCGCCGTCGGGCGGAGGGTTTTGAGGAGGCCGACGAGGATGGGGTTGAGGACAGCGAGGACGGTCTCGGCGATGCGCTCGCCGGTCCGCACCTCGGCCCGGTCGCCGGTCAGCAGCGACGGCTGGACGATCTGGACGGCCTCGAAACCTGCCCCGGCGATGGACGCTTCGGCCTCGCCCTTGACGCGGTTGTAGAAGACGCGGCTGCGGGCGTCCGCGCCGAGGGCGCTCACGAGCAGCATCTGCGACGCCCCGGCGGCCCGGGCGTGGCGGGCGGCGTCGGCCGGGATCTCCAGGTCCACACGTCGGAAGGCGGCCTGGGACCCGGCCTGCCGGATCGTCGTCCCGAGTGCGCAGAACAGGCTATCGCACGCCCACAGGTCCGGGTCGACCGTGTTCAGGCGGTCGAAGTCGATGACCGTCGGCACGTGCGTGGTCGAGACGGGCGCGACGGCCCGGCGGTCCAGCGTCACGACGCGCGTCCAGCGCGGGTCGGCGGCGAGGCGGGCGAGCGTGTGGCGGCCGACGAGGCCGGTCGCGCCGAGGAGTAGGGCGGTGGGCATAGAAAAAGGGTCGGGGGTCGGGGTGCAGGGTACGCGCGGTACCGAGAACCCGACCTCCGACCCCGGCGCACCGGCGCCGACACTTACATCGACGGCATCAGGACGCGGTCGATGACGTGCGCGACACCGTTCGAGGCGCGCACGTCGGCCTGCGTGACCGTCGCGCCGCCGACCGTGACCGTGTTGCCCGTCTTGCGGACCGTCAGGCGCTGGCCGTTGACCGTCGTGAGCACCTGCCCGTCGCGGAGGTCCGCCGCCTTGAGGTTGCCCGGGACGACGTGGTACGTCAGGATCGACGTGAGCTGGGCGCGGTTCTCGGGGCGCACGAGCGTCTCGACGGTCCCGGCGGGGAGCGCCTCGAAGGCGCTGTTCGGCGGGGCGAAGACGGTGAACGGGCCCGGGCCGGAGAGCGTCTCGACGAGGCCTGCGGCCTGCACGGCCGCGACGAGCGTCGTGAGGTTGGACGCGCCCGAGGCGTTCTCGACGAGCGTCTGCGTCGGCAGCATCATCGCGCCGCCGACCATGACGCCGGCGCCCATCGAGGAGTGGTCCATGCCAGCCATCTCGTCGGCCTGGCCGGCGTTGACGACCGAGTCGGCGACGTCCTCGGGGGACTTGACGGTCATGCAGCCGCCGAGGAGCGTGAGGCCCATCAGGGCGACGGGAAGAATCTTGTTCATCTGAGGGGAGGAAAGGGAGACTGGAGGTGCCGCGCGGTGCGCGGGCCGGGCCTGAATGTGGGACGAACGGCAAGGTTCTCCCCGATTCCCGTTTGAGCTGAACGTGACTACAAGGTGAGCAAAATCCGGTCTGAAGACGGCGCGGCCGACTAGAACGGCACGTCGTCCTCGACGGTCTCGGGGGCGCGTTCCTGCACGACGAGGCGCACGCCGGCCGGGTCGAATCCGAAGAGGTCCTCGGGCGAGAACACGAGGCGGTGCTGAGCCGGCGTCTCGAAGAACGGCTCGAAGCGCAGCGCGAGCCGGTCGAGCCGGTCGAGGTAGAACGCGGTCGACTCGTCGGGCGCCGCCGGGTCCCAGCCCGAGGCGGGGCGGGCGAGCTCGAAGACGCGCGTGCCCGAGGGCACCTCGCCGGGACGCGCCTCGGCGATGTAGAACGCGACGCGCTCGCCGCGGCGGACCGGGCGGCCCGTGCGGGCGGCCTCCTTCCGGGCGACCTCATAGGCCGCGCTGCGCGTCTTGCCGTCGGCGACCTCGCGCTCGTAGTCGTCGAGCGGCATCTTGAGCGTCTCGACGCGCTGGAAGCTTTCGACGCCCTGCCAGTCGTGGGAGGCGATTCGGGCCCTCGTGTCGAGGTAGAGGCGGTGGAGGTCCGCGATGGCCTCGGCGCCGCGGGCTTCGACGTCGAGCAGGAGGCGCGTCGCCTCGCGGACGAAGGCGCGGCCGAAGCGCTCCGTCGAGCGGCTGACGAGGCTGGAGCCTTTGAACGCGAGTTCGCCGTCGTGCCCGAGGAGGGCGTAGTTCTTCTTTTTGTACGACAGCATCGCGCGGTAGCGGCCGTCGAAGCCGATGCGGATGCCCGCCGGCATGTCCTCGGAGAGCGCGGCGACAAAGGCGCGCTCCTGCTCCTCGCCGCGGACGTGCGGCGGCGGGACGAACAGGACGCCGTCCGTGTCGACCTCGATCACGCGCCCGCCGGCCGTTCGGACATCGGCCATGATGCGGCGGAGGATGGCCTGGCCCTCGGTCGCGACGCGGTCGGCCTCGGCAAAGTCGTTGAAGAGGGCGAATTGAAAGCCGAGCGAGCCGTAGAACGAGTTGATGATGTTCTTGTAGGCCGTCTGCCGGGCGTCGAGTTCGCTGCGCTCGGCTAGTGTCGTGGCGGCGCGGGCAGCAGCTTTGGTCTCGAACCGGAGGTCCGTGAGCGTGCGGAGCAGGCGCGGGAAAAGGCCGAGCGCGTCCGAGGCGGGCTGGACGCCGGACGTGAGCATGACGCTCGGGTAGAGGCTCTCGACGTCGGCGTAGACGACGGGGCCGACGACGCCCGTCACAAAGACGTCGGTGTAGCCGCCGACGTGCTGAGAGCCCCACTGCGCGCGGGGGAGGCTGTGGCGCGCGTGGAGGTACGCCCGCACGAAGAGGGCCTCGATCTTGGCCGCGGGGCCCGTCCGGGCGACCATCCCGTAGGGCATCGGCACCATCTGGGTGAGATAGAAGGTGCTCCCCGAGAGGTGGCGCGCGATGCGCTCGGTCTCGTTCACGTCGTCGAGGGCGTAGTCCATGATCCGGGCGGGGTCGGACTCCCAGACCGATGCGATCTCGTCGCCGGGGACGTACGTGCGGCCTTCGGGGGCGAAGCCGAAGTGTTTGGCGACGCCTTTGAGGGTGTAGTTCGGGAGGGAGCGCGCGAAGACGTCGTAGGACATCGCGAGAAACATCGTGTCCACGACGTGGCGGCCGGCAATCTCGGCGGCGTCGTACTCGATCTGGCGCTCGGCGAAGCGGATGGAGGACGGAAAGGTGCGGGGCTCGGACCCGTCGCGGCCGAGGGCGAAAGGGACGCGGTGCCGCTTGCAGCGGGCGGCGAGGTAGGGGAGGTCGAAGGCGTAGAGGTTGTGGCCTTCGATGACGTCGGGGTCGCGCTCGGTGACGATGCGGACGGTCTCGCGGAGGACGGTTTCCTCGTCCATGTCGGGACTCCCGACGAGGTGCTGCCAGCCGGTGGAGTCGCTCAGGGCGACGAGGACGACGCGGTGCTCGGGGACCTCGGCCTGGGGGAAGCCGCTGTGCGCGACGACCTCGATGTCGAGCTGGAGGCGCCGGAGGTCCTCGAAGGCCATGCCCTTGAAGAGGGTCCGGCCGGTCTGCATGAGGTACTGCTGCTCCGGCCCGCCCACGGTGTAGACGTCAGCGGGGCGGCTGGCCTCGGTGCCCGTCGCACGCTCGATGTGGCGGAGGGCGTCGAACTGGGCGCCGCGGTCGGGGAAGACGGCGACGTGGCGGTAGGCGTTGTCGCCGTCGAGGCGCTGGGTGCGGACGCGGGGGAGGCCGTCGAGGAGGCGGGCGTCGGTGAGGAAGAGGAAGGGGTGGACGGGGGCGGTCGCGCTCGTGACGCGGCCGTCGGGGTGGCGGGTGTAGAGGCGGACGGCGGCGGGGCCCTCGGGGTGGATGCCGACGAGGCGCTCGGTGGGGTCGTGGCCGTAGAGAAGCGTGTCTTCGGAGACGGGGAGGGCAGGCATCGCGGGCTCGGTCGGGGCGATTTCCAACGCCGGGCAGGCGGCGGTCGTGCCCGGACGAGGTCTGCGCCGTCAGGGGTGGAGCGTGCGTCGTTCGGGCAGGGGAACGGACCTGATGGCGCTCGCAGAGGCGCTATCCAGCCGAGTTAATCGACCTTGATGTAGCGGCGAGGGAGGCTGTCCGGTGTGCCCTCCACGTCGGCGCCTGGAACCGTAGTACGGATGAGGTCGAGGATGGTCGGGAGGAGCGCGCGGGCCGTTCCCTCAGCGACGGTCGCGCGGACGTAGCGGCCGGCGGGGGTTTGCTCGAACGCAGCGGCGGCCTTGACGTCGGCGGGGGCGAGGCCGGCGAGCTGGAGGCGGGCCGTGGCGAGGTCGAGGGCGGGGAGCATCGCAGCGAGGGGGGCGAGTTCGTCTGCGACGGCGGCGTCAATCGTCTGTCCGCGACGGTCGAGGTCGGCGCGGGCAGCGGGGATGGACTCCGCGGCGGCGCGGAAGACGCGCTCGACGAGGGCGAGCGTCGCCTCGGAGCGACCGGTTGCGCGGAGGTAAAGGGCGGCGAGGGAGGAGTCGGCGGCGGGCGTCTTGGCGCCGACGAGCCCGAAAGCCAGCGAGGCGACCTCGTCGACGCCCGGGCGCAGCGCCGTGCGCGCGGCGACGCGGGCGATGTCGGGGCGTTCGAGGGCGGCGAGGGCCTCGCGGACGTGGTCCGGCTGCCAGTCGGCGAGAAAGCGGGCGCTGGTGCTGTCAGTGACGGCCTGGAGGGCGGCGGGCGGCAGGTCGGAGGTGAGCTGGCCGAAGGGGATCACGCCGGGCGCGGCGGGCTGCGTGGCCGCGAGAAGGCGCGCGAGCAGGTCGGCGTCGGTCTGGGCGGAGACGGCTCCGGCGGTGACGACGAGCAGGACGAGGAGGCGGAGCATCGCGGCAGCGGCTGGGAGCGGGAGTCTACCGCGCGGCCGTGACGTGGTAGACGGTCTGGTTGCGCTCGCGGAGGGCGACGACGGCGCCGGCGTCTTCGAGGCGGATCAGGGCGCGGCCGAGAAGGGCGTCGTAGCGCGACGTGTAGTCGGCGACGAGGTGGGCGTGGGTGCGGGCGGTGCGCGCTGCCGCTGCCTGACGGACGGCACTGCGGAGCGGGCGCGGCACGCGCTCCGAGACGGCGAGCCCGGTGGGAGGGAGGGGCTCGTAACGGCGGTACGAAAGGTCGAACGTCGTGCCGAACTCGTGGCTGGAGCGCCCCGCGGCGGCGTTGGCGTTGACGCGTCGTAAGGCGGCTTGGCTCGCGGCCGACCGCAGGAGCGACGTCGCGACGGGCCGCACGACCGGGACGCCCGCGCGCCGCGCGGCTGCGGCGAGCGTGTCGCCGACGAGCCGCAGCGCCGCGAGCCCGCAGGGCGTCAGCAGCGGGTCCGAGTAGGTGCCGTCGAGGACGCGGACGCTCGCGAGGGTGTCGGCGCGGACGAGGCCGGTGGCCGCGACGCCGAGCGAGTCGAGTGGCGCGACGCCGAGGCGCTCGGCGAGTTCGACATGGCGCGCGTTGAGCGAGCGCCGGAGTGACGCCAACTCGCCCTCGGTCAGGAGTGGCACGCGGCGCAGGGCGGCCTCCGACGCGACGGCCGCCCGGTCGGCGCGGTCCAGCGTCTCGCGTAGGCCTCGGACAGTCTGGTCTCCCAGAAGCCCGACGAGGACGATGGCGGCGAGCGCGACGAGGCGCCACGCGGCCCGGCGATAGGCCCGCCGCCGCGGAGCGACCGGCGGCGGGGCGACCGGCGGCGCGGCGGGCGCGGGGGGCGCCTCGGGAAGGTGGGGCCGGGCGGTCGGGTCGGGCGACATGGGCGAGAGACGCGCGGGCAGCGGGGACGATCCGGTACTTTGCCGGCCGTCCTTCCGCCGCCGCTCTGTCCGCCCCGCTCCTCACCGCCGATGGCCTCGCGATGCGCTTCGGGCGGCGGCGGCTGTTCGAGGGCCTCAGCGTGACCGTCGAGGCGGGGGCGCCGCTGGCCGTCGTCGGGGCGAACGGGTCGGGCAAGAGCACGCTGCTGCTGGTGCTGGCGGGCCTGCTCGCACCGGCAGCGGGGACGGTCCGGCTCGTCGCCGCCGGGCGCGACGTGCCGCCCGATGAGCGCCCGCAGCGGGTCGGGCTCGTCTCGCCGGGGCTTCAGCTCTACGACGCGCTGACGGCGCGCGAGAACCTCGCCTTTCTGGCACGCGCGCGGCGCCTCGCGGCCACGGCCGTGCCCGAGGCGCTGGACCGTGTCGGGCTGCTCGCGCGGGCGGACGAGCCGCTGGCGACGTTCTCGACCGGGATGCGGCAGCGGATGCGGATCGCGGCGGCCGTGATGCACTGCCCGCCCGTGCTGCTGCTCGACGAGCCCGGGGCGACGCTGGACGAGGCGGGACGCGCGCTCGTCGCGGCCCTCGTCGCCGAGGCGGGCGCGGTCGTCGTTGTGGCGACCAACGACCCGGCCGAGGCAGCGCTGTGCCCACGGCGCCTCACGCTGGGCGGGTGAGGCGATGCGCGCCGAGCCGCCGCGCTAGAACCAGCCTTTCTTTCGGAAGAAGACCATCAGCCCGGCGGCGATGGCGAGCATGAGCCCGAGCGAGAACGGGTAGCCATAGAACCAGCGCAGCTCGGGCATGTTGAGCGGCGACGCGTCCGGGTCGAAGTTCATCCCGTAGACGCCCGCGACGAACGTCAGCGGGAGGAAGACCGTCGAGATCACCGTGAGGACCTTCATGACCTCGTTCTGGCGCGTCCCGACGACCGACAGGTAGAGGTCCGAGACCGACGCGAGGATCTCGCGCAGCGACTCCAGAATGTCGACGGCCTGCACGAGGTGGTCCTGCGCGTCGTGCAGGAACGGGACCGTCTCGGGCATCACGAACGGCGTGTCGTCGCGGGCGAGGCCCGATATGACGTCGCGGAGCGGCCACAGCGCGCGTCGGAGCAGGGACACCTCGCGGCGCAGGCGCGAGAGAGACGCCTGAACGGCCGGCGCGGGGTCTTCGAGGGCGAGCGTTTCGAGCGTCTCCGCGGCGTCGCCGATGCGCTCGAGCGTCACGAAGGACTGGTCGACGATGATGTCGATCAGCGCGGCCAGCAGGTAGTCCGCGCCTAGGCGGCGGACGCGGCCGCCGCCCGTCCGGATGCGGTGCCGAACGGGGTCGAAGACGTCGCCCTCGTCCTCCTGGAACGATAGCACGATGCCGGGCGCGAGCACGAACGAGATCTGCTCGATGACGTGGCCGGGGACGTCCGTCGAGGCGCTGCAGTAGGCGAGGTCCGCCGGGACCGAGAGCGCCTCAACGGCACGGACGACGACGACGACGCGGTCGGGGTAAACCGTGAGTGCGGGCCGCTGGTTGGTCCGCGCGATGTCCTCGACGGCGAGCGGGTGCAGCCCGAACGCCTCTCCGAAGGCCGCGACGGTCTTCGTGTCGTCAACGCCGTCGATGTTGATCCACGTTACGCCGGGCCGGCCGGAGAGCGCGAGCGCGTCGGCCGCCGAGAGGCCGTCGTGCTCCTCGACGAGGTCGGGCGTGTAGTGGAAGGCCGTCACGCGGGCGGGCCGGGTGCCCGCGGGCATGTCCGGGAGCGCGCCCTGCGAGAGGCCGATCGTGTCCGAGCGGCGCTCGACGAGCGGCCCGCGGCCACGCAGCGCACGCCGCGACTGGAGACCGTCGGCCACGGCTAGAGGTTGCGCGGGGGCGGAACGTCGCGGCGGGCCATCCCGCGGGCCACCTCGTCCGCGAGACGCTGCGTTTCGGCGGCGTCGGTGCTGGAAGCGGCGGCGTTGGCGCGGGCCGCCGCGGCGTCGGCGCGGACAGCTGAGACAGTCGATGCGTTCGTTGTCTCGACGCTCGCGAGCTGCTTCTCGGCACGGCGCGCACGGGCAGCGGCGCCGAAGCGGCCGGGGACGGTCACGAGGTAGCCCGTGAGCGCGCCTGCGCCGAACCAGGCCGTCAGCATCGCGTAGATCGGGCCGCTGAGCTTGAGCGTCGAAAAGGGGATCGCGAACGAGGCGCTCGTGGCGTTGTCGCCCTGCGTCGCGAGCAGGAACCCGACGACGACCGTGATGAGGAGCAGGAACAGGAGGGCGCGCATGGCGGAGGGGGTGGAGACGGGCCGGGAGTGTACGCCACAGACGGTCGACGGCGCACGCGCGGCGAGGCCACGCCCGCTCAGCCGACGGCCCTGCCCTTCCACGCGACCCGCCCGCGCGCGTGTGCGAGGGCCGAATCCAGCTGGATCACCGCGCCGAGCGCGAGCGAAACCGGCGCGGCGAGCGAAAGCCAGGGCGGGAACCCCTGCGAGCGGTCCACGACGCCCTTGACGGCGACGAGCGTCGCGAGTGTCGCCAGCCCGAGCGGGCCGCTGAGCCAGAGCACGCTCGGCAGGACCCACGCGAGCGTGTAGAGCGCGAAGAAGGTGGCGAAGCGGCCGGGCGTCCCGCCTCCGAGCAGGTAGGCGTTCTTGCGGAAGCCGTGCCATGCCTCGCCGAACGAACCGTACATCCGAACGGCGACGTCGCGCTGGAGGTCGTCGAAGTGGAGGCGGACGCCCGAGCGCTTCAGAAAGCGTCCGATCATCACGTCCTCGAGGATCTCGGCCTCATGCGCTGCGTGGGGCGCGAGGCGGCGGTAGTCGGCTGCGCCGAGAATCCAGATCTGGCCGTTGAGGGCGCTCACGGCCGGGCTGGCCGTGAGCGGCACGAGCGGGATGGGCAGGGCGGCCAGGACGGCGAACGGGACGAGGCTCGTCAGCAGCGCCGCCGGGCCGCGGTCGAGGTAGTGCGGCAGGCCCGTCAGCGCCGTCCCGCTCGCCCCGTGGTGCTGCCACCGCCCGACGAGGCGCGCGAGCGCGTGGTCGTCGCGGAGGACGGCATCGGCGTCGAGGAACACGAACACGTCGCCGGTCGCGCGGGCGGCAGCGGTGTGGAGCGGGTGCGTCTTGCCGACCCTGCCGGCCGGCGGCCCCGCCGAGGCGACGGCGACGAGGCGCTCGGTCACATGGTCCGCCAGAACACGCGCGGTCCCGTCCTCCGAGGCGTCGTCGACGACGATCAACTCGAACTCGACCCCGCGCTGGCCGAGGACAGACGGCAGCAGGCGCGCGAGGTTGGCCTCTTCGTTCCGCGCCGGCACGAGCACCGACACGCGGACGACCGCCGCCCTGCCTGCTGCGTCGCGTCCGACGAATCGCCCGCGCCACGCGTGCCAGACGTTGCCGGCGAGGATGCCGAGCACGCCCGCATGCATCGCCAGAACGAGGAGCGCGACGAGCGCCGTCACGGAGGGTCGACGAGAAACTGCCGGAACAGCGGCGGCGGGCGCCGTGCGATGAGCCGACGCTGAAGGGCCGCGCCCTGGGCTGCGTTCTGCCGGCGGACGCACATCCAGATCCAGACCTCGGCCTCGAACGGGTGCAGGCCGGGCGGCGCCGCACGCGCGAGGACGGTCCGGAGCCGCTCGAACGTCCGCTGCGCCGCGGCGACGTCCCCGCCGAAAGCGCGCGGCTTGTAGTACAGCGACTGCCCGCGGACGAGGAGCGCGTACGGATCGTCGGGGTTGCGCTCGAGCGCGCGGCCGAGGATGCGCTCCGACCGGCGGCCGTCGAGCGGCAGGCGGTAGGCCGGGCCCGACGACGCGCGGTAGGCCCACATCGCTGCGATGAGCGCCAGTTCGCGAGCCGACGTCACGCCGACCTCCGACGGGATGTCGCGGAGGTAGGCGCGGTCCAGCGTCATCGGGTAGAGCCGGTAGAGGCACAGCAGGCGCTCCTCGCGCGTCCGCGCGCGGCGGCGGTAGAGGCGCTCGACGCGGGCCGTGTCCTGCCGGGCGTAGTAGACCGTCAGCGAGTCGCGGACGCTCGACGGCGGCGCCGACACGCGCGGCGCCTCTGCGGGCCGTTCCGGGCGGCTGCCAGTGACGAGCAGCGCCGCAGCGAGGAGCAGGCCGGAAATCCAGGCGGTGGGCATCGAAACGCGTGAGGAGCGGCCCGAACCTACGTGGCGTCCGGCCAAGTCGGTCTGCCGCCGCTCCGTCTTCGCCCCGTCGTCGCAGAGCGCGCATTGCCAGCGGGTATCCCCCGTCCCGTCAGAACGTGATGCGGCGGAAGAGCGGGGCGACGGGGGAGAGGTCCCAGCGCTCGTCCGGCCCGGCCGACCCGTCGAATACCGTTATTGCATTTCTAGCGACAAGATCTGCAGGACGGACCGCTTCGAGGCGCGCGAGGACGGCTCCGAGGCGCTCCGCCTCCCGTCCGTCGGGCGCGTCGTGCGCCTCGCCTGCCCCGAGGATCGCGGTCGGGCGGCTCTGGCCCCACCACGACGTCCGGATGCCGACGGGCACGAAGGCCGTCTCGGGCGGAAGCAGGCGCGCGAGACGTGGGAGGTCCGCCTCGAACGGCAGCAGGCCGTCCTCGGGCGGGTGCATGTGGCCCTCGGGGTAGAGGTAGAGCGCCGTCCGCGGGTCAGCCGTCATCCGGCGGACCGTCTCGCGGATCGTGCCGGCGCGCGCGCGGGCGTCGCCGTCGGGGAAGGGGAGGGCACCGATGGGGCCGAACAGCGGCGCCTGCTCCCAGCGCTCCATCCACACCACCATCGGCCGCCCGAGGCCGCGCGTGAGCAGGTGCCAGAGCAGGAACGAGTCGTGGTAGACGTGGTGGTTCGCGTAGACGACGAGCGGCCGGCCCGGCGCGGGATCCACGAGCGCGGGCGCGGCCCAGACGGCGCGGCGGAAGGCGGCGCGAAGGCTGGCCGTCATCGTGCGCGCGGCGTAGGCCCGGCCGAGGCGCCTCCCGAGCGACGGATTGTCGCGGTAGAGCGGGCCGCTCATGCCGTCACGAGGCGGGCCCGGCGGCGGGCGTACGGGTCGCCCGACGGGCCATCGGGCGCGAGCAGGCGCACCTTGCGGCGGAGCGGCACGACGGCCCGCCGCGAGAGGTTGTCGTACCCCGCGGCGCGGACCTCGTTGAGGATCTCGCGGTAGCTCCGGGCGGCGGCCCGGACGCCCGCCTGCGCGGCCGGGTGGAGGTCGCGAATGCCCGTCTCGGCGCGCGCGTACAGCGACTCGGCGTGCGCCATCGTCGCCTCGACGACGCCGGCGTAGCGCCGGAACGCGTCCGCGTCGCAGGCGAGTGCGGGCGTGAGGCGGTCGGGCGCTAGGCCGGCGGCGGCGAGCGCGTCGGCAGGCAGGTAGACGCGGCCGAGGTCGCGCCAGTCCTCGCCGACGTCGCGGAGGATGTTGGTGAGCTGCATCGCCGCCCCGAGGGCGCGGGCCGGCGCGTCGAGGGTCGCCGCATCGGCCGGGTCGCGGACCAGAAACGGGAGCACGACGGCCCCGACGGAGCCGGCGACGAGGTCCGAGTACGTCAGCAGGTCGGCCCGCGTCGCGACCGGCCGGGCGTCGAGGTCCCAGCGGGCGCCGTCGAGCAGTTGGTTCAGCGCCCGCGCGTCGAGGCGGAAGGTGTCGTGGACGGCCGCGAGGCGCCGCCACAGCAGGGCGTCGGGCGCGTCAGCCGGCGGGGCTCCGGCGAGGGCGAGGCCGAGCGCGCCCTCGATGCGGTCCAGTTCGCGCCGCGCGGCGGGCACGCCGAGCGCGGGCGCGAGGTCGTCCGCGACCGCGTCGACGGTCCGGCAGTAGAGGTACACCGTCGCGACGGGCAGCCGGACGCGGCGCGGGAGCAGGCGCGTCGCGAACGAGAACGTCCGGCTGTGGTAGCGGAACGAGCGGCGCAGAAAGCGGTCTTCGGTGGCCGCCGAGGCGCGGGGCGGCGGGGCGGGCGGTGCCGGCACGGTCAGGCCGCCGAGAGGGCCGCCGCGCCGGGCGCCGCGCTCGCCGGCGGGGCCGTCCGGCTGCGCCACGCGAGCAGGCCGAACACGACCGCGAGCCCGATCAGGCCCGGCAGGCCCGCCAGCGGCACGCGGTACGCGACGCAAATAGCGACGGAGAATGCAGAATTGAGCGCGTAGAAGCGCGGCGCCCACTCGCGGACGAACGCGTCGGGCCGGGGCGCGAGGCCGCCGAGCAGGAACTCGTAGCCCGCCGCGATGAGGGCCGACGTCAGCGCCCAGCCAGCCCAGTTGACGAGCGGCATCCCGAAAAAGACGCCGCCGACCTCGTACTTCCAGAACGGAAAGGCGTGGCTCATCGCAGGGTCGAGGGCGACGTCCCACAGGACCATGAACAGTGCGACGGCCCCGATCCGGCCCCAGCGCCCGAGCCCGAGCCGCCGCGCGAGGTCGAGCGAGACGATCGAGATCGCGTACCACGACGGCGGGATGAGCCACGGCACATGGCCGCCAATCTTGGCACCGAGAAAATCGCCGTACGAGTAGGGTCCGAAGGGGAAACCGGTCGTCGTCCCGACGAGCTCTGCCGTCGCACCGACGAGGCAGCCGATGGCGAGGAAGCCCAGCGACCGCCGCCAGCCGAGCTCGCCGAGGTAGAGCGCGAATGCGAGCACGAGCAGCATGCCCATGTTGACCCACGTCGGCAGCTTGATGAGGTCGTCGAGCAGCAGGCCGGTCGCGTCGGCGATGGCCGTCAGGGCCGAGGTCGCCGGGCCGGGGGCGTAGTTGAGCAGAAACGCCCCGGCGAGGCTGAACACGACCGAGCCGGCGAACAGCGCGAAGGCGACGAGGAAGACACGGCGGTGGGTCACGAGAAGCAGCCGAGGCGGAAAGCGAAGAGGACGTACCGGAGCACCCCGGGCGCGGATCCGCCCGGCGTGACGGGTGGCCGCAGAATCTAGCGTCGCGCCCTGAACGCCCCGCTGAGGTGCTGGCTTTCCCGGTGTCGTTCGGCCCGGCCACCACACGGCCGTCCGCCGTGTCGAGACGGACGCAGTACCATTCCGCCCTCCCGAAGCCGCCCCGTCCGTGCTCACCGTCCGTCCGCCCGACTACTTCCCGCCGGCCGCGCATGCGGCCCTCCTCGCGACGGCCGACCGCGTCGTGCTCGCGGACACGTTCGCCTTCAGCCGGCAGGCCACGCACAACCGGGCGCGGATCCTGACGTCGCAGGGCGCACAGTGGATCACGGTCCCACGCGGGCATGCGCCCGTCGGGACGCCGCTCGGCGCGGTCGCGGTCGTCGCCGACGGGTGGCCGCGGCGGCACCTGCGGGCCCTCCGGGCGGCGTACGGCATGGCGCCGTTCGCCGAAGCGCTCCTGCCCGAGGTCGAGGCGATCCTGTCTGAACAGTACGCGTCGCTCGGCGCACTCACTGCCGCGGCCACGGCGTGGACCGTCCGCCGCCTCGGCGGCACGGCCGACGTGGCGCTCGCGTCCGAAATGCCCGGTGCGCCGGCGACCCTGGCGGCCGTCTGGGAGGCCGCCGGCCGGCCGGCCCTGCTCTCGCTCACGCCCGACCGCGACCGGGCCGCCCTCGCCGGCCTCGGCGCGACCGTCGAGGCGTTCACATTCGGCGAGATGCAGCGGCGGCAGGTCTGGCCCCCAGCTCCTGACTCGGGTGATGCCGCGACGGGCCTCACGACCGGCCTGAGCGCGCTCGACGTGCTTTTGACCTACGGCGGGGGCGCGCGGACCGCCCTGCTCGGACCCGAGGTCTGAGGCGACCGCCGGGGCTACGCCGCATCGACGACGAACGTGTGGTCCCGGACGACGGTGTCGAGGAACGCCTCGGCGTCCATGTCGACCGCCGGCAGGCCGAGGCGCGCCTCGACGGCGAGCTTGGCGCG
>DASWMO010000003.1:0-13939 GCA_036399715.1 Rubricoccaceae bacterium
GGCGGCCTCAAGAAGTACCACAACGAGACCGTCGGCTACAACTCGCGGCTGGACGCGCTCCAGGCCGCCCTGTTGCGCGTGAAGCTGCCGCACGTCGCCGTGGCGAACACGGGCCGCCGGGCCGCCGCCGAGCGCTACGGAGAACTCCTCGCCGGCGTCGCGGACGTCGTCGCGCCCGAGGTCACGCCGGGGCACGTCTTCCACCAGTACACCGTCCGCATTCTGCATGGCCGACGCGACGCCGTCCACGCGACGCTCGCCGCGCAGGGAATCCAGACGATGGTGTACTACCCGGTCCCGATCCACCGCCTGCCCGTCTACGCCGACTCGGGCTACCCGGCGTTCCCGGTCGCCGAGCGCCTCGCGGGCGAGGTGCTGAGCCTGCCCATCGGTCCGCGCATCACGCCCGAGACGCAGGCCCGCGTGGCCGAGGCGCTCAGCGAGGCGCTCAGGGCTGCGTAACGCCTTCCTTTCGCCTTCTCGATCTGCATGTCTACACTTCTCGTCACCGGTGGCGCCGGCTTCATCGGGTCCGCCCTCGTCCGCCACCTCATCGCCGAGACGAACCACCGCGTCGTCAACGTGGACGTGCTGACGTACGCCGGCAACCTCGACTCGGTCACCGAGGCGGCGCAGAGCGAGCGGTACGCCTTCGAGCCCGTCGATATCTGCGATGCGGCCGAGGTCGCGCGCCTGTTCGAGCAGTACCGGCCCGACGGCGTGATCCACCTCGCCGCCGAGAGCCACGTCGACCGGTCCATCGACGGACCCGCCGCATTCGTGCAGACCAACGTCGTCGGCACGTTCACGCTCCTCGACGCCGCGCGGCGCTATGCCGCGGGCCGAGACGACGCGTTCCGCTTTCTGCACGTCTCGACCGACGAGGTCTACGGCACGCTCGGCGCGACGGGCCTGTTCACCGAGGAGACGCCTTATGCGCCCAACTCGCCGTACTCGGCGAGCAAGGCCGCGAGCGACCACCTCGCACGGGCCTACCACCACACGTACGGCCTCGACGTGGTCACGACGAACTGCTCGAACAACTACGGGCCGTACCAATTCCCCGAAAAGCTCCTGCCCGTCGTGATCCTGAAGGCGCTCGCAGGCGAGCCGATCCCGGTCTACGGGACCGGCGCCAACGTCCGCGACTGGCTCTTCGTGGACGACCACGTGCGCGCGATCGTCGCCGCGTTCGAGCGCGGCGTTGCAGGCGAGACGTACAACGTCGGCGGACACAACGAGTGGACGAACCTCGATGTCGTCCGGGCCGTCTGCGTCCTGCTGGACGAGCTGGCGCCGGCCGGGGCGCCGCACGAGCGCCTCATCACGTTCGTCACGGACCGCCCGGGCCACGACGCGCGCTACGCCATCGACGCGTCCAAGATCGAGCGCAAGCTCGGCTGGACGCCTCGGGAGACGTTCGAGACGGGCCTCCGCAAGACCGTCCAGTGGTACCTCGACAACGGCGCGTGGACCGACCGCGTCCTCTCGGGCGCCTACCGCATGGAGCGCCTCGGCGCGGGCTGAACGCCCATTTGCCGCGTGTGAACCTTCGGCAATCCGCGGGTGCCCCCGGACGCGCCCCGCTATACTCCGCCGTCCGCTCGACTCCTCCCGATGAAAGGCATCCTCCTCGCCGGCGGCTCCGGCACGCGGCTGTACCCCGTCACGCAGGCCGTGAGCAAGCAGCTGCTGCCGGTCTACGACAAGCCGATGGTGTACTACCCGCTGAGCACGCTCATGCTGGCCGGCATCCGCGACGTGCTCGTGATCTCGACGCCGCACGACCTCCCGCGCTTCCGCGAGCTGCTCGGCGACGGCTCCCGGTGGGGCATGACCCTGAGCTACGCCGAGCAACCCTCGCCCGACGGCCTCGCGCAGGCGTTCGTCATCGGCCGCGAGTTCGTGGGCACGGACCGCGTCGCGCTCGTGCTCGGGGACAACATCTTTTACGGCGCAGGCCTGCAGGACATGCTCCACCGCGCCGCGACGCGGACCGACTGCGCGACCGTCTTCGGCTACCACGTTGCCGACCCCGAGCGCTACGGCGTCGTGAGCTTCGACGCCGCCGGCCGCGCCGAGACGATCGAGGAGAAGCCCGCGCGCCCACGGTCCAACTACGCCGTCACGGGCCTGTACTTCTACGACAACCGCGTGCTCGACATCGCGGCCGGCCTCCAGCCCTCCGCCCGGGGCGAGTACGAGATCACGGACGTCAACCGGGCCTACCTCGATATGGGCGCGCTCGACGTCGAGCAGATGGGGCGCGGCTTCGCGTGGCTGGACACCGGCACGACGGAGAGCCTGCTCCAGGCCGGCAACTTCGTCCAGACCATCGAGCAGCGGCAGGGCCAGAAGATCGCCTGCCCCGAAGAGATCGCGTGGGAGCAGGGCTGGATCTCAGACAATGACCTCGCGGGCCTCGCCGAGGCGTACCGCAAGAACGAGTACGGCGCCTACCTGCTGCGCCTCCTCGGGAACGGGGTGCTCGCGTGAGCAAGGGCGTCGACCCGACGGTCCAGCAGCATTCGCACGCCCTCATCGAGGACGGCGCGACGGTCGGGGCACGCACGCGCATCTGGGCCTGGGCGCATGTCTTGCCCGGCGCCATCATCGGCGCCGACTGCAATATATGTGATCACACCTATATTGAAACCGGGGTTGTTCTTGGGGACCGGGTGACGGTCAAGTGCGGTGTCTTTCTGTGGGACGGTGTAATGGCCGAAGACGACGTGTTTATTGGTCCTGCGGCGGTGTTCACCAATGACCTTGTGCCGAGGTCCGGCCAACATCCTCTAAAGTGGGCAAAGACGACGCTTTCCCAGGGATGCAGCATCGGGGCAAATGCGACTATCCTGGCCAACCGCTGCATCGGGAAGTTCGCGATGGTGGGCGCGGGAGCTGTCGTGACACGTGACGTGCCAGACTATGGCCTCGTGATCGGTAACCCGGCGCGTCTCGTTGGCTGGGTTGCGATTGACGGTACGCGGCTTGACTTTCCTGTTTCAGGTGCAGTGGAATACGATGGACTTGAATACGTTCTCTCAGATGGCCGCGTCTCAACCGGACCGCCCCGAGCAGATGGCTGAATTTGACGCTGAAACGCCAGGCCGCCCGTCCTATGTCACCCTGCTCGAAGGCCGAGTTGACATAGTCGGCCGGTACTCGCCCTACAGCGGCATCCGAGGCATTACACCCCAGGCGCACCGAGCGGAAGCACTTCGGGAGGTCCTGGAGATTGAGCGCGGGACGGTCGAGGGCGGTCAGCGCCACGACCTTTCTGTCGGGCAAGGAACCGCGGCGTTTTATACCCGGCGCCTCGTGTGGGACTCTGATTTCTGGGGACGCGAGGTCTACCAGCTGGTCCTCATTCTTTCCGACCTCGATGCCCACGAGATGGTCAAGGCGGCTCGGATGTTTGCGACGACAGTAGTTCCAACGCTAGGGTGTGACGAACTCCGGACCGAAATTCCGGCAGAGGACGTGGAGATGATTCAAGCACTGACGGGTGCCGGATTTCGGTCGGTTGTGACACAGGTGGTTCATGTTCGTGATAGCCTCAAGGATCTGGAGTACCCACGCTTTCCAGTCCGCATCGCGTCCACGGACGACATCGACGCGCTCCGGGAGACTGCCGCGACGATGCGGAATCCGTACGACCGTGCCCACGCCGACGTCCGGACGTCCGAAGTTGACGCCGACCGCTACCTGTCACACTTTGCGGAGGCGTGTGTTCGAGGATACACGGACATCGTCCTCGTGCCAGACCGGGCGGAGGCCAACTCGATCGTCGCCACGAACCTCTTGGAGGAGGAATGGGAGCGGCTCGGGGTGAACGTCTCACAGATCGTTCTGGCGGCCGTCTCCGCCTCCACCAACCGCGGCTGGGCCATCAAGATGCTTTATGAGACTCTGTACCTTCTCCGCGACCGTGGGGCGACACGGGTGATGATGAAGACGCAGGTGCAGAACTACACCGTTCACCGGTGTGCTCATCTGGCTGGCTTCCGTGTGGCAGCTTCCAGCCAGATTCTTCTTTATCCGTGACGTCTCCAGACTCAATGGCGCAGAAGCCTGAAGCGGGTGGCCAGCCTCTCGATGAGTGCCGGCTGATCACGCTCCCGAAGATTACGGACCCACGCGGCAATCTCACGTTTATCGAGGGCGAGCGGCACGTGCCGTTCTCGGTCCGCCGCGTGTTTTATCTCTACGATGTCCCCACCGGGAGCGACCGCGGTGCCCACGCACACTATGCGCTCCACCAGTTTCTCGTGTGCCTCTCCGGTAGCTTCGATGTTGCCCTTGACGACGGGCACCAGCGTCGCACCGTTCACCTGAACCGGCCGTGGATGGGACTTCACATCCCACCGATGATCTGGGCTTCTGAGGTCAACTTCGACCCAGGGTCGGTCTGTCTCGTCCTTGCCTCCGCTTTCTACGACGAGGCCGACTACATCCGCGACTACGACACCTTCGTCCGCGCGGTCGGCTCCCCGACGCCATGACATCTGAACCTGTGCCGACAGAGGTTTCGTTCCTCGACCTCCGCGCGCCATACGACGAACTCCGCGCCGACCTCGACGCGGCCCAGCGGCGCGTGATGGAGTCGGGGTGGTACATCGGAGGACCTGAGGTCGAGGCGTTCGAAATAGCGTTCGCCGAGTACTGCGGTGTGGACCACTGCGTCGGGGTCGGGAACGGGCTCGACGCGCTCCACCTGATTCTGCGCGCGGCCGGGATCGGGGAGGGCGACGAGGTGATCGTCCCGTCGAACACCTACATCGCGACGTGGCTCGCGGTCACATTCACCGGTGCGACGCCGGTCCCGGTCGAGCCCGACCCGGCGACGTTCAACCTCGACCCGGCCCGGGTCGGGGCCGCCGTGACCGCTCGGACCCGGGCCGTGATGCCGGTCCACCTCTATGGGCAGCCGGCCGACACGGACGCGCTCCAGGAGGTGGCAGACGCACACGGGCTGCGGATCGTCGAGGACGCGGCGCAGGCGCAGGGGGCACGGCTCCGGGGCCGTCGCGTGGGCGCGCTCGGGAGCGCGGCCGGGTTCAGCTTCTATCCCGGCAAGAACCTTGGCGCATACGGCGATGCCGGGGCCATTACGACAAACGACGCCGCCCTCGCCGATCAGGTCCGGGTGCTCCGCAACTACGGCTCGCGAACGAAATACCACAACGAGGTTGTGGGGTACAACTCACGCCTGGACCCGCTTCAAGCTGCGCTCCTGGCCGCCAAGCTCCCCCACCTGGACGCTTGGAATGCCCGTCGGGCCACGATCGCCGCGTTCTACCTCGACGCCCTGTCGGACGTTGACGGGCTCTCGCTCCCGACGGTGCCGGAGGGGATGGGGCCCGTGTGGCACCTCTTCGTGGTCCGCCACGCCCGCCGCGACGCGCTCCAGGCGGCACTCGCCGCGCAGGGCGTCCAGACGCTCATCCATTACCCCATCCCGCCGCACCTTCAGCCGGCGTATGCGACTCTCGGAATGGGGGAGGGGACCTTCCCGCTCGCCGAGGCGATCCACCGCGAGGTGCTGAGCCTGCCCATCGGCCCGCACCTCACGCTGGCCGACGCCGAGCGCGTTGCCGCGGCCGTCCGTGAGGCCTGCGGCCGGCTGCACCGGAGCGCAGATCCTGCTGGGTGGACTGCGTCGTGAAGCACGCCGTCACAGCCGAGGTTGCCCAGAGGCGAGCGCTGGTCGGCGCTCATCACGGCGCGCCTGTGAGCCCCACCTGCCGCCCGTCCAGATGAGAGCTGCGCTCCGAGCGACGGCCGTGCTGTCCGGCGGATCTGTCGTGCAGATCGGCGTCGCGCTGCTCGTGTCGAAGGTGTGGGCCGTGCTTGTCGGGCCGTCGGGTGTCGGCCTGTTCGGGCTGCTGCAGAGCCTGATCGGCATCGGGACGATGGTCGCGTCGCTGGGCGTCGGCGTCGGGATGGTGCGGCTGGGCGCGCAGGCGCTCGGCGCCGGCGACGAGCACCGGGCGGCCGCGTTGCACCGCGCCGCGCTCGCGATCGCGTGGACGGCCGGGGCGCTCGCGTGCGCCGGGATCGTCGTCTTTCGCCGGCCCGTCGCTGCAGCGATGCTCGGCGGGCCGGAGCAGAGCCTCGGCGCCGCCCTCGCCGGGGCCGGCATCCTGTGCACCGTCGTTTCAGGGGTGATGACGAATGTCCTCAACGCGCACCGCCGTGTCCGCGCGCTGGCGACGGCGCTCGCGCTCTCGTCCGTGCTCGGCTCCGTCGTCAACGTGGTCCTGATCGTGCGCTTCCGCGAGTCCGGCATTCCGTGGGCCGTCGCGGCCGCGACGGCCGTGGTGCTCGCCGTCAACGCGGCGTTCCTGCGCCGCGAGGTCCGATATAGCCCCGGGACACGGCCGGACCGTCCGGCGCGCCGGCGCGCGCTGCGGGATCTCGTCGCGTTCGGGCTGCCGCAGGCGGGCAGCTCGCTCGTCGGGGCTGGCGTGACGCTGGCGCTGCCGCTGCTCGTCCTGCACGAGCTGGACCTCGACAGCGTCGGCCTGTACCGAGCGGGCCTGACCATCGCGGCCGGCTACCTCGGGTTCCTCCTCGCGGCGATGGGACAGGACTACTACCCACGCCTGTCGGCCATCGGCACGTCGTCGGGCGAGTTGGACCGGGTCGTCAACGACCAGGTGCGGCTGGTGCTGCTCGTCGTGGGGCCGCTCGTGCTGCTCGCTCAGGCGGCGGCCTTCATGCTCGTGCCGCTCGTGTACGCGGCGAGCTTCGCCCCGGCCGTGCCCGTGCTGGAGTGGATGATGACCGGGAGCCTGTTTCGGTTCTTCGCCTGGGCGCTCGCCTTCGTCGTCCTCGCCCGGAGTACGAGCCTCGCGTTTTTCGCCGTCGAGGCCGTCGGCGGCGCCGCGACGCTCGCGCTGACGTGGGCCGGCCTGCGGGTGTTCGGCCTCGTCGGCAGCGGCATCGGTTTCTTCGCGGCGTACGTGCTGTACGCGGCCTTCGTGTGGGTGCTAGTATGGCGGCGGGTCGGCGTGACCGTCGAACCGGCCAACCGGTGGCTTCTGGCGGCCTTCGCCACGGCGTCGCTGGCGGCGCACGGAGCGGCCGCGGCGGGCGCCCCGGTGGCCGCGCGCTCGGTCGCCCTCGCGCTCGGCACCGCGGCGGTGGCCTACTCGGCACGCGTGCTGCTGCCGCACCTCGTCGGGTCGCGGCCTGCCGCCACCCCCTCCCGCTGACCCTCCCGACTACCGGACCTCTCGACCGCATGGACTACACGACCACTCTGGGACGCCGAACGGCCCGCGCCGTGCAGTTTGCCGAGCGGCCTCGCCTCGCCCGGCTTCACCGCGCCGGCCTCAGCGTAGATCAGTTCGTGACGCTGGACCGGCCGTGGTTCCGCAACCTCGGCATCGGCTGCGTCGTCGACATCGGCGCCAACGTGGGCTACTTCGCAAAGACCATGCGCGCCGTGCTGCCCGAGGCGCGCATCGTCGCCTTCGAGCCCATCCCGAGCGCCTTCGCCGCGCTCCGGGCCGCCTTCGCCGACGACGCCCGCGTGACCGTTCACAACGTCGCGCTCGGCCGCGAGTCGGGCACGTCGACGTTCCACGTCAACCGCTACTCGGACTCGTCTTCGATCCGCCCGATGACGGACGTCCACCGTGCCCACTTCCCGTTTACCGACGGCGTGCAGCAGCAGATCGAGGTCCGCGTCGAGCCGCTCGACCACTACGCCGACGCGATCGGGACCGACGTGCCGACGCTCGTCAAGGTGGACGTGCAGGGCTTCGAGGACGAGGTTCTCGCCGGCGGCCACGGCGTGCTCGCCCGCGCGGCGCTCGCCATCGTCGAGGTGTCCTTCGCGCCGCTCTACGACGGCGCCCCCGCCTTCGAGGACATCCTCGCCACGATGTCCGGGCTCGGCCTGCGCTACGGCGGCAACCTCGACCAGCTCCGCGGCCCCGCCGACGGCGCCATTCTTCAGTGCGACGCCCTCTTCTTCCAGGACCGCTGATGGCCACGTTCTCCATCGTCACGCCCTCGTTCAACCAGGGCGCCTATCTCGACGAGACGATGCGCTCCGTGCTGGACCAGGAGGGTGTTGGCCCGGTCGAGTACCTCGTCGCCGACGGCGGCTCGACCGACGGCAGCGCGGACATCATCCGCCGCTATGCGGACCGGCTCGCGTGGTGGGTGTCCGAGCCCGACGGCGGACAGTCCGATGCCATCAACAAGGGCTGGCAGCGCGTGACGGGCGACTACGTCGCCTTTCTGAACTCGGACGACACCTACTTCCCCGGCGCGCTCGCCCGCGTCGCTGCAGCGTTCGAGGCCAACCCGGACGCCGGCGTCGTCTACGGGCAGGCGCAGTGGGTGACTGAAGACGGCGTGCCGACGAGCCAGACGGGCCTCTTCGTCGACGGTCAGGTCGTGCTGGACCGCCTGATCGGCCTGCCGCAGCCGGCGGCGTTCGTCCGCCGCGAGGTGCTCGAGCGCGTCGGGCTGCTGGACCCGTCGTTCCACTTTGCGCTCGACGGCGAGTTCTACATCCGCGCCGTCGGCAGCTTCCGCGCCGTCGCTCTGCCGGACGTGCTCGCGTCGATGCGTCTCCACGCGGACGCGAAGAGCGTCGCGACGAGTACGGGCTTCGCGCCCGAAGTGAGCCGACTCGTCGAGAAGGTCATCGCGAGCCCTCAGAACTATCCCCGCTACACCGTCGATCCGGGCAAGCTCCGGGCGATGGCGCACGTCGTGGCGTCGCGCTACTACTTCATCAACGGTGAGTACCGGACGAGCCTGAGCAATCTCCGCCAGGCGCTGGCCGCGGACCGGGCGGTATGGCGGCGCATCGCGAAGGAAGAGGCCCCGCGCTTCGTGGCCCGGATGGTGCTGGGACGTCGGCTCTACGGCCGGCTCAGCGGGCTCTCGATGACGCAGACGCGGAGATCATTCACTCGCCAAGGCAGTACTCTTGAAGGAGTGAAAGGGTCAAGAAATGCCTAGGGCAATTCCGCTGACTGATGCCGCAGGGACCGGACAGTCCTCTGCATCAATTCCGACGTATCGCTCGATCTTGCGCGCCACGTCCATCGTGGGAGGAGGAAGTATCATGGTGATCGTGATCGGGCTGGCGCGCTCTAAGGGGGTCGCGCTTCTGATTGGACCGGCCGGTCTCGGAGTCATGGGCCTGCTCACCACGGTAATGAGCACGGCCTCCATCGTGCTCGGGCTCGGGTTGTCCAGCAGCAGTGTGCGCCTCATCGCGTCGTCGCAGGGTACTGCGGAGTCGTTCGGCGCCACTCGGCGCGCGCTGTGGCAGTCTAGCCTCGTGATGGGAACCTTGGGCCTCGCGTTTATGGCAGGTGCAGCCCGCCCGATTTCCGAGATCGTATTCGGGTCGGCCGCACATGCGGTCGACGTGGCGTGGCTGGGAGTTGGCGTGCTGGCCGGCATCATCGGTTCGTCGCAGACGGCCCTGCTGCAAGGCTTGAGACGGACGGGCGACCTCGCGCGCTCGGGCGTTGCGGGCGCGCTCGTCGGGACGGTCTCCGGCATGGCGGCGCTGGCCGTCTTCGGCGTAGAGGGAATCCGATGGTTCGTTCTCGCTGTGCCTGTCGGGTCGATGCTGGGTGCGCTGTGGTTCACGCGTTCGATCCGGCGTGCGGACCAGTCCGCGCCGCCCAACTCAGCCGTCTGGGGCCAGTGGAAAGCGATGCTTCCGATCGGGGGTGTTCTCGTAACGGCTGGCATTGCAGGCGGCATCGCTGATGTGGTCGTGCGCGCCGTAATTGCCCGCCATATTGGCATAGAGGCGGCGGGCTACTTCCAGGCCGCTTCGGCAATCTCTATCCAGTACCTCGGGCTCATTCTCGGCGCGATGGCGGCAGACTATTACCCGCGCCTCGCTGCCGCCGGCCAAGGAGCCGCTTTCCAGGCGGCTGTCGATGAGCAACTAGAGGTCGCTGTGCTGCTAGCCAGTCCAATCCTGCTGTCGGTGCTCGGGCTGGCACCGTGGGTGCTCGCCACGCTCTACTCTGCCGACTTTCGCACTGGAGCTGACCTGCTGCGGTGGTTGGTCGTCGGTGACGTGTTAAAGCTGGCGACGTGGACCATCGGCTTCGCGCTCCTCGCACGTGGGCAGTCGGTGACATACCTCGCGATTGAGCTTTCGGGCCTTGCGGTGTTCACCGGTGGGACGTGGCTGCTGGTTCCGCGCGTGGGGCTTGTCGGGGCAGCACTCGCGTTCTGCGCCTACCTTGTCTGGAGCATCATCGCCGGGTGGTGGGCAGCCCGGTCCCGCCACGGCATCGCCGTGGCGCAAACCCCGGCACGTCATCTGGCGCTCCTGCTGGGTGCGGCGATCCTGACGGCCGCCGCGTCCTACCAATCCGACCTCGCGTCCGCTGGCACGGGACTTGTGCTCGCTGCGGGAGCGGCTGCGTTTGCGATTCGACGCTTCCAGCAGATGGATGCCCTGCCGGACGTTGCACGCCGCCTCGACAGAGTTTACAAAGTAGCAGCTCGCCTTCGTCGCCGATGATGCAGACCGTCCCCGTGAGTGTCATCGTTCCGAACTACAATTCGGGGACGTTTCTGACCGAGTGCATCCGGTCTGTCAACGCCGGCACTCCTCCCGAACAGATCGTGATCGTGGATGATGCGTCTACGGACGACTCGCTCGCCCTCGCCAGGCGCCTTGCCCACGAGTACTCCAATGTTGACGTTATCGCGTGCTCCGAGAACGGGGGAGTCGTTGCAGCCCGCCAGCGCGGGTTGGAGGCTGCCATTTGCAGCTGGATCGCCCATGTCGATGCTGACGATGCCCTGGAAGTAAATGCCGTAGCTGCTGCCTATGGAATGGCAGTCAGTACAGACAGTGATTTGTGCGTGTGGCAGGTGGTAAGGATAGAAGGAGAGAAGAGGTGGCCGCACATCGATCTGTTACCTCAAGACTTTCCGATGACAGGCCGTGAAGCGGCGCGTCGGACACTCGGGGTGTGGCAAATGCATCTTCTCGGAGTGGGTAAAAAATGTATTTTCCAAAACGTATCAATTGATGAATATAATGATACGTATAACAATGATGAGTTAATGTCCAGGATGATCATGATGAAAGTAAATAAAATAAGCTTTATAGATTATAAATATCTATATCGTGTCAATCCAAACTCGGTGTCTATGGTCCTCCACCCGCGACGTCTCGGAATTTTGGACGCTCAGGCGTGGCTCATCCGATTCTCGCTCGACAACGGGTTCACCCGCCGCGACACGGCCCGCGTTGTTGAGGCGTCGATCGGGTTTGGATGGTGGGCATTCCGCAACCGCCGCGCACTGGGTGCTTCCGACACGCTCCAGAAGATCGACCATCTGACGACGCTGATCGGACGGTCGATGCGGACGCGCGACTGGCTCCACATCCGGCCCGGGCACCTCGCAGCCTTCCTATTTCTCCGAGCTCTCCACCTAGGTACACCAGCGGCCTCATGAGCGAGATAGCAGACCCATCGCACCGGCCGCTCGTCAGCGTGATCATCCCGGCCTACAACCACGCGCCGTACGTCGAGCAGGCCATCGCGAGCGTGCTCGGGCAGACCTACGCGCACATTGAACTCGTCGTCGTCGACGACGGCTCGACCGACGACACGCTCGCCGTGATCGAGCGCGCACGTGCGGCGTCGGGCGGCCGGTTCGAGGTCGTCGCCCAGCCCAACGGCGGCGTCTCCGCGGCGCTCAACGCCGGCCTCGCCCTCACGCGAGGCGCGTTCGTCTCGTTTCTGGCCTCCGACGACTGGTGGGCGCCCGACAAGACCGCGCGCCAGGTGGCCCTCTTCGCCGCCCTGCCGCCGTCGGTCGGCGTCGTCCACGGGAGCTCGTACACCGTCGACGCGACGGGCCGCCAGGTGGCGACCGCCGGGCTGTACCGCCCGACCGAGGGCGGGTCGCTCGTGGACATTCTGAGCCTCCGGACGGGCGTCGTCGCGACGAGCGTCCTCGTGCGCCGGGCTGCGTGCGACGCCGCTGGCGGGTTCGACGAGTCCATGGCGGCCGAGGACGTCGACTTCTACGCCGCGGTGGTTGCAGCGGGCTACACGTTCGCATACGACCCGGCGCCGGTCGTCTACAAGCGCATCACCGGGGACAACCTCGGCGCGCAGGTCCACCGGTGGTTCGACGTTCACCACCGCACGCTCGACAAGCACCGGGCGCACCTGAGCGCGGACGAGTACGCCCGCACGCGACGGGCGATCTCGATGAGCCTCGGGCGAACCGCAGCGGGCGTCCGGGACGTGCGGACGTCGTTCCGGGCCTACCGGCAGGCCCGGCGCGAGGGCGCCGGGTTGGGGGCGTACACCGAGTTCGCCCGGGTAACCGGGCGCGCCCTCGCACTCTCCGCCGTCCCGCCGGGCGTGCGCCACGGCCTCCGGCAGGCCCGCGCGCGCCTCTTTCGCCGACCCGGATGAGGTCGCTGTTCGTCACCTGGGACGGGCCCGGCTCGAACTACCACGAGTCGCTGTTCCTGCCCATCCTGGACCGCGCGCGCCGCCCCGGCGACGTCGTCCACCTGATGCAGTACGCGTGGGAGTCGGATGCCCGGTCGGCCACTGTGGCCGCCGCCGCAGCTCGCCTCGGGATGCCGTACACCGCCCGCGGCGTCTGGCGCCGCCCGGCCCTCCCGGCGACGGCCGCCATGGTCGCGCGCGGAACTGCCGACATCGCGCGCTACGCGTGGCGGCACCGCATCGACGTCCTGTTTCCGCGCAGCATCGTCCCGGCGGCGATGGCCCTCGGGGCGCTCCGCGTGCTCCCCGCCGCGCGCCTGCTCTACGACGCCGACGGCCTCGTCGCGGACGAGCGCGCCGACTTCGGTGGTTGGAGCCGGGGCGGGCGGGCCTACCGCGCCTTTACGGCCGTCGAGCGCGCAGCCGTTCGCCGGGCCGACGTGCTGCTCGTCCGCTCTGAGGCGGCGCGGGACGTGCTCGCCTCGCGCGCTGGCGACGCGTCCGTCCCGGACCGGACGGTGGTGGTGACCAACGGCAAGGACGAGGCGCTGTTCAGCCCCGGGATCGCAGCGAGCCGGGCGGCGACCCGCGCGCGCCTGGGCATCGCCCCCGAGGCGCCCGTCGTGCTGTTCGCCGGCTCGATGGGCACGCCCTACAACCCGGACCGGATGGTGGCCTTCTTCGAGGCCGTCCGCCAGCGGCGGCCCGAGAGCGTGCTCGTGCTGCTCACCGGCTCGCCCGATGAGGCCGCGGCGCTCGCTGCGGCGCACCGGCTCCCCGAGACGAGCGTGCGCGTCCGCCACGCCGCCCCGGACGAGGTTCCGGTCCTGCTCGCGGCGGCCGACGTCGGGCTGGGGTTCTACGCGCCGGCGCTCTCGATGCAGGCCCGCGCGCCGATCAAGGTCGGCGAGTACCTGCTGTGTGGCCTGCCGGCGCTCTGCACGCGCGGCGTCGGCGACGTGGACCGGCAGCTAGAGGGCGATGTCGGGCGGCTGCTCCCGGACCTGAGCGACGAGACGCTCGCGGCCGCAGCCGCGTGGGCCGTGGAGGACCTCCTGCCGGCCCGCGACGTGTACCGCACGCGGTGCCGCGACCGCGGCCTGGCCCTGTTCACCCTCGGCCGGAGCGCGCGCCTCTACCGCGAGGCGTTCGACCGCCTCGACGCCCGATGACCGTTCTCGCCCTGACCCGCTACGGCACCCTCGGCGCCAGCAGCCGCGTCCGGTTCGGCCAGTTCGTCCCTGCCCTCGCCGAGGCCGGCGTCCGCGTCGCCGTCGCGCCCCTGCTCGACGACGACTACGTCCGCCTCGTCAACGCTGGCCGGCGGCCCCGGATGGCCGCCATCGTGGCCGCCTACGGGCGCCGCCTCGTCCGTCTCGTCGCGTCCCACCGGCCCGACGTGATCTGGCTCGAAAAGGAGCTGTTCCCGTTTGCCCCGGGCCTCGTCGAGCGCG
>DASWMO010000004.1:0-5651 GCA_036399715.1 Rubricoccaceae bacterium
CGAACGGTGGCCTGGGGCTCAGGTTGACGAGGTCACTTCTTGGGCTGGGCCGGATCCGGTCCGCCTTCTCTATCACTCAGGCCCCTCGACCGCCATGCCTCTCTCAACTCACCTCTCCAGGCTCGGCTCGCGCGCCGGTTCACGGTGGCACATTAGTCTAGCGGGCCGACCGTGGCATGTGTTCGCCGCGGAGGTGGCCGCGACGCGACGTGGCCCGTATCGAGTTCCTCGCCGCCGGGAACGTAGCCCGCCATCTCTCAGAGTGACAGCCAGCCCCGCATCCATGCGCCTCGTCCTCGCCGCCGTCTGCCTCGCCCTCGCCTCGCCCGCTCTGGGCCAGCAGCGCATCTACGTCGACGGCGACGCGGCAGGCGACAACACGGGTACGTCGTGGGGGAACGCCTACACCGACCTCCAGGCCGCGCTCGCCTTCGCGAGCGGACATGCAGGAGCCGAGGAGGTCTGGGTCGCCGAGGGGACCTACCGCCCCACGGCGACGGCCGCCCGAGAGGTCTCGTTCCGGCTCTTCGCCGGGGTTGCCCTCTACGGCGGCTTCGACGGGACAGAGACGGGCCGAGACCAGCGGGACTGGGTCGCGCACCGGACCACTCTCTCGGGCGACATCGGCGCGCCGGGCGTGCGGACGGACAACACCGTCCACGTCGTGCTGGCGACCGGCTCCGGGGGGGGCGTTACCGCGACGACGGTGCTCGACGGGTTCACCGTCACGGAGGGCTACGCCAGCGGGACCGGCCCGGCCGTCTCTCCAGGCGATGGGGCCGGACTTTACGTCTCCGGGGCCTCGCCCACGCTCCGTCACCTCGTCGTCACGGGGAACGAGGCGACGCCGTCCTACGGGGCCGGGGGCGGCGTCTACGTCAGCTCGGCCACGCCGGGGCCGCTCCTCGAGGACGTCACGTTCGTCGGGAACGCCGCCGGCTCCCGCGGCGGCGGGCTCTCCGCCTCGTTCGCCGCGCCGCGTCTGGTGGGGTGCCGGTTCGAGTCCAACCGAGCACGGACGGGCGGCGGGGCCCACCTCTCGGAGGCCGCAGCGGTCCTCCGGGAGGTCCTGTTCGAGTCGAACGAGGCCACCCTGACGGACGGCGGCGGGCTCTACGTCGACGCCGGCGACGTCGTCGCCTCCGGGCTCACCTTCGTCCGCAACCGGGCGGCGCTCTCGGGCGGGGGCGCCTACTTCACCGCCAGCGGCGGGCACCCCTTCCACCTCGGGAACGCCGCCTTCTACGGAAACGTGGCCGGCGCTCCGGGCGGCGGGCTCGCCCTGAACGGGCCGGAGGTGACAGTGGCGAACGTGGTGTTCGTCGGCAACAGGGCCACGCGGGGCGGGGCCGTCGACGGCAGCCGCAATGCCCCGCTCCTCGTGGGCGTCACCGCGACCGCGAACGTTGCCCCCTCCGGCGCCGGGCTCTTCATGAGCGGGGGGCGAGTGGGGAACGCCGTGTTCTGGGGTAACGAGGGGCCCGAGATCGGGGGCTACGCTGGCGAGCCCCCGGCGGACGTTCAACACGCTGTCGTCGAGGGGGGCTTCCCGGGCGGTACTGCCATCGTCGACGCCGACCCGCTCTTCGTTCGCCGACCCGTGGCCGGGGCGGACGGAACGTGGGGGACAGCCGACGACGACTACGGCGATCTCCGGTTTGAGACGGGCTCCCCGGCCCAGGACGCCGGGCTCGTCGCGCTGCTCCCGGCGGACGTGTGGGACCTCGACTCGGACGGGGGCACCGCCGAGCCGGTCCCCGTGGACCTCTCGGGGTCACCTCGGGTGGTCGGCGCGTCGGTGGACCTGGGGGCTTACGAGGGGGCTGTGCCGACAGGGATGGCCGGCCCGCCCGACGGCCCGGCCCGTCTCGCCGTGGCGGTCCGCCCGAATCCGGCGACCGGGGCCCACGTCGAGGTCGCCGTGTTGCTCGGCGAGGCGGGCCCCGTCCGGGTTGTGGTGCTCGACGCGATCGGCCGCGAGGTTGCCGTCGTGCTCGACGACGCCATAGCGGCGGGCGAGCGTGTCCTAAGCGTCAAGACGTCCAGGTGGCCCGCCGGCGTGTACGTCGTACACGTGACCGCCGGGACGGGCGCGACGACGTCCCGGCTCGTCGTCGTCCGTTGACCGTGAGGGGGCGCGGGCCCGTCACCAGGCTCACCCTTCGCCGTGGCTCCCACCGATGGGGGGAGGGGTCAGGGAGCGTCTGTCGCGAAGGTCCCGAACGCCCACCGGACGGCGTCCGCGAACTGCTCGTTCCACATCACCGAGTCGTGGCCGGCGACCCGCTCGTGCATTACGGCTTCGTACCCGGCTGCCCGGAGCCGGTCCGCGGCCGCGCGCGTCGACGCGAGGAAGCTGGACTCCAGCCGGCCGGCCTGAAAGTAGAACCGGGCGGCCGCGCCGGACGCTGCCGGGACGGGCTCCTCTGGGACGGAAACGACGCACACCCCGCACGAGAACGGGACGGCGACCCCGAACACGTTCGGGTGGCGGACGCCCTGGAAGGACGCCCACACCCCCCCGTTCGAGAACCCGAACGCTGCCCGCTCCTCGCGCTTGGTCGACGCCCCGAACGTCCGCTCGGCCCACGGGATCACCTCGTCGAACACGAACCGTTCATGGGCGAGGAAGCGGGCATTCGTACTGTCGGGCTCGTTGGTCTCCTCCGAGATCGACGTGTACTCCTCGCCCCGGAACGGGCCGGAGTGGATCCCGACGAGGACTGTGGGCGGCACCTCACCAGCCATGATGAAGGGCTCCAGGTACTCCGCGAGCGTGTTGACGACCTGGCCATCGGCGACGTAAACGACGGGGCTTAGCCTAGACGCGTCGTGGCCGGGCGGGAGGTATACCGTGACGGCGCGGCGCTCGGTGAGCGCCGCGCTCCAGAGCGAGTCGGTCTGCACGGTCCCGCGGAGCGCGCGGGCGCGGGGTGGCTCGGTCGGGGCAGACGTCCCCCGAAGCGTGCCTTGGTGCTCAAGCCTCCGGGCACCCGCTGGAACGAATCCGTACCCGACCGTCGCGAACGTGAGCTCCGGGATCCGAGCCGAGAGAACCCAGAGGTCCGACCCCGCAAAGCGCGACATCGGCATCTGGATGGCGCAGCAGGCGTCGACACCCTCGGTGTCGCCCTCGTAGACGAGCGTGAGCGTGTCGCCGTCGGTCCAGGCCGGAGCTCCCTCTGCCGCCCAGCGGGCCCGCAGTTCTGTCTGGGACCAGGGTGTCCGGGCCCGGCATGGCCGTGTCACATCGGCGCTCTCGGCACAGTCACCCCCTTGGTGTGCGGTGATGTCGACGTAGACGAGAGAGTCGGGCGGGGCGGGGGCCGTGGGGGTCCACAGGAGGAGGGCGAGGAGCGACAGCATGGCGTTGACCGGTGAGGTGGGACGGGAGGATCCGGTTCCCCGCCAGTGGCTCCCAGCGCGTCGTCACGAATGGTGATGTGCCGTCCCGAAGGGGGCGTGGCCAGCACGAGCGGTGCTGGTGCGGCCGGGCTATTCCGCCGTTACAGCGACAGTCCTAGCCGCCGCTCGAGGTGCGCCCGCCGGCTCCGGCTCAGCCTCAGCTCCGTCCCGTCGTGGAGGACCACCTGGTACTCCCCTCGCCCCATGTCCCGGAGCTCGCGGACGCGGTCGAGGTGGACGATCGCCGAGCGGTGGACCCGGATGAACCGGCGTGCGTCGAGCCGGTCCTCCAGCTCCCGCATCGAGACCCGAACCGCGTGCGTCCTGGACCCGACGTGGAGCAGGGCATAAGGGCCGTCCGACTCGATCCAATCCACACTAACCGCCGGAACGAGGACAACCCGTCCTCCGGACCGGACGGGAAACCGGTCGAGCGTGCCGGCCCCTGTGACCGGCGGGTCAGGCACGGCCGGGTCGAGGGCGTCGCCCCGAACGGTCCCGACGAGGCCGGCGAGCGCTTCGCCGAGGCTGGACGCCCGGCGCTCCCGCAGCCGGTCCCGGGCGCGGTCAAGGGCCCGCTCGAAGCGGTCGTCGTCGAACGGCTTGAGGAGGTAGTCGAGCGCGTGGGCCTCAAAGGCCCGGAGGGCGTAGGCGTCGTAAGCCGTCACGAACACGACGAGCGGCATTGCTGCGGGGCCAACGGCCTCGACGACGCCGAAGCCGTCGAGGTGTGGCATCTGGACATCGAGGAAGACGAGGTCGGGCGGGTTCGACCGGATCGCCTCGGCGGCCTGCTGTCCGTCCGCTGCGAGGTGGACGGATGTGACATCAGCGTGGGCCTCGAGGAGCCGGCGGAGGCGCTCGCGCCCGAGCGCCTCGTCGTCGACGACCAGGACGGTCATGGCGCCACTGGCGCCGAAGCAACCATGGGTCGGGTCGTCCTGGACAGGTCACTCGTCGGAGGGCCCGAAGCCGGCCGGTACGGAACTTCGACGAGGGACCGGGCGCCCCCCCCAGGCCTGGCGAGCAACTCGAGCCGGGCGTTGGCCCCGTACAGGGCGCGGAGCCGGGCCCTCGTGTTGGAGAGCCCGATCCCCTCGCGGACTTCGCGGTCCAGCCCGGGCCCGTCGTCGTCGACCGTGAGCCGGAGGCGGTCGCCGACGATACCAGCCCGGACCGAGACCCAGCACGGCCGGCTCACAGCGGCCACGCCGTGGAGGAGCGCGTTCTCGACGAGCGGTTGGAGCACGAGCGCCGGCACCTCGGCCGAGAGCGCCTCGGGCTCGACCTCGATGTCGACGACGAGTCGGTCCTCAAACCGGACCCTCTGGAGGTCGAGGTACCGCTCGAGCCAGTCGAGGTCGTCGTCGAGCCGGACGGTCTGTGCCCCCGACTGTGCGAGCGTGAGCCGGAGGAGCTCGGCGAGCCCGGTGAGCATCCGGCGGGCGTCGGCAGGTCGCCAGTCGACGAGGGCTGAGACGGCGTGGAGCGTGTTGAAGAGGAAGTGGGGGTGGAGCTGGGCCTGGAGCGCGGCGAGCCGGGCCTCCGCGAGGTCGCCCTCGAGCCGGCTGGCCCGGAGCGCGAGGCCAGCCCGCTCGAGATCTTCAGCCTGCCGACGGGCCCACAGGTCGAAGGCCGCGCCAGCCGCCAGGATGACGACATACATGACGACGTGCTGAGAGAGGTTCTGGGCCATCTGCCGGTGCCAGTTCCCGAGGGCGACGGAGGTCGGGAGGACTATGGGCATCATGGTCTCGTCGTTGCCGATGAACACGAAGGCGCTCGTGTAGAGCAGCCCGGCGACGAGGGCTGCGGCGATGTGAATCGGGAGATGACGGGCGAGGCGGCCCCGGACGAGGGGGTATCGACGCCCGAGGCCGACGATGAGCGGGGTCAGCAGCGCCCACCCCATGTTCGGGAGCCACTCGAACGAGACGAACTGGCTGGTCCAGGGGACCTGGACTGAATGCCCTGGCAGAGATCCCTTGGGGACGACATAGATCGTCGTCGAGCGGAGAGCGCCGACGAGCGCTGTTGTCGTCCACGTCGCGAACGAGAGCGCCCATAGCCGCCAGCCCCGGACGACCGGTGCGGGCTCAGGCCGTACAGCGTTAAGTCGGACCGGGGTGACATCCATGGAGAAAAGCTAGACCGGTCCTGCACGCCTGACCGCCGCCCGTGTCACGAACGGCGGTCAGGCGTTTTAAACGGAGACAGGACGGCCTCAGTCGCTCCCGGCCCCTGTG
>DASWMO010000005.1:0-2641 GCA_036399715.1 Rubricoccaceae bacterium
GCGGTCGTTGACGCAGATCTGGTGGCGGCACCCGTCGGTCGAGGCGTCGCCGTAGCGCGGTTGTGGCTCCCGTCCGGGCGCGTTCACGCCGGTCCCCGTCCGGAGCGCGCACATCGTGGTGCCCGGCGTGGCCTGCTCCCCGAACGTGCCGTAGTAGCGGCCCTCGGGCGACGACGTCGAGACGTAGGCGGTGGCGACGTCGTAGCGCATGAAGCACCGCTGGTCCCCGCTGTGCTGGCCGCCCTGCACGCCCATCTGGCCGATCCTCATGAGGCCGTCGGTGCGGAGCAGCCGCGGCGTGCGCACCACGCCCGCCTCGTCGCGGACGACGATGGGGCCGAACCCGTCCTCTTCGACGAGGAGGTTCCCTGCCGCGTCGTGGGCGAAGCCGCCGTCGGCGTCGAGCCGTACCCGCCACGCCACGTCGAAGAGGTCGGCCTGGCCATGGTGCCACACGTTCACGCTGTGCCCCAGCTCGTGCGCGATCGTCGAGGCCATGTAGCGCTCGAACGAGACGCGCCCGGGCTCGGACTGCCCGTCCCACACCCCGCCGCCGGGGAGGAGCCGCGAAGGGATCTCGACGGCGAGGATCGTCCCCGGCGTCCCCGGCCGGTGGTCCCCGCCGACGGAGTACGCCCGGGGGTCGCCCGCGCCCGGGACGGACACCATGCGGACGCCGTGCTGGGACCCGAGCGAGGCGCCCGAGCCGCGGTTGACGTTCACGACGCGCGTGACGTCGTACTCCGACGGCAGGAACTCGTGGTGGACCTCCAGCCGCGTCGCCGCCGCGAACAGCGCGATCCCCCGCTTGGAGACGCCGCCGATCTCGTCGAAGACGAAGAGGTCCTTCCGGACGGGGTTCGCCGAGCGGTGGCGGCCGTTCTCGAGGAACCCGCGGTACTCCTCGTAGAGCGTGAGCCCGTCGCCGCCGTGCCCGTCGCCCTCCGGGAGCCCCTCGGCGTCGCTGTCGTCGGCGAGGCCGGTCGCGCTCTGCTGCCGCTTCCACGCGTCGGCGATGCGGGAGCCGGGCTGGCGCTGGGGGAGCGGGATCTCCCCGAGCTCCGGGCGCCCCTCCAGGGTCCCGATAACGGTCCGCCCGCCGGGCAGGTGCGCCGTCACGCGGACGGCCCCCCACGCGCCCCAGTCGAACGACGAGACGGTGGCCGTAGACGTGCGCCCCCCGGGCGTCTGGAGGCTCAGCCCGTCACCGGCGACGGTGTGAGTGGGGTTGAGGGCGGGCTCGAACTGGAGGTCGTGCGCCGACGCGTTCCCGCTGAGCGGCCAGTTGAGGGCGACGCCCGGCTCGCGCGAGACGTCGAGGAGCTCGAACGTGAACCGCTCGGCCTCGACGGTGGTGGGCCCGCCGCCCGGGGCCTGGAGGCGGGCGTGGACCGCGATGTCGTTGCCGCGCTCCTGCTCGTTCGGCCCGCCCTGAGGCTGCCACGTCTCGTACCCCGCCGGCTCGACGACGAGCTCCGCCTCCGTCTGCGGAGCGGTGAACCGCCACGTGTGGGTCTCGAGGCCGGCGCCGCCGAAGTCGGAGTAGGTCTCCGCCAGGAGCGTCCCCTCCTCACGGACGTAGAACTCGTTGAACCCGGTCGCGAAGGCCGTCGCGAGGCGCCCAGGGATCCGCACGGGCTCTTCGTCCGGGCACTCGACGACGACCTGGTCCCAGAGGTGGGCGACGAGGTCGAGGTAGACGTGGCCCTCGTAGAGCCCGTCCGAGTGGACCCACAGCTCGCCCGTGTCGCCCACGGAGGGGTCGAACACGATCGGGAGCGGGCCCCCACTGTAGGTGCAGCCCTCCCACGTGCCGGAGACCGACCACGTGAGGTTGGCCGCCGTCGCCACAAACTCCTCGCTGCCGGAGGCGTCGGTGTCGACGTAGTCGAATCGGACGGTGCCCTCCAGCGTCTCGCGGAAGGTGGGGAGGCCGGTGAGCCAGTCGCCGCTTACGCGGACGGTGCCGACCCACGCGCGGTCGGTCTGGGCACCCGCCCGCGGCGTGCCCGCGAGCGCGAGCGCACAGGCGCCGAGGCCGAGGAGGAGAGAGCGTGCGGTCATCGGGGAGAGAGCGGGTCAGCGTGGGTAAGTGAAGCCGCCTGCGCGTTTCGTGATGGGGTGGGACGGGGACGTTGGAGCGTGTGGGGGCGGGCCGCTGCGGCCGCACGGCGGCAGCGGCCTACTGCCCCCGCGCGTCGAGGGCCTCGAGGATCCAGGCGGGCGGGTCCGGCTCGTCGCGGAGGCGGGAGGGGAGCCCGCGCCCCGCCCGCCAGCGGTGGAGCCACGAGACGCCGAACCGCTCGGTGTACCCGTCCGGCGAGCCGTAGGCAGGGTCGGCCGCGGCCTCCTCCAGCGTGACGAAGCGGTACCCCCGCGCCGCGAGCCGGTCGAGCGTGGCGCCGAGGTACGCCGCGTTGAGCGCGTTGGCGTGGAGGAGCAGCGTCTGCGGGACCTCGCGCCCGAACGTCTCCACCGAGAGCCCCTCGGCGAAGTCGAGCGCGGCGTCGAGGTGGGTGAGGAAGGCGGCGCCGGTGCGGGCCGCCAGCGCGGTGTCGCCCCGCTGGAGGGCGTCGGCGTAGAGGTCGTTGAAGAGGTAGTCCGCGTGCTCGACCGTGAAGGGGGCGAGGCGGACGCCCCG
>DASWMO010000006.1:0-1608 GCA_036399715.1 Rubricoccaceae bacterium
CGCTTCAGCATCCAAGCCAACACCTTCACGCGCGGCTCCAACAACGCCGTATCCAACTCGATCAACGTCAACCAGGCCGGCCTCACCCCGGCCAGCGGAGTGATGGAGGGGCGCATCAACAACAACACGATCGGCGACGCCTCGTCGTCCACGTCGGGAAGCTCAGGCGGCTACGGGGTGGGCGTCGTCTCGGTCGGCTCGGGCACCACCACCGTCAAGGTCGACAACAACAACATCCGCGGCACGATGGGCGGCGTCCTGATCCAGATGGGCGAGGACACGAACCCGGCGCACACGATGAACGCCACGGTCAACAACAACACGATCAACATCAGCGACCAGAACGCGTTCAACGGTGTCTACGTCAACATCGGCACGACGTCGACCAACGGCGGCGCGGGGCCTGACCAGGGTGTCGGCCGTCTCGACCTTAGTGCGAACGGAGTGACCGTGACCGGCGCGGCCACCGGGAACGGGATCGCCGTCAACACGCGGTTCGCCACCGGCATCCAGCTTCCCGGCTACGGCGGTGGCCCGAAGGACTTCACCGCGGTCCAAGCCTATCTCCAGGGTCGCGGCAACACGTCGGCTGGTCCGATCCCGTTCTTTGTCAGCGCCAACACCGCGAGCAGCGGGTATACGACTACCGGCTCGGTCCCGCAGCCGAACCTGCCGTCGCTGGTAGAGGCGGAGCCACCGAGCGCGAGCACAGCGGACGCGGCGACGGAGGGCACCAGCGCGATGACAGCCGGCATCGTACCGGCCCAGCTCGGCTCGTCTGAGCGAGCCACGCCCGGCGTCACCGTGATGGCCCCGAGCAACTCAACGGAGCCTAGCCTCGTCACGACGCCGGCAACATCCGAGGCAGAGACGAAGGTGGGCGACGATGTCGGCCTGCCCGAGCCAGTCCTACTTGCGTCGGCGGACGGGACAGAGTCCGCGCGCATCGCCGCAGCGGCCAGTTCCGCCGCTGAAGCCCCGGTGCCGGCGAAGACCTCGTCTGAGACGGAGCCCGCCCTTCGCGCCGGCGAGACGGTCACGGCGACCGTCGGGACGCTCCCGGCCGGCAAGACCGTCACCGTCCTCTACGACGCCACGCTCGCCGCTCCCTTCCCCGTCGGCTACGGGGTCACGGCGCAGGGGACCGTCACGGGCTCTAACGTGCCCAACGTACCCCTGGCCACGTTCATGCCCGTCGTCCAGAGTGCCACGCCGGCGCGCACCTTCGCCGGCACGCCCGCGCCGGGTGACGACGCCGGATGGCGACTGCTCGCCGCCCCCGTCGGCGGGGTCACCATCGCGGCCCTCGCCGCGCAGAACCTCGTCCAGGGCATCTCGGACTTCTACCCGGCCTACGAGCCCAACCTCTACGTCGGCTACAACGGGACGGCGTTCGTGCCGCCGGCCGCAGGCTCGGCCGTGCTCGCCTCGGGGAACGGCTTCTTCTGGCATTTCTACGACCGCGTCATCACGCCCCAGGGCGGGCCGAGCCAGAGCGTCCAGCTCCCGTTCACGCTCAGCGCGACCGGCACGGCGACGAGCGGACCGGTCACGATCCCGCTCCGGCCGAACTCGTACAACCTGCTCGGCAACCCGTTCACGATGACG
>DASWMO010000007.1:0-3853 GCA_036399715.1 Rubricoccaceae bacterium
GCCGGCGCTTCGACGCCGATGAGGGCGTCGGGCACGAGGTCGGGCGGCAGTGGGGCCGCGAGCGCCGTCGTGTCGCCGCGGACGCTTTCGAGGTACGCGAGGGCTCCGGCGAGAAAGGCCCGTGGCGCCCCGGGTGCGTCGGGGTCAGCCGCGCCGAGGGCGACGAGAGCGGTCGCAGCGGCGCGTGGGTCGCCCTCGTCCCAGAGCCGGCGGGCGGCCGCATAGTCGGCGTCGTCGCGGCCTGCATCGACGGGTGCGGCGACCTCGGGCTCCCGGCCCTCAAGGCGGGCGCGGGCCGCCTGCCCGAGTGCACTCGTCGAGTCCAGCGCGGCGACGTCGCGGTAGAGCGGCGCGGCCGCCTCGGCTCGGCCGGCGCCGGCTTCGAGCTCGGCGAGCGCGTAGCGCGTCCGCGGCGCGACGGGCGCCTCAGGCGTTTCCTCGAGGATGAGGCGGTAGAGGGTGGCGGCGCGGTCCGGGCGGTCGAGGGCGAGGAAGAACGTGTTGGCGAGCTCGTAGCGCAGCGCCGCGCGGTCCATGCGCAGCGCCTGCTGCGCCTCGGGCGTGCGCGGAATGCCCGTGAGGTCGAGCGGCGGCGGCCCTGCGAGGCCATTGAAGCCCGGCGCGAACGACTGGTCCGACGTGACGCCGGCGAGGTTCTGGCCGCCGGCGCCGCTCTGGATGGCGGACCGCCGGCGCCAGTTCGGCACGAGCGGGCGGTCGCCGAAGAGGCGCTGGAACGACAGCAGGCCGGACTGGACGGTGCGCGGGTCGCGATAGCCGAGAAAGCCCGTCTCGACTGTCGAGCCGGCCGCGCCGCCCGGGTCGCCGCCCGTGCCGGGCGTGTCGACGCCGCGCCCGGCGGCGCCGCCGAGGCCGGGGTCCTGCCCGAACGGCGTCTGAATCGCCCCCGAGCCTCCGAAGTCCTGCGCCGTCCGCAGCGCGTCGGCCTCGCGGCGCTGCTGGACCCACTCGGCGCGACGGACAGACTCGATCTCGGCGATGCGGGCCGCGAAGGCGTCCTCGCCAAGCGCGCCGAGGGCAAGGACGGAGTCGATGGCCGCGATCTGGAGCGACGTCCGGGCGACGGTCTGATAGGTCGACGCGAGGGCCGTCGTGCCGAGGATAGCCGCGCGCGACGGGCGCTCGGCGACGGTCGGCGGCGCCTGGAGGGCCGTCGCGGACGTGTCGAAGTGGGCCGCGGCGGTGACGTAGTCGCCCAGGGCATCCCGGTAGAACTCGGCGAGGCGGTAGTGCGCCTCGCCGCGGACGGACTGCCCGCCGAGGGCGGGGTCGTAGAGCACGTCGCGGAAGCGGGCCCGCGCGTCGTCCGGCCGGCCCGCGGCGGCGAGGACGCGGGCCTGCGCGAGGACGACCTCGGCGCGGCGGGGGAAGTTCTTGTCGTCGCGCGCCATCGCCGTCAGCAGCGCGAGGCCGTCGTCGGGGCGGCCGGCGTCAAGGCCGAGCACGAGGCCGCGGTTGATCTCGGCCGCGAAGGTGATCTCGTAGGACGGCCGGCGGTCGAGGGCGAGGCCGTACGCCTCGGCGGCGGCGTCGTAGCGGCCTGCTGCCTCTTCGACCTGCCCGAGCAGGAGCGCCGCCCGCGCGGCGAGGTCCGCGTCGCGGACAGCGGCGAGGCCGTCGCGGAGGTCGACCGTCGCGGCGTCCCACCGGCCGGCGCGGGCGTTGAGTTCGCCGAGGGCGAGGTGCATCCGGGCCTGCCAGTAGCGGTCGCCGTCGGGGAGCGCGAGACCCTCGCGGAGCGCGAGCACGCCCTCGTCGTAGCGGTCTGCCGCGGCGAGCGTGCGGCCGAGCCAGAAGCGTGCCTCGTCGCCGAGGCGGCGGTCGCCGGCGAGGCCGGCCGCGGCGATGGTCTCGCGGAACTTCTGCTCGGCCCCGACAAAGTTGCGCTCGTAGAAGTAGGCCTTTCCGATGACCAGCAGGGCATCGTCGGCCCACTTGGAGCCGGGGCGCTGCCGGAGCAGTTCGGCGCTCTTCTCGATAGCGTCCTCGAACGTCTCCGACGGCCCGCCCGCGCTGCCGGTCGGGAAGAGCTCGACGAGCCGTGTGCGGTCGACGGGCGTGTTGACGTTCAGCAGGGCCGTCTCGCCGGTCTCGAGCTGCCGCGACGCGTTGTAGTACGTGTTGTAGTACGCGCGGAAGTTGTCGTAGCGGCGGTGGAGCGCCGATCCGGAGCGGCAGCCCGCGAGCGCCCCGAGGGAGACAGCGAGGACGAGCCCGGACCGCAGGACGGCCGCCGGGGCGAGAGCAGAGGCAGAGCGCATGACGGGCCGGAGCGCGCAGGATCCGGAAAGGCGAAACGGCGGAGCGAACGGTCGGGCGCGGCGGGGGCAGATGGGGGCGGACCAAGCTAGCGCCGTGCGCCACCCGGCACCGGGGCGCAAACGCGCGACCCGTCGGCCTTCGCACCCGGCGGAGCGCTGTGGTCACCGGGCCAAGGGTGTGTCCGGTGGAGCCGGGCGACTGCAACCGGCGGGCGGGGGCGCCCGTAGGTCCGCCCTCGCCACCGCTCCGCCGATGTCCCTCCTTCTCGCCGCCACGCTCGTCGGGCTCGCCAAAGCGCTCCTGCTGACGCTGCTGGCCGTCCTCAACGCGACGCTCGCCCTGCTCGCCTCACTCGCGACGTGGAAGACGTACCTGGCGCTCGGGACCAAGGTCGGTCTCATCGCGCTGTTCTGCGTGCCCGTCGTGGGCGTGCTCGCGTTCCTGTTCTGGGGCCAGCGCGTCGTGCGCGACCGCCAGAAGTAGCCACCCTCTCCTCCCCCACTCCGATGACCGCTCGCCTTCGCGCCTTTCCTGCGCTCGCCCTGACGATCGCCGCCACCGCCCTCGCCGGCTGCGGCCCGAGCAACCTCGTCCGCGGGCTCACCAACCCGGGCCGTCTCGGGTTCTGCGGCCTCCTCGTCGTCGTGCTGGACATCCTCGCGCTCGTGGAGGTCTGGAAGAGCGCGCGCACGGACGGTGACAAGGTCCTGTGGACCGCCATCATCGTGATCTTCCCCTTCGTCGGCCTGCTCGCGTATTACTTCGTCGGGCGCAAGTAAGTCGACCGCTGCGCCGCCGGGTTGCGCCGTCGCCGGCTCAGGCCGCGACGGCGCGGCCAATGATCATACCAAGCGCTACTGCGGCGACGCCGACGACCACGCTCCCGACGGCGTTTGCGGCGGCCCACCCGGGCCGCCCTGCTGTCCACAGCGCCACCGTCTCGGCGCTATACGCTGAGAACGTCGTGAACCCGCCGAGCACGCCTACGACGACAGCGAGGCGAACCCGCTCGCCCGGTGCGAGCGCAAGCGCGATCCCGATGCCGACGCATCCGAGTGCGTTCACAGCCCATGTCCCGACCGGCAGCCCCGGCCCGGCGCGCAGCGCGACGAGCCCTACGCTGTAGCGGGCACCAGCACCAACGGCGCCGCCGAGGGCGACCAGAACGGCGTCGGGCAGGCGATTCACTAGCGGCCCGGCGGGTGGGCCGCGAGGTATGCCGCGCCCTGACCCTTGATCTGCTCATCCCAGACCTGCATCCATTCGGCGCCGTCGCGGGCGAGGCGGCCCCAGTCGAGCGGGATCTGTGCGTACGGCTGGCCCATCCACGCCGGCAGGCGGCCCGCCGGAATGTCGGTCCGGGCGGGGATGCGGTGGAAGCGCTGCGCTTGATCCACGAGCGCCCCGGGCGAGGTCACGAAGTCGACGAACTGGCGTGCGAGCGCCGGCTGCGGCGCCCCCAGCGGGATCGCGATGCCGTCGACGAGGACGACCGTCCCGGTCGCCGGGGCCGAGAAGGCGAACGGGTACGAATCGGCCTGGAGGAACGCGTCGGGGAGGTTCCACAGCG
>DASWMO010000008.1:0-2587 GCA_036399715.1 Rubricoccaceae bacterium
CCTCGATGGGGCGGTCGTCGAGCGCGCGGGCGAGGTTGTCGAGCCCCTCGCCGAGCGATGTCCCTTCGGCGGACTCGACGAGGCTCCCGTAGAGGACGGTCCAGACGAGGGACACGACGACGCTCACCGGGAGCGCAACCAGCGTCAGGGCAGCCGTCGCGATGGCGGTCGCCGGCCCGCCGCCCGGGTCACCTGCGGAGAAGCCCGAGGAGAAGAGCGCGCCGAGCGTCCCGCCGAGCACGACAAGGACAAAGAACGCCAGCAAGATGAGCACGACGAACGTCCCGACGACGAGGCCCAGTCGGCCGCGCGTGAGGTCGCGAACCCGGGCGAGGGCCTCCGAGGCCCGCAACTCGTCCAGCCCGACCGCCGCGAGGCCCAGCGACACGAATGGCACGCCGAACAGGACGAGCGCGACGACGGCCACGACGGCAAACGCGCCGGTGACGGCCCCGCCGCCGGTGGCCGCAACGAGCAGCGACACCGGGATCAGGAGGGCGACAAGCCCGATGATTATGAGGACCAGAAAGACGAAGACGGGCCCGAGCAGCGGCTTCGCCTCGTCCCACACGTCAGCCACGCCGAGCGGCGCGCCTCGGACGTACAGCCGGACAAATGCGAGGACAGTCACCGTCGCTAGAAGATTCGCAGCTCCGTCCACGGCGGACGCCAGCCCACGCCCGCCGGCGACGCGCACGAGGGCGGCGGCCAGGATCATCGGCCCGACGATCGCGAAGACGGCCGTAAACAGCGGCCGCGCCTCCGACGTGGCGAGGCGCAGCGCGGCCGAGAGGACGGCGCCGACGTCTCGCTCCTCGCGCAGCCGGACGGCGCCGGCCTCGCGGAGTGCCGGGTCGGAAAAGAGCGGGGCGTCAGGCATCGGCGGGCAGAGGTGGCGACGGAACAGGAACCGGCGTGGCAAGCGCTGCGGCTGATTGGGCGGCCGGGCGGGCCTGCGCGGCGACGCGCCGCGGCCACCACACGTAGTAGAAGGCCATGAACGCGAACGAGCCGGCGATGACGGCCACGGCGAGTGCGAGCGGCATCTCGGTGTGGCGCGTCGCGAACCCTTCGAGCGCGGCCGCGACGAGGAAGATCGGGACGAGCCCGAGAATGAGCTTGGTCCCGCGGAGCGCGCCCTCGCGGAAGCTCGCGAGCCGCGGGTATGTCCCGGGGAACAGGAGAGCGCCGCCCATCACGAAGCCGGCCCCGCCCGCGACGACGATCGCCGAGAGTTCGAGCGCGCCGTGGATGAACACGACGCGCGCGAACGTTCCGCCGAGGCCGCGCGACGCGAACAGGTGCGTGAACACGCCCACCATGACACCGTTGTTGAACAGCGCCTGCGCCGAGCCGAGCGCGAAGCCCGGCAGGACGGCCCCGCCCACATCCAGCACGCCGACGAAGGCGAAGAACGACACGAGGACGTTGTTGAGCGCGATCCCGACGCTCATCTGGAGCGGCTGCGCGTCCTTGTAGACGGCGAGCGGGTCGCCGGCCTCGATGTTGGCCTCGGTCATCGAGACGTAGCCGTCGCCGAGGACGAGGCGCGCGAAGCGGTCGTCGCCGGCGGCCGAGACGGCGCCGAGGGCGACGGCGCCGAGAAAGAGCAGGAGCGCCAGCCCGAGCGCGCGCCGCGAGTCGTAGGCCGCGAGCGGGACCTCGTGCGTCCAGAACCGCGCGAGCCGGCCGCGCTCCTCGCGGCGGTTGCGGTAGAGCCGCCGGTGCGCCTCGGCCTGGAGATCGTTGAGGTACGCCGTCGTCGCCGAGCCGGGGAAGAACGTCTGCGCGTACGCGAGGTCGTCTCCGAGGCGGACGTAGCCGTCGGCGAGCGCGTCCGCGTCGGCCTCGCCCGCCTCGCCGAGGCGGTCTTCGAAGGCCTCCCAGTCGGGGGCGTGGCGGCGGACGAAGACGGACTCGCGCATCGAGCGAAGGTACGGGGTGGCCGGTGCGGGGTTCAACCCGCGCACGCCGGTACCTTGGCGTGTGCCTCCCCTTTCGTGCCCAGGTTCGCACCTCCGAATGGACGACCGGTTTCTCATCCAGACGGCCCAGAACGTCGAGCTGTCGCTCGCGCCGGCCGGCGTCGGCGACCGGATCCTGGCGTGGCTCGCCGACCTGGTCGTGTGGGGCGGCTACGCGCTTCTCATGAGCTGGGTGCTGAGCAAGGCGGGTGCGGACGACGTCGGGTTCGTGCTGCTCGTCCTGCTCCCAGTCCTGCTCTACGACGTCGGGTTCGAGGTCCTGGCCGAGGGCCAGACGCCGGGCAAGATGCTGCTCAAGATCCGCGTCGCCCGCCTCGACGGCGCTCAGCCGACGCTCGGGCAGTATGCGTTGCGGTGGCTGCTGCGGTTCGTCGACGTGACGCTCTCGTCGGGGACGGTCGCCGTGGTCGCCGTCGCGGCGACCCGGCGCCAGCAGCGCCTCGGCGACATCGCCGCCGGGACGACGGTTGTGCGCGTGAGGCGGCGCGTGCGGCTCGACGAGGTGCTCTACCCCGAGCCGCCGCGCGGCTACGTGCCGCGCTTCCCCGAGGCTGCCGCCCTCACCGACGCCGACGTGCGGACCCTGCGCGCCGTCCTCGTCC
>DASWMO010000009.1:0-1877 GCA_036399715.1 Rubricoccaceae bacterium
CCGCCTGCCGGTCGCCGAGAGCCTCCGCGGCACGTTCGACGCGATGGCCATGCCCGGCCTGACGAACACCCGCGGCGAGCCCGTCGGGATCGACCACCTCGTCCGACTCGGCGTCAACACAGTTCACCTGATGCCGGTCCAGGAGTACCTCAACTACCCCGACGACGTGTGGGCCGCGGCCTTCGGGGCGGACTCGCTGATGCGCGCGATGGGCGTCGCGACCGAGAACTACGACTGGGGCTACCGGATCACGCACTTTCTGGCCGTCGAGGGCCGCTACCGCCGCCGCGGGACCGAGGCCGGGGCGGAAAGAGAACAGTTTAGAGACCTTGTACAAGCCTTCCACGACCGCGGCATCGCCGTCGTCGTGGACTTCGTGTTCAACCACACGGGCGAGAACATGGAGGGCCGCGACAACCTGTTCAACTTCGGCGGCATCGACCGCCTGTACTACTACCGGACGGGCGACGACGGCGCGCTCCTCGGCGGCTACGGCAACGAGGTCAAGTCCGAGAACCGCCCGATGGTCCAGCGGTGGCTCGTGGACCAGTGCCGGGCCTACGTCGACGAGTTCGGCGTCGACGGCTTCCGGATTGACCTCGCCGGGCAGACAGACGAGCAGACGCTCCGCGCCGTCCGCGCCGCCCTCCCGGCCGACCTCGTGTGGTACGGCGAGCCGTGGATCGCCTCGACGGACCCCGACTACGAGGCCAACCCCGCGTGGGACTGGTACAAGGCCGACGCGCCGATCCCGTTCTTCCAGGACGACGCGCGCAACGCGTTCCAGGGCACGCCCGACGCGCCGCGCGATCCCGCGACGGACCGCGGCTGGGCCGGCGGGGCGGGCGCCCTCCGCGAGGCGGCCGTCAACGCCGTCCTCAACCGCTGGCCCGACGAGGCCGACCCGAACCGCGGCATCAACTACCTCGACATCCACGACAACTGGACGCTCGCCGACCGCTTCGCGTCCACGACGACCGGCCCGGACGCGTGGGACGGCCGCGCAGGCGTCGACGAGGCGGCCGTCCGCATCGCGGCGACGCTGCTGCTGACGAGCCTCGGGCCGGTCGTGCTCAACGGCGGGACGGAGATCCTGCGCTCCAAGGGCGCCGCCCCGCGGCCCGACCAGATCGGCGGCCAGATCGTCGCCCGAACGGCGCTCTCGCCGGTCTACATCAACGGCCGCGGCGACACCTACAACCTCCGCACGCCCAACCAGTTCGACTGGGAGCAGGTCGGCCGCACGGACGGGCCGGACGACGTCGCGGCGATGCTGGACTGGTGGCGCGGCCTGATCGCGCTGCGCCTCTCGCCCGCCGGCGCCGTCTTCCGCACGGCGACGCCGGACACGACCGTCCAGTTTTTCCGCCCGGCGGACGAGCACGCGCTCGGGTATCTCGTCGGCGCCGCGGCGGGGCCGGCGGTGCTCGTGCTGCTCAACGCCGGCGCCGAGACGGCCGCGTTCGACGGGCTGCCGGCGGGCCGCTGGCGCGCCGTCGCGCGGGCGACGGACGCGGCGTCCGAGATCGACCCGGCGGGCCTCGGCCCCGCGGAACTGCTCGGCGCGCGCCAGACGCTCGCCCCCGGCGGCGTCGCGGTCTGGGTCCGCGAGTAGGGCGCCGGGAACGCCGGGCTCCGGGCGGCGCCTACGCCCCAACCGGGCCCCGCCTACGCCACGACCGGGTGTCGCCTCACGGGCAGGTGTGCGACTATTGGGCTCCACACCACGCACCCGGACATGGCCCACATCGTTCATCTCCTGTCGCTCCACGACGACCTCGTCCGAGGCGACCGCCACCGCGCGTCCAGCCCGGGCCTCCCGACCGACCCGACCCTCCTGCACGAGATGGCCGACACGCTCGACGGGCTCGGCAACG
>DASWMO010000010.1:0-8109 GCA_036399715.1 Rubricoccaceae bacterium
CCACGTCGAGGATCTCGCCGGCCTGCGGGCCGAACTGGAGGCGAGCCCGCACGTGCTCGCCGTGTTCCTGTCCGTCTCGGGCGACGGGCTCAAGGCGCTCGTCCCGGTCCGCGTCGTCGACCCGGACACGGGGGAGGTGCGCCTGCCCCGTGACGACTCCGAGCACAAGTGGACGTTCACGGCCGCGCGTGCGCTCTTCCCGTCGGCGGACGCAGACCCGTCGTGCAAGGACGTGTCGCGGGCCTGCTTCGTCTCGGACGACCCGGGCGTCTACGTCAACGAAGACGCCGAGCCGGTCGAGGCCGACGCGCCCGAACCCACCGCCCGTCCTGCTGCCGCGGCACGCCGGCAGGGTGGGGGAGACCCCGCCCCGACCGATTACGAGCGGACCCGCTCGGCACTGCGCGCGATCCCACCCCGGCCGCCCTACCACGAGTGGATCCGGATCATCGCGGCGGTCCTCGACGCCGTAGGTGGCAGCACAGCCGAGGCCGTCGCGCTGCTCTGCGAGTGGAGCCCCGAGGAGACGCCAGGCGAGTACGAGGCGAAGATGCGCGGCGGGCTGAAGACGGTGAAGGCGGCGACGCTCTTCTACCTCGCCCGCTCGCACGGCTGGATGCCCGTCCCGTCGCCCTGTACTTCGCCCGGGTCGAAGTCGCCAAAGACGCCAAAGTCGCCAGAGTCGCCTGTCGCCTCGGGGGAGACAGAGGAGGACGCAGAGGCTCCGCCGGAGCTGGAGTGGGAGGCGTTCCCGGTGGACCTGCTGCCCCGGGCGGCGGCCGACTACATCCGCGCCCACGCAGCCGCTATCGGGTGCGACCCGGCGTTCGTCGCCATCCCCGTGCTCGGCGTGCTCGCGGCGTCGGTCGGCAACAGCCACCGGCTCCAGATGAAGCTCAGCTACGAGGTCACGGCGACGCTGTGGCTCGTCGTCGTGGCACTCTCGGGCTCGCACAAGTCGCCTGCGCTCCGCGCGGCGCTCCGCCCCGTCTTCCGGCGCGAGAAGGCCGCTCAGGAGGCGTGGAAGGTGCTGAAGGCTCAGCACGACGTGGAGCAAAGTATATGGTCCTCCCTATCAAATAAAGAGAAACCTAACGCTTCTAAACCTATTCCTCCCGTCCGGCGGAGGTACCGGATCAACGATGCCACGGTCGAGAGCGTGGCCGTCGTCCACGAGGAAAACCCCCGCGGGGTCTTCCTTGTCCGCGACGAGCTTGCCGCGTGGATCGCGTCCTTCGACCGCTACTCGGGTGGCGGTGGCGACGCGCAGACGTGGATCGAGTTGGCCGAGGGCGCGCCGATCAGCATCGACCGCAAGAACGCCGAGAAGCCGTACACGTCGATCGAGCGTCCGGCGGTCTGCGTTGTCGGCGGGACCCAGCCGGGCGTGCTGCGGGACAAGCTGACCGGGGCCATGTTCGACTCCGGCCTCGTCGCGCGCCTCTTGATGGTTGAGCCGCCGAGGAGCCGCCGCCGCTTCACCGACGCCGACGTCGAGCACCGGGTCTTCCTCGCCTACGACGCCCTCGTCGGTGCCGCGTACAGCCGTCCCGACGACGGCGCGGCGCTCCATCTCTCGGCCGAGGCGTCGTCGCTCTACGCGGCCTTCTACGCGGCGTCGGCCGACGCGACCGACGACACGGTCCGGGACGAGCGGATCCGCGGCGCGCTCGTCAAGCAGGAGGGCTACTGCGCCCGGTTCGCGCTCATCTTCCACGTCCACGACACGCCGCCCGGCGAGGAGCCCGGCCCGGTGTCGCTCTCGGCGATGGCGCGCGCGGTCAAGCTCACGCTCTGGTTCCGGCGCGAGACGATCCGGCTGTTCCGGTCCTACGAGTTCACGGCCTCGGCCGTCCCCGACCGCGACACGCGCCTGTGCGGTGCGCTGCCTGAGACGTTCGCGTGGACGGACGTGTCCGACGTGTGGCGTGTCCAGCGGCAGGGTGCGTTCAAGGTCATCAAGCGGCTCGTCGAGCGCGGTCTGGTGCTCGACGAGGGACACGGGGCCTACTCGGTGAGCCCGCAGGCGACAGGCGACTTTGGCGACTCTGGCGTCTTTGGCGACTTCGGGGCGACAGTGACCTTCGATATGGCGCTGCTCGACGCCGCGATCGCCGCAGGCGCACCGCCGACGCTCAGCCCCGCCGACCCGGCCGGCGACGGCCATGCGGGCGACGGCCACGTCGGCCTCGCCCCGGTCCCGGCCCAGCCGCTCGGCTCGGCGCCCCTTCCACCGGACGCCGCGGATGAGTACCCGCCGGTGGCCGAAGACCCCTTCTGACGATGGACGCCACACAAACCGGCGCTGTCGTAGACACGCCCGCCGAGACGCCGCTGTCGCCGCGCTCCGTCCGCCACCTCATCAACCGCTTCGAAGGCTGGTACGCCGTCCACCGGCACCGCTACACGCTCGGCCTGGCGGCCGAGCGTGTAGCGGTGCTCGACGACGCCGTGACGGCGGACCACGCGTGGGCGCTCGCGCACCTCGGTCGGCTCTGGCTCGCGGACGCCGACCGCCTCGCGGACCAGATCACAGCCGTCTCCGAGGCCGACGACATGGCCCGCCTCGCAGCCCTCGACGATGCCCTGCCGGTCGACCACGCTCCGGCCCGGGCGCCCGCCCCGCCACGGGGTCCCGCGCGCCGCGTGGCTGAGCCTGGCCTCTTCACCGCCGACGCCGGCACACCCTCCGTCACCCGTGGCTGAGCTCACCCTCTGCGACCCCGCACGGGCCGTCGTCACCGTGCCGGCCTTCCCGTTCTACCTCGACGGACCGGCGGGCGAGTGCTTCGGCGCCGAGCCCGCCGAGTACGACGGCGCGCCCGTCGTGCGCCTCGTCGCGCTGTCTCTGCCGGTCTGCATCTCCCGCGGCGATGCGCCGGTCACGGCCGACCTCGCAGGCGCCGAGGGCCTCGTCTCGGTCGAGACCCTGCGCCAGTGCTACCTCGGCGCCGCTCCGGACCCATGGACGCTACGCAGCGGTGCGCCGCTGCCAGCCGTGCAGCCCGTGGCCGTGCTCTCGGCGAGTGTGGCGCTGACCCTGCTCGCCACGGCGCCTTCCTCTCTCACCGACTGACCCCCCGGACAGATGTCATCCGCCACCGGGCCGTCGTCGGCCCTTGCCCTTGCCGCCGCGTTCGACGCGCTCGACCAACTGCCCGCGATCCGCGAGGAGTTGAGCCGGGCGGCGAAGGCGCTCACCAACCAGGCCACGGCCGGCGCGATCGTCGCCGCTCTAGAGGACGGCCTCCATCCGGACCACGCCTACGCGCCCGAGATGGCCTGCCGCTTTCTCGGGATCACGCGGAAGTCGTACCTGAAGGTCTCGAAGATCCTGCTCCCGCGTGTCGGGTCGGGGCGCGTGCTCGGCATCGACCTGATGGCCTACCGCGGCGATGTCTCGCGCGACGAGGCGGCCGCGTTCAAGGCTGCGCGGCGTGCGCTTGTCGTCGGTCGCCACGCGTGATGGCGTGTGGCCGACTCGTACGGTGGGTTACACTCTGAGGAGCCGACGGCCACTCAAGTGCGTCTGACGTCTCTCTACATCCGAAAACACGAGATGCCCGAATACCACACCCGTGCAGCAAACGTCCAGTCGCCCCAAACCTCCCCAGCCGCCGTCGCCAACGCGCTCGATGCGGCTGCCTCTGTATTGGGCGACAACCCTTGGTACCAAGTTAGCGCTCAGCAGGATGGAGGTTCAGTAGAACGTGTCGAGTTGTCATCAGACTTCATTAGGGCGTACGGGAGCATGGAATTCTATTCAGGTATTCAAATCAGATATCCAGTGGACGAATACGGTATGGCGGTGTATCTAACGCTCACGTATCAAACCGGCGCTTGCTTTGTGAGTGTGCGTGCCTCGTCCGCGGAAGATGCTGATCGTGCATTGTCAGCCGTACGAGCAGCTCTGCAATAACTGGCGTCTCTACCACCCAGAGAGCACCTCGCCGCGTTTTCCGTGCCATTCAAGTCCGGCCCATCGAAGTCCTACTTCATGGAGCGTCAGCTCCCTGGCTACGGTCCGCTGCGCCGGCTCAGCCTCGGCACGAAGCGCGTCGCCGACGCGAAGGCGATGGAGAACGCCGTGCTCGAACTCGCTCGCCGCGGTCTGCACGAGCCGCGCCTCTTCGGGATACTCGATGCGCTCCAGGGGCAGGGAGCAGGCAAACGGGGCGCAGTAAGCCCGGCCGATGTCCTGGTGGCCGTCCGCTCGCCCGATGGCCCCGACGACGGACTCGCGCGGCTGCTCCGCCGCCTCGACGATCCGGTGCTGGGAGACGTTATTAATGAGCGCCTCGCCGCGCCGACGTGCTCGCGTGAGGACCGGCTCGCGCTGCCCGTCGTGCTCGCCGTCGCCGAGGCCCGGTGGGGGAGAGGGTGCCGCTTCTCCGCGCTCGCGTCTCACGAGGCGATCCAGCACGTGCTGGAGGCGGCGCGGATGCACGGCCGCACGCCTTGCGAGCCGCCGCGCCTGGCCAACTCCGTCGTCCGCTACGAGAAGCGCGCGCTCTCACGCTTGCTCACGGACCGCCTCGGCCGGCACGAGCGCAACCGCGTCATGGCCGACGTCGCGTTCGCGGGCTCCGACGACCGCCGGCGCATCCGCCCGACGATCGTCACGCTGGTCGCGCTCGGCAAGCTGTGCGACGAGCTCGACGCGGGTCGGTGGCAGAAGGGCGACGAGGCCGCCTCGCTCTACGTCCGGATCGCCGCGTCGACGGGCGCCGAGGTGCCGGCCATCGCGCGGGCCCGCGTCGGCGACCTGCGGGCGGGAGAGGAGGGGACGGCGACCCTGTTCCTCCGCGACACGAAGAAGGCAAAAGCCGGCGCGTCCCGCGACCGTGACGCGCTGCTGGCGCGCGCGCTCGCGGCCGAGGCGTTCCGGTACACGCGAGACGCCAGTGGTGCACCACGGTCCGAGACGGCCGTGCTCTTCCCGCTCGCGCTGAGCCGCTTCCAGACCATGTTCACGAAGGCGAGGAAGCGGGCCGGTCTGACCGAGGCGGTCCTCGACGGGCAGAACACGCCGACGGCGCTCAGGCCGCACGACCTCCGCCGCGTCTACGCCTTTTTCGGTCGGGCCGCCGGCGTGTCGCGCGAGACGCTGGGCCTGGCCGGGCTCGGGCACACGCGCCTCGACCAGACGGACACGTACATCCGGAGCGACGTCCGGGTGCTCGCGGCCGAGGCCGAGGCGATCGCGGCCGCACTCGGATTCGGTACCGGTGGAGAAGTGAATTGATACCCTGGCTGATAGAGGGGCGCGGGGGATAGGGCAAAACCGGCCTCCACGCTATGCGGAAGCCGGTTTTGTGAGGAGTCCTCAGTGCCCGGAGGGGGGCTCGAACCCCCACGGCCTTGCGGCCGGCAGATTTTGAGTCTGCTGCGTCTACCATTCCGCCATCCGGGCGGCGCGCGCAAGCTACGCCCGCCCCCGCGCGACCGAACTCAACGGAGAACGCCCCCGGCCGCGTGAGCAGCCAGGGGCGTTCCGAGATCGCAATCCATCGAGGCGCGGGCGCCCCGGCGGATTACATGTTCGTCGTGGACGAGTCGGCCGTCATCGCGCCGCCCTCCGTCGTGGCACCGCCGGTCGTGGCGCCACCCTCCATCGTGGCGTCGCCCTCCATGCCCGTCGCGGCGGAGTCGGCCATCATGCCGCTATCGTCCATCATGGCCGTCGTGTCCTCCATCATCGGGGCGTCCATGGCGGGCGCCTCAACGACGGGAGCCTCGACCTCGGTGGTCTCCTCCGAGCAGCCGGCGAGCGTGACGGAGGTAAGGGCGAGGGCGAGAAGCAGGGTCTTCTTCATCGGGGTGCGCCTGGGGCGCGAGTGGGGTGGTATCGGATCGGACAGGAAAACCCCGCCCGTGCGTGGGTGAGACGCGTGGTGAATCTCCGGCCATCTGACCACGGGGGCAAGTGAGGTCCCGTGAAAACGAACGCTTCGCCGCTCCACCGCGCGACCCGTACGTTCCCAGGGACTTCCTGCCTCCCGATGTCCGACCTACCGATGCCCGACTCCGCCGATGCTCTGACGGACTTGCTGGACCTGCTGGACCTTGAGCAGATCGAATTGCACATATTCCGAGGGCGGAACCGACCCATCGGGTCGCCGCGCGTCTTCGGCGGGCAGGTGCTCGCGCAGGCACTCGTCGCGGCCGGCCGGACCGTCCCCGAGGACCGCTTCGCGCACTCGCTCCACGCATATTTCATCCTCCCGGGCGATGTCCGGGCGCCCATCCTCTACACCGTCGAGTCGCTCCGCGACGGTGGCTCGTTTGCGACGCGCCGCGTGACGGCCGTGCAGCACGGCCGGCCCATCTTCAACGCCTCGCTCTCGTTCGCCCGCGACGAGCCCGGCCTGGACCACCAGTCCGAGGGGGTTCCAGAAGCGCCCGCGCCCGACGACGTGACGCCCGAGCGCGACCTCGCGCTCGCGATCGCCGACCAGATCCCCGAGCCGCTCCGGACAGCGCTCACGCGCGAGCGGCCGATCGACTTCCGCTCCGTCGACCCGGACAATCCATTCGCGCCGCGCGCGCGCGAGGCCAAATCCGCCACATGGTTCCGTGCGGCGGGCCCGCTTCCCGACGACCGCCTCATCCACCAGGCCATTCTCGCCTATGCCTCGGACTGGGGCCTGCTCGGGACTGCCCTGCTGCCTCACGCCCGGTCCGTCTTCGACCCCGGCATCCAGGCGGCGAGCCTGGACCATGCGGTCTGGTTCCACCGCCCCTTCCGCGCCGACGACTGGCTTCTCTACGCCCTTGACGCACCCTCGGCGTTTGGCGGTCGCGGCTTCGCACGCGGCTCCGTTTTCGACGGCATGGGTCGCCTTGTCGCGAGTACGGCCCAGGAGGGCCTGATCCGGCAGGTCACGCCGCGGACCTCCCGGCCCGACGCCGCGCAGACGTGAGCCGGGCGCAACTTTGGCTCGGCATGCTCATCGTCGTCTCGGGATGCCGCATCGAGCCGCAGACGGCGTCAGACGCCGGCGCGCCGGCAGGCTCTGACGCCAGCCGCACGGCGTCGCCTGATACCACGGTCGTCGCGCGCGTCCTCCCCGCGCCGCGCCGCGGCCCGAGTGGACTCGTGATCCCCGTCGCGGGCGTCGGCCCGGGCGACCTCGTGGACACCTTCGACGACGCGCGGAGCGAGGGCCGCATTCACGACGCGATCGACATTCTCGCCCCGCGCGGCACTCCTGTGATCGCGGCCGCTGCCGGGACCGTCGCGCGTGTCTTCGAGAGCGAGCGCGGCGGACTCACGGTCTACGTCCTCTTGCCCGACCGCCGGACGGTTCACTACTACGCACACCTCGACACCGTCGCGCCAGGCATCGACGCCGGGGCGGCCGTCCGGCAGGCAGCCGACATCGGGACGGTTGGGAGCACGGGCAACGCCTCGCCCGAGGCGCCGCACCTGCACTTCGCAGTCTGGCGTGCCCCGAGCGCGGCGGCGTTCTGGGACGGCGAGGCGGCTAACCCCTACGCGCTCCTGACGAACCGCTGACGCGCGCAGGCCGCGCCGCGGCGGACTGCGCCGAGTCCGGCGCGCTTCCATTGCGCCCGGTGATATCGCGGAAGCGGACCGGCGTGCCGGCGCGGACGAGCCCCGCTAGGCGCGTCGCGTCCCAGTTCGTCAGGCGCACGCAGCCCGACGACGTCGCTGTGCCGATCGTACCTGGCGAGCTCGTGCCGTGGATGCCGTAGTGCGGCTCCGAGAGTGCCATCCACACCGTCCCGACGGCGTTGTTCGGGCCCGGGGGCAGCGTTGCGTCCTCGCGGTCGTCGGCGACGCCCGAGAGCAGGGCGGGCTGGTAGTGCCACGACGGGTTGCGCGCGACGGTGGTGATGCGGAAGTCGCCCTGGGGCGACGGGTCGTAGCCCGCCCCGAGCGTCACCGGCGCGTGGAAGAGGACGGTCCCGTCGGCGGCGAGGGCGTGGAGGTAGCCGTCGCGGCCCGAGACGACGAGCCGCGCGACGCGGTCGCGCGGCGTCGGCGCGCCGGCGACGTTGGGCACGCGCAGGCGCGCGCCGGCGGCGAGGCTGTCCAGCGGCGTGCCGGGGGTGAGCCGCTGCAGCAGCGCCGGGGCGGTGTGG
>DASWMO010000011.1:0-4201 GCA_036399715.1 Rubricoccaceae bacterium
CACTCGAACGTGTCGAGGTGCGGCTGCACGACGACCTTCTGCGCGAAGTTGAGCAGCGTCTGGACGAGGACCTCGGTCGTGTCGCCGCCGCCGAGCTGGATGTCGGCGAGCAGCTGGTGGAGCTCGCGCAGGACCTCCTCGGTCAGCGTGGTCTCCTGGGCAATCTTGCCCGTCTTCTCGAGGAAGTTGGAGACCTCGATGTGCCCGCCGGGCGGGAACGGCGAGTCCATCGCGACGAGCCCGGCCATGGTCGGGCGGATCGTGATGGAGCCACCCGAGACGAAGAAGGAGCCCTTCCCGATTTCCGGGAGCAGCTTGGCGAAGAGGTAGCGTTCCGCGGGCCGGAGCTTGTTCGCGATGATCATCGCGTAGTCGGGCCCGAGGACGTTGAGGAGGACGGCGGCGAACGTGAGGTTCATCGGAGGGCGGAATAAGGCGCCAGCGGCGGCGCGTGTCCGGGGGGACGGTGAGGCGACAAGCCCCACCAGGGGGGCTCAGGAAAGGCCGGGCGCATCAGCGATGCGACACACCCGGCCCGAGCGAGTCAGGCGGGGAGGCGCGAGTCGCGGTAGCGCGACCAGGTGAAGAGCACCCCCAGGGCGGTCTTCGCGGCCGCCGGCAGCAGGCCCGTGGTCGGGTCGGCGTCAGGCAACAGGTTCTCGTAGAGCCCGCCGCCTTCGAGCGTGCCGTAGCCCGTCAGCGCGTCGGAGCGGCTGTCCTCGGACGCGTGCGTGCGGAGGACCTCCTTGGCCGTGTTGTCGATGGCCGGGTAGGCCTTGAGCGTGCCGGCATCGATGGCGAGAAGCTTGCCCGCCGGGAGGACCTTCGGGCCGCTGCCCGCAACGCCGGCGTAGGTCGCCGTGTCGTTGGTCTCCAGCGCGTTCACGAGGGCCTCGACGGGGACGTTCGTCGCGCCCTTGGCGGCGAGCGCCGTGGTCGTGGCGAACTCGTCGGCCGAGAAGCGGAGGACGGTGCCGGCCGGGACCGCGCCGGTGAGCGCCGTGACGACGAGCGCGGTCGCGGCCTGGGCGGCGCCGGCGGTGAGCTTGACCTGGACGGGGGCAGTGCCAGGCGTGGCCCGGTACGACTCGTCGACGCGGCTCCAGTCGATCTGGCGGCCGAGCGAGCGGCGCTCGCTGCCGGGGTCGGCGATGAAGCCGGGCGTGGTGGTGGACTTGCTTGAGCGGAACATCGAGGCGAGGGACGTGAGCCGGAAGCGGCTCCTGCGGGCGAGAGGACGTGCGCGGCGGACGGGCGGATGTGACATCCGCAGCACCCGCCGTGCACGGCGAAGAGGGGCCTGTTAGGCGGCCGGGGTCGCGGCGGGCGTGGCCGGCTTCCCGGAGCGCGTCGCGTTCACCTTGTCCACGTGGGCCGCGACGTCGAAGCGGCCAGCCGGCAGCGGCGCGGACGTGCCACCCGCCGGAGCCGTCGGCTGCGCCGGCCACGTGCCGCCGGCGGGCTGCTGCTGGCCACCCGTCGACGGCGCGCCCGTCAGCACGGGCAGGATGCCGGCGTGCGCTGCCTTGAGGTGGTCCATCAGCGGGACCTGCGAGACGGCGCCCGTCGTGGCGTCCTTGAGGTTGACGACACCGCGCTTGACCGTCTTGCCGTCGACCGTCTGGTCGACGAGTGCGACGTCGAGGCCGGGCACGTACTGCTCCAGCAGGTCGACGTTGACGTTCACGCCGGCGGCCTTCTCCGCCGCGGCGATGTCCTGCAGCGTCTTGCCGCGGCGGAGCGTCGTCAGCTCCTGCGACGCGGTGCCGGCCTGGGCGAGCGCGTCGGCGGCGGCCTTGATCGGTGTCTCGCCGGCGCCCTCGCGGGCCTTCAGCGTGGCGTACGCCTTGGCGTCGTCGCCCGTCAGGACAACCGAGCCTTCGGGCACACGAGTCTTGTACGTGGCGAGCTCGGTCCGCGCCGTGTCGCGCTCGACCTCGGTGCGTGCCACCTGGCCGAGCAGGTCCGCGAGGCGGCGCTGCATCTCGGGCGAGGCGTCGCTGAACTTGCCGCGCACCATCGCCTCGCGGTCCTCCTGGGTCATCGGCGGGGCCGCGGCGGGGCCGGGGACGTTCTCCGGGTCGAACCGCGGGCCGAAGTTGCGAGGGAGGGCGAACGGCGCGAACGCGAACGCACCGAGCGTGGCGGGCTCGAAGAGCGACTCGGGCGAGGCGTGGGCGAGGTGGAGCGCGGCGCCGTGGACGACGTCGACGACGGCCGCCGCAGCGGGCTCGACGATGGCCAGGGCGAGGACCGCGAACAGCGCGATGGAAGCAGCGAAAAAGGGGCGCATGACAGCAGGGAATGGGGGGACAACCGGCAGACCCCACGTTAGAGGGCAACCTGCTCCGTGTCACCCACCATTCATTTGGCGGTTAGACCGCCGGCCTCGCGCTCATTCTTGCGCTTCCCTTCGGGCCAGATCACGCGCTCGATGGTCCGCGACGAGATGCTCCGGTTCTGGGCTATCGACTCCTGCACGGCGAGAATCGCGACGGCCCTGTCGCTCCGTGTGCCGTGCCGGAGCATCGTCCGGTATTCCGCTTCGACGTCGCGCTCCCATGCCAGCCGTTCAAGGACTGGCCGCAGACGCTCGCGCTCGCGCGGCGTCAGGCTTTCCAGCGGGACGGGGAGCGCGTCGCCCATCAATCGCGGAGCAGGAGCACGTGGGCGACGAGCTTGTCGTCGACGGGCCAGCACGGCACGAACCCGAGCCGCTCGTAGAGCCGCCGCGCCGGGTTGTCGTGGGTGACGTAGAGACCACACGTGGAGCACCCGGCCTCGCGCGAGATCCGGACGGCCTCAGCGACCAGCGCCGCCCCGAGCCCGAGGCCGCGCTGGTCCTCGGCGACGAAGAGGCGCCCGATCCACCCGCACATCGCCGTCTTCTCGCCGCCCGGCTCGGCCGGCGGCGCGCGGTTGATCGTGAGGCTGAGGACCCCGGTCGGCAGGCCGTCTCGCATCGCGGTGACTGACCAAATGGGGTCAGGGTCGTCATCGCCGTCGGGGACCAGCGTGCAAATAGCGGTGATCGCGAGGGACATCAGGACGGTGGCTGAGTGTCCGGGGAGGGCGGGTCGAGACGGCCGCGCACACCTGGGTCGGTCAGCCCGTTGAGAGTTGCGACGGCGTACACCAGCCACTCCGAGTAGCGCGCGAGCACGGCCGGTGAGGCCGTCAGGACGTGCGCGACGGCGCCCGCCCGCTCGGCCGAGACCATCAGGTCGAGCGACTTAGGCTCGCGGCCGGGCACGCGCTGGTGGACGCGCAACAGCACGTTGGCGCCCAGATCCATATCGACAGCGACCGAGACGTGAGGCTCGGGCGGCGCGGGGTTGGTCGTGAACGTGACTTCGAGGCGGGAGGAGCTGGGCATGGCGTCACGCGGCGAGGCGCGTCGGTCGTGGTAGGAGGGGGAGGACGCGGCCGGTCGCGGCCACGTAGTAGGTCTCGCGCCGGCACCGGCAGAGGCCTCGGCCGCGGCACGTCGTGCCCGGGAAGGGTCCCTCGCCGGGCGCGTAGGGGGAGCCCGCGGCGGCCGCGCTGCACTCCGAGCACGTGCCCTCGTCGTCGAGGTCGAGGTAGCGGACGAGGAAGCCGCCGCGCGTCTCGGTCGGCGGCTGCAGGCCCGCCTCGGACGCCTCGTAGAAGAGCTGACGCCCGACGCCGGCGTACTGGCGCGACCGGGCGACGATCTGCTTCCGCGACATCGCCTTCCCGGTGCCGGCCGCGTCCTGGAGCGCACTCGTCGTGATCTCGCCGGCGAAGCGTTCGAGGTACCGCGCCTGCTCGGCCGCGAGCGCGTCGAGGCGGACGAGCTCCGACGGCTGCAGCGTGATGCGCCCGACGCCGAGCTGGTATTGCCGCACCAGGTCCCGCGTGACGGCGGCCCGCATGGCGCGGTGCCACTCGGCCACGGGACCGCCGCGAGTGAGCGCCTGCCCGAGCGCGGCGGCGGTCTGGTCGAACGACTCGACGAGGTCGATCGTGGCCTGAGCCCGGACCCGCTCGAGACCGTAGGCGAGCGCGCGTCCGCGGGCGTCACGGGCAGGGCCGAGCGCCTCGACGAGAGCCGCGGTGACGGGCGTGCGCGCCGTCGCGAGCGGGGCAAGGCTGGCCGCGCGTGTCGCACTGAACTCCCCATCCTGGAACGCGCGCAGGACCGCGCCGGCCGCCTCGACGTCGAGGGAGCCTGCGCGGA
>DASWMO010000012.1:0-13925 GCA_036399715.1 Rubricoccaceae bacterium
CGCGGCCGGTCGGTGGCGGCCCGCTGTTCGGTGCCGGTCTCGACCTCGCGTTCACGCCGCGCCTGTCGCTGTTCCTGGAGTCCAACTTCGGGTTCATCTTCCCCGATAACTCGGTCGATGGCCTCGATCCCGGTGGCAACACGGCTAACAATGGTGACGATGTCGAGTTCGACGTCCTCGGCTCCTACGGTGGCGGCCTGAAGTTCAACTTCCGCGGTGTCGGCGTCGCGGCGGAGATTCAGAGCCTCCAGTGCCCGGCCGAGCTCACCGTCGGTGAGACCGGCTCGTTCATGGCCATGAACAACGCTGACGCGACCATGCCCGTCAACACGACGTGGATGTTTGGCGACACGTCTGAAGGCACGGGCATGAGCACGACGCACACGTACTCCGCTCCGGGCACCTACACGGTCTCGGCGATGGTGAACAACGGCGTCGGCGATGGGGACACGGAGACGTGCCTTGTCACGGTCCGCGAGCGGATCGTCGCAGCCGCCATCTCGGGCTGCCGCGCGACGCCGGCCTCGGTCGACGTGAACGGCGCCGTCACGCTCAACGGCACGGTCGTTGGCACGGCTCCGACGACGATCTCGGTCGACTTCGGCGACGGCACGGCAACGGCCTCGAGCCTCCCGGCCCGCCACACGTACACGACCCCCGGGTCGTACACGGCGCGGATCACGGTGAGCAACTCGGCTGGCACCAACTCGTGCCAGATCCCGGTGACCGTCGGCGACACGTTCTGCGCGACGATCACGGAGCTCAACCCGGTCTACTACGGCTTCGGCGCCTCGACACTCACGGCCGCCGCCCGCGGCGAGCTCGACGAGAACATCGAGATCCTCCGTCGCTGCCCGTCCATCTGCGTGACCATCAACGGCTACGCGGACGACCAGGAGACGGACGTTGACCGCCTCTCGCAGCGCCGCGCCGATGCGGCCCGCGATTACTACATCGCGCAGGGCATCCCCGCGACGCGCCTCCGGGCGGTCGGCCGCGGCCAGGACCCGAACGCGAACTCGAAGGAGGACCCGGGCCCGGGCGACAGCCGCGCCCGCCGCGCCGACTCGATCCCGTCCTCCTGCACCGGCTTCTAAGCCACCGCGGATGACGGCCTGAGTCTCGCACTCCGGCTTGAGGGCGGCTCACCTCCGGGTGAGCCGCCCTCTTTGTATTCGCGTCCTTGTTTGGCCGCCAGTCTTCTGGTCGTTACGATTTGTCCCTTCCACATTCCATCTCGCCCCGCAGTGGAAGCGGCACGAGCAGGCCTTTCCCTAGACCCCATGGAAGCCGTGAGCATCGGGGCCCGCGCATCCGGGCCATCATGGCGGTAAAGTGGAACCGCGGCTCGTCCAATCGTGCCAGTGAACCCGGTCCGGCGGCGTCGCGCCGGGTTTTTGAGCACGCCCCTTCGAACGCCCGCCCGAGACCGATCGGTTGTCCCGGCGGCTCGGCATCCAACCCACCTTCGGACTCATGACTCGTCATCTTCTCCTTCTCGGGCTCCTCGCCCTCTCCCTCCCTGCCGCCGCGCAGACCTACGACCCGTACGGCAACCAAAACGCCGGGCGCTCCGAGGCTGTCGGCGTGCGCATTGGCGTCGGCGTCGGCGCGTCGGTGTACCAGGGGCCGGACATTCTCGTCGGGTCGCTCGCGGCCCAGGATGACGTCGTGGCGACCAACCTCGCGGTCACGGCTGAGGTGAGCTTTCCGCTCGGATCGGAGAACCTCCGCGGTCGCCTCCTCGGCGGGCTGCTCAACATCGGCGCCGACGACACGCGAGCCGACGTGCCGGCCGGGGCGAACCCGTTCCTCACGAGCGAGGTCATCCTCGCCGAGGCGGACCTGCTGTACTACCTCTCAGCGCCGGGCCGCGGCACGTTCTCGCCGTACCTCTTTACGGGCATCGGCGGCCTCTTCGCGACGGGTGACGCCGCAGCTGGCGTCAGCCGCTCGATGCTCGCCATCCCGGTCGGCGTCGGCGCCGAACTGGCGATCACGCGCAACCTCTCGATCTTCGGTGAGGCGGCCTACCGCTTCGGCCTGACGAGCGTCGGCACGGAGACAGGGACGGCAGCGGCAACGGCCAGTGCGGCGGGCTTTGGTCCTTGTACCACGCCCGAGTGCAAGCCCTGCGACGACCCGAGCTCGACCAACCCGGCCTGCAAGCCGTGTGACGATCCGAACTCGACGAACACGGACTGCAAGCCGTGCGACGATCCTAGCTCGACCAACCCGGACTGTGACGACGTGGGTGCGGACACCGACACGTCCTTCGATACGCGGCTTAACTACGCGACCTTCACGGGCGGTCTGCGCCTCGGCTTCAGCCCCGCGCCGCAGCCGTACATCCCGCCGTACGTCGCGCCGGTCGTCGTCGTCCCGCCGCCGGTCATCGTGCCCCCGGTCGTCGTGCCGCCGGCCGTCTGCGACCTCGTCGAGCTCAACCCGGTCTACTTCGACTACGGCTCGTCCACAGTCTCGGCGCGCGCCCGTGCGCTCCTCAACGAGAACGTCGAGCTGCTGCTGGCTAACCCGGAGTGCTGCGTCTTTATCGACGGCACGATCGACAACCAGGAGATGACGCGCTTCGGGATGCCGCTCGGCGGCCGCCGCGCGCAGGCCGTCTACGACTTCTACCTCAGCCGCGGCGTCTCGGCGAGCAAGCTCCAGATCCGCAACCGCGGCGAGAGCACGGACAACTGCGACAAGGAGGATCCGGGCGTCGGATGCGAGCGCAGCCGCCGCGTCGAGACGATCCCGGTCGACTGCGAGCGCTTCCGGATGATGCTCGAGAATCCGTCTCCGTACTGACCGGCGGGCGTTCGGGCCGCCGGACGGACTCCCGCCTCGTCGGCTGCCGCCGCGGCCCCGCTCTCTTCGGAGGGCGGGGCCGCTCCGCATTCGGTCGGTGCGCGTCGGGTTCGCGGGGCGCGGGCACGCCGCGGCGCGCCCCGACGTTTGTCCCGCACCGCACTTCGTCCCCATGCCCGGCTACGACCCCGCCCGCCTCGCGGCCGACCTCAAGGCGGACGCGCTCCGCCTCGGCTTCGACGGCGTCGGCATCGCCCGCGCTGAGCGGCTCGACGTCGAGGCGCGGCGCCTCGACGCGTGGCTCACGGCCGGTCGCCACGGCGGCTCGGACGGCGCGATGACGTGGATGGAGCGCAACTTCGACAAGCGCATCGACCCGCGCGAGCTCGTCCCGGGCGCGCAGAGCGTCGTCTCGGTCTTCGCGAGCTACTGGCAGAACGTCCCTGCTGCGGGCAGCGCGGCGCCGGGCACGGGCGCCGCGGCGTCCGCCCGCATCGCCCGCTACGCGTGGGGCGACGACTACCACGACGTCCTCAAGGAAAAGCTCGCCGAGCTGTTCGACGTTCTCGACCGGCGGGTCGGCGGAGCCGGCGGACGCGCCTTCGTGGACTCTGCCCCGGTCATGGACAAGGCGTGGGCGCAGCGCGCCGGCCTCGGCTGGCAGGGCAAGAACACCAACCTGCTCACGCGCTCGCACGGCTCGTTCGTCTTTCTCGGCGAACTGATTACGGACGTCCCGCTCGCGCCCGACGCGCCGTTCACGGCGGACCACTGCGGCTCGTGCACGCGCTGCCTCGACGCCTGCCCGACGGGCGCCCTCGACGCGCCCTACCAGATCGACGCCGAGCGCTGCATCTCGTACTGGACCATCGAGCACCGCGGCGAGACGCTCCCCGAGATCGCGAAGCAGTTCGGGACGTGGGCCTTCGGCTGCGACGTCTGCCAGGAGGTCTGCCCGTGGACGCGCTTCTCGCAGCCGACCCGCGACGCGCGCTTCCTCCCCCGCCCGGGCACGCCCGACACACCGCTGCGCGACTGGGCGGAGCTGGACCTCGAGGGCTTTCGCGAGCGGTTCCGCAAGAGCCCCGTCAAGCGCTCGAAGTTCGAGGGCTGGGCGCGAAACGTCCGGCAGGCCATCGAGAACGCGGAGCGGGGCGACGCGGGCTGACCGGGCGCGACCGCTCCCCTACTCCGCAGCGGCCGGGAGCGTCACGGTAAACGCCGATCCCTCGCCGTGGACGCTCTCGACACTGAGCCGCCCGCCCATCGCCTCGACGAGCCGGCGCGCGATGGCAAGCCCGAGGCCCGACCCCTCGCGGTCGCGGTTGACGCGCGTGTCCTCCTGCGCGAACGGCTCGAAGAGAGACTCCAGAAAGGTCTCGTCGATGCCCGCGCCCGTGTCCGCCACGCGGACCGAGACGACGCCCCCAGCGCTCGCTATCTGAACATCGACGCGGCCGGCCTGCGTGAATGCGGCGGCGTTGGCGACGAGTTGCCCAACGACCTGTTCGAGCCGCGCGGCATCGGCCCGGGCGACGGTCTCGCCGTCCGCCGCGACGCAGAGTGCGATGCCGCGACGGGCGAGGTCGGGCGCGACGCGGGCGGCGGCGGCGCGCACGAGCGGCGCCACGTCGACGGGCAGGAGCACGAGATCGAGGGCGCCCGTTTCGAGGCGCGCGAGGTCCAGCAGGTCTGAGACCAGCCGCAGCGCTCGCGCCGATGCCTCGCCGATCGTCGCCGTGAACTCGGTCACGACGGACGGCGCGTCACGCATCTCGGCGACCTCGTCGGCGAGGAGTTCGGCGAACCCGCGGATGGCGCCGAGGGGCGTGCGGAGTTCGTGGCTCATCAGGCGCAGAAAGGCCATGCGGGCCTCGGACGCCCGCTCAGCCGTGCGGCGGGCGCGGTCCAGCGTCGCCTCGGCCTCCTTCTGCGCGGTCACGTCCGAGAGGAGCCCGCCCGCGACGGGCCGCCCCGCGGCGTCGACGCTAGGCGTCGCACGCTCGGAGATCCAGACGATCTCACCGCCGGGGCGTACGAGGCGGACGCTGATGCGGGATGCCTCGCCGGCACGCAGGCGGGCGTCGTGTGCGGCGAAGGCAGCGCGGTCGTCCGCGTGGACGTGCGCGGCCCAGTCGACCGTGCCGGCGAGAATCGCGTCGGGCACGAGGCCCGTGATCGTCTCGGCCTGCGGCGTCACGACAGCGTAGGTGCGGCGGCCCTGCGCGTCATGGCCGAACGTGAACAGGGCGTCGTCGAGGTCAGCGACGATTCGATGGAAGCGCGCCTCGGCGTCGGTCCACGCCCAGAGCGTGCTGAACAGGGCCGCGAGACGCGCGCCGGCCGCTCGCTCGGCGTGAGAGAAGGCGGCGGATCGGCCGAGGGCGACGACCCCTGGCGCCGCGCCGCGAATCGGCAGCAGGAGCGCGTGGGTGGTGCCTAGGCCGGCGAGGAGCGCGTCCGCCTCCCGTGTTCCGGGCCGGACCGCGACAACATGACCTGCGAGCACGTCCCCCCACGGCGCCGGGTCGAGGTCGAGCAGGTCGGGCAGGGCCGCGTCGGCGCAGACCGCACAGCGGACGTAGCCCGTCTCGCCAGCAGCGACGAACGCAGCGCCGACTGACGCCTGGAGCGCCTCCGCGAGCCGTGCCACGGCCGTTTCGAGGAGCGCGAGCGCGTCGGGCCTGCCGAGGGCGGCGTGCTGGAACGCGGCCTCGGCGGCCTCGACGCGGGCTGCGAGGCGGGGGGCAGAAGGCGGGTCGGGCACGGGCAAGGGGAGCGTCGCCGGGGTATCGGCGCCGCGCTCAGTAGGTCAACCCGGCCCGCTCCATTCGGCGCTGCGCTAGCTCCCGGCGCGCTCGGCGTCTGCCTCGGGGCGCAGGAGCGGGAACAGAATCACGTCGCGGATCGACGCCTGGTCCGTCATCATCATCACCAGGCGGTCGATGCCCATGCCGAGGCCGGCCGCGGGCGGCATCCCGTACTCGAGCGCCCGCAGAAAGTCCTCGTCGACGGTGTTGACCGCCTCGTCGTCGCCGGCCGTCGCGAGGCGGACGCCGTCCTCGAACCGGCGGCGCTGCTCGTCGGGGTCGTTGAGCTCCGAGAACGCGTTGCAGAGCTCCTTGCCGCCGGCGATGAGTTCGAAACGCTCCACGAGGCCGGGCTTGGTGCGGTGGCGCTTCGCGAGCGGCGACAGCTCGACCGGGTAGTCCGTAATAAACGTCGGCTGGATGAGCGTCGGCTCGACGGCCTCGCCGAAGATCTCGTCGATGAGCTTGCCTGCGCCCATCGCGCCGTCCACGGCGATGCCGAGTGCGCGAGCGGCCGCGGCGATGTCGTCGCGCGAGGAGACGCCCGTCTCGGGGTGGTACAGCGCGTGGCCCGTTGCCTCCTCGATGGCGTCGAAGATGGGGACGCGGCGGAAGGGGGCCGCGAAGCGAATCGTATCGCCGTTCCGCGCGACGTCGGGCGTGCCGTGCAGCGCCTCGGCGACGGCGTGGAGCATCTCCTCGACGAGGCCCATCATCCACTCGTAGTCGCGGTAAGCGACGTAGAGTTCGAGCATCGTGAACTCGGGGTTGTGGAACCGCGAGAGGCCCTCGTTGCGGAAGTCCTTGGAGACCTCGTAGACGCCTTCGAACCCGCCGACGAGGAGCCGCTTGAGGTACAGCTCGTCCGCGATGCGGAGGAAGAGCGGCATGTCGAGCGCGTTGTGGTGTGTCGTGAACGGGCGCGCGGCGGCCCCGCCGTAGAGCGGCTGGAGGGCCGGCGTCTCGGTTTCGAGGTAGCCGCGCGCGTCCAGCAGGTCGCGGAGCGTGCGGACGACGAGCGCGCGCTGGCGGAAGACGCGGCGGACGTCGGGGTGGAGCGCGAGGTCCACGTAGCGCTGGCGGTAGCGGAATTCGGGGTCCGTGACCTCGTTGAACGTCCGCGTCTCGCCCGTCTCCTCGTCCGTGACCTCCTTCTCGACGGGGAGCGGCCGGAGGCTCTTGGCCAGCAGCACCAAGCGGTCCACGTCGACCGTGACCTCCCCCATGCGTGTGCGGAAGAGCGTGCCTTCGACGCCGAGCCAGTCGCCGGGGTCGAGGAGGCGCTTGAACGTCTCGTTGTACTCGCCCTCGGGGAGGTTGTCGCGCTTGACGTACGCCTGGACGGTCCCGGACTCGTCGGCGAGGCCGAAGAAGGCGGCCTTGCCCATGACGCGCTTGGTCGTCATGCGGCCGGCGAGCGTCACGCGCAGCGGCGTCGTGCCCTCGGCCTCGGGGTCGTTGACCGCGTCGTCGTAGGCCGCGACGGCATCGGCGGCGCTCGTCGAGGTGTCGAACGCGGCGGCGGGGTACGGCTCGACGCCGGCCGCGCGAAGGGCGTCAAGGTGGGCGCGGCGGACCTGTTCCTGCTCTGTCATCTCCGTGGGCCGACGGGCCGGGGCGGTGGGCCGGGGAGATTACGGGCCACAGCGCGACGCGACCGGCGTGCGCCCGAAATCCACGGCGCCTGACGTGAGCCGGCTGTCAGGCGCCGGTCCGCGCGGCCTCGTCCACGATGGCGTCTCGGTCACGGGCGAGACGCTCGGCGAGGCCTTCGCCGAGGATGCGCGCCGACGAGGCGTCGGGCTGCGCTGCCGCGAGCGTCGCGACAAATTCGGCCGCGGCCGTGAGCGCGTCGGCCGCGTCGACCATCGCCTCACCCCACGAAGGCGTCGCGGGCTCGGGGCGCGCCCGCAGGTGCGAGACGAAGTCGCGGAGGCTGCGGCGCGGCGCGGGCAACAGTGCCCTGCCCTGCTCGCTCAGACCCGACCGGAGCGCCTCTGCGACGCCCGCGAGGCCGTCCGCAACGGCGGCGACGTGCTGCTGCTGCGCGAGGTTGATCGCAGCCTCGGAGGCGGCACGCACCGGCCCGACGGCATCGGTGACGGCCTCGACGGAGGCGGCGAGCAGGCCCTGAAAGGCGGCCGTGAGCCCCCGCCGGACACCACGTGCGGCGAGCGCCTGGACGGCAGCGGGCGCGAGCACGTCAGGAAACGTCGGGACGTCGTCGGACGGGAGCGAAGGGGTCATCGGGTGACGGACGGGGCGGGCAGAGGCTGCGGCGGGGCGGCGGTCCAAGGCCACAGGGTACGTCACCACTCGGGCGCCCACGCGGGAATCGGCGGCCGAACGCCCACGGAAGCCGGCGGGGCGCCCTCCGCTGCGTGGCGCGGCATGGCGCGCGGCGGGAGCGGCGTCGTGACCATGCGCTGCATGAGGTCTAGCACGGCGCCGGCGCGCTCGGGCGCGAGGCTGCCGCTGCGGACGGCCACGCGGACGGTCTCGACCGACATCGCGGCGTACGCCGGGACGAGGTGCGGCAGGTGCTCGCGGAGGGCGAGCCCGTGGCGCTGCAGCGTCCCGACGTCGCCGCGCGCGACGGGCCCCGTGAGGGCGTCCTCGGGGCCGACCGCGGCGACGTTGCGGAGCGTCCCCTCGACGAGCGGCAGCATCATCGCCATCGCGTCCGCGCGGTCCACGCCGACCGACGCGAGGACTTCCTGCACGACGCCGAGCAGCGTCACCGTAAAGTTGGACGCCACGGCGGCGGCGAGGTGGTAGCGCGCCTTCGCCTCGGCCGCGACGACGGCGTAGCGTAGCCCGAGCCCGACCGCGAGTTCGACGCCTGCGGCGACGGCCGGCGGGTCGCCTTCGAGGCCGACGAACGCGCCGTCGAGCGCATGCGCGTCCGCGCGGCGCGTGAGCGCCTGCAGCGGGTGGAAGGCGAGCACGGTCGCGCCCTCGGCCGCGAGCGGCGCGAGGACCGCCGCCGGCGACGCGCCCGACGTGTGCGCGACGACGGTCCGGCCCCACGGCCGGCGGACGCCGGTGAGGGTTTCCGCGAGGTCGGCGATCTCGCCGTCGGGGACGCAGAGCAGGACGAGGGCGGCCGCGGCCGGCAGGTCCGCGAGGTGTGCCGAGGCGACGGGCGCGCCGACGGCCCGCGCGAGCGCCTCGGCCGGCCCGAGCGTCCGCGAGACGACCGCCAGGATCGGGTAGCCGCGGTCGGCGAGCCGCAGCGCCAGCGCCCGCGCGACGGCCCCCGCCCCGACGATGGCGACGCCGGGCCGCGCCTCGCGGAAGGTCGACGCGAAGACGTCGGCCGGCGCGAGCGGGTCGGCGGGCACTGTATCACCCACGGGCGGCACCGGGCAGGCGACTCCCGGCGCGGGGCGGGGCGGGCAGAGTGAGACGGCTCTGAGACATTTCAGCGGGGCAGTAAAGGGCGCTCGCGTTCCCGCGGAGCGTTCCATCGCCGGCCGGCCGAGCCGGGGCGGGGACAGAAGGGGGTCTTCCAAAAGCGGTGCCACTCTCGCCCGCGCAGCACCGCCACGGACCAGGAGACGACCGGGCGTGGGCTCGGGTTCGCCGGCGCCCCGCTTCTGGGCCGGGCGATCTTGCGCCCTCGCCCGCCCCGCCTTCGATGGACGCGATCCTCCTTGCCGCCGGTTACGGCACACGCCTTCGCCCACTCACCGACCGCCTGCCCAAGGCGCTCGTGCCCGTCGGCGGGGTGCCGATGCTGGAACGGGTCGCTCGGCGCCTGCTCGCGGCCGGCGCCGAGCGGATCGTCGTGACGGCGTCTCATCTCGCGGATCAGGTCGAGGCCTACGTCGCCAGTGCACCGTGGGCGGACCGCGCCGTCGTGAGTGTCGAGCCGGGGGCGCCGCTCGAAACCGGCGGCGGCATCCGTCAGGCCGCAGCGGCCTTATCCGCCGCCCCGTTCGTCGTCCACAACGCGGACCTGCTGACGACCGTCGACATTGCCGACCTGCTGGCGCGGCAGGCCACCTCGGGCGCCCTCGCGACGCTCGCCGTCGCACCGCCGACGACCGACCGGACGCTGCTCGTCGACGACGATGGCCTCGTCGGGTTCGTGGCACGCGGCGAGCGGAAGACCGTGCGAGCCGTCCGTGGCGACTTGCGCGAGGTCGACTTCTGCGGCGTCCACGCCTGCAGCCCCTCCCTCGTCACGGCCCTCGCGGCCGAGCCGCGGGCGGTCTTCTCAGTCATGGACGTGTACCTCCGCGAGGCCGCCCGCGGCGCTTGCGTCGACGTGTTCGACGGCGGGACTGCACCGCACCGCTTTCTCGACGTCGGCACGCCGGAGCGCCTCGCAGAGGCAGATGCGGCCGTCGCCGCCGGGCGATTCGCCTGATCGTGGCGATGCTGCCAGTCGACGTGCGTGCCCATCAGCGAGTCCAACCTGCTCAGAGCCCGACGAGACCGTGGGACGAGCGAATGGGGATCATACCGCGACCATGCTCGCTCCGGGCCTTCATGATCTGCCGTTCTGGTCTTCCACAGGGCTGACTGCTCCTTAGGACGGCACTGGATCGAGAAGCACGATGCAAGGCATATCTTGAAACGGGATCAGGATATTTCCTAGAGATGGGTAGGAATACCCATTAACCCCGGGCAGGAATGTCCAATATTGAGCCTCTGCACCTCCATGCCGCGACCGTAGGGTCGCGCGTCCACCTCAACGCCCTGCCCGTGGGCCTCACATGTTCTCTGATCGTGACCAAACACAGGCGTCGGAGGCCGAAGACCTCACGACCGCCATCCTCGACACCATGCGGGAGGGGCTCGTCGTGCTCGACGAGGACCTCAGCGTGCGGACCGTCAACGCCGCGTTCTGTCGCCTCTTCGGCGTCGGGCGTGACGACACGGTCGGACGTCCGCTCACGGCGCTCGGAGATGGTCAATGGGACACGGCACCGCTCACCCGGGCGCTGGAGAATCTCGCGCGAGTCGGAGAGGCCGAGCATGAGCTTGAGGTGTCGGCGGTGTTCCCGGGTCTCGGCCAGAGGACGATGCGGCTCCGCGCACGGCGCCTCAACGGCACGGCCACGCGAGACCAGTCGGCCATCGCGCTCGTCATCGAGGACGTGACCGAGCTCCGCGAGGTGGAAGCGGCGCTCGCAGCGCTCCACAGCGAACTCAAGGTCGACGCGAAGAGAGGGACGACGGAGCTCGCCGCCGCGAACGAGGAGCTCGAAGCGTTCGCCTATTCGGTCTCCCACGACCTCCGCGCTCCGCTGCGCGCCCTCTCTGGCTTCAGCGAGGCCCTCGCCGAGGACTACGGCGACCGGCTCGACGCGCGGGGCCACGAGTACCTCCAGCACATCCAGACGGCGGCCGACGTGATGTCGCAGCTCATCAACCACATGCTCCGCCTCTCGCGCCTGACGCGGAGCGAGATGTCCTACGAGCGCGTCGATCTCAGCGCTCTGGTGCGGCGGACGCTCGACGAGTTGGCCTTCCAGGAGCCCGCGCGCCGCGTGTCGTCCGAGGTCGAGGAGGACCTCTTCGCCGAGGGCGACCCGGTCTTGCTCCGGACGGCCATCCAGAACCTGATCGAGAACGCCTGGAAGTACACGCGCTATGCCCCCGAGGCCCGCATCGAGTTCCGTTCCGAGCGCACAGACAACGAGACGGCGTACGTCGTCTCCGACAACGGGGCGGGGTTCGACATGGCCTACGCGGGCAAGCTGTTCGCCCCGTTCGAGCGCCTCCACGGCGTCCACGAGTTCGAGGGAACTGGCGTCGGGCTCGCAACGGTGAACCGCATCATCCACCGCCACGGTGGCCTCCTTCGAGGCGAGGGCGCCGTCGGGCATGGCGCCACCTTCACGTTTACCCTGGGGCGGCGCGCGGACGACCGCCAGCCCTCCGTCCAAGCAGACTCCGCATGAGCACGACCGACCAACTGGACCCGACCCCCTATGTCCTCCTCGTCGAGGACAACCCGAGCGACGCCGCACTGACGCTGCGGGCGTTCGAGAAGCAGGGCGTACCCAACGAGGTCCGTGTTGCCCGCGATGGAGCCGAGGCCCTCGAGTACCTCTTCGGGACCGGCGAGGGGCCGCCGCCGGCGCTCCCACTCGTCATCTTCCTCGACCTCAAGCTGCCCCGCGTGAGCGGACTCGACGTGCTCCGCCAGATCCGGGGGAACGAGCGGACGCGGCTCGTCCCCGTCGTCATCATGACCTCGTCGAGCGAGCAGCGGGACGTCATCGAGGGGTACGGCCTCGGCGCCAACAGCTACGTCCGCAAGCCCGTCAACTCCGCCGAGTTCGGCGGGGCCGTCCGGCAACTCGGGCTCTACTGGATTCTCCTGAACCACCCGCCGCCCTTCGACAGCGCCGGCTCGGAGCGCGCCGAGGCTACGTCTCGATGACCACGGCCCGCCCCGCCGCCCGGCCAGCTTTGCATGACCGTTCTGCGGAGCCGCTCCGGGTGCTACACCTCGAGGACAGCGACGCCGACAGCGCCGTTGTCCGGCGATACCTCGAGGGGCAGGGCTTCGGCGGACACATCGTCCGCGTCCACAACCGGCCGGGCTTCCTCGACCAGCTCACCCACGCGTTCGACGTCGTCCTCGCGGACCACTCGATGCCCGGCTTCGACTCCTGCGAGGCCCTCCGGCTCGTCCGCCAGCATTGCCCCGATGTCCCCTTCATCATCGTCAGCGGGACGATCACGGAGGACGTGGCGGTGGAGGCGATCAAGAGTGGCGCGGCCGACTACGTCTGGAAGGACCGCCTCCAGCGGCTCGGGCCCGCGATCGAGAACGCGGTCCGCGAGCGGCGGGATAGAGTCGAGCACGAGACCGAACTCCTGAGGTCGCAGGAGAGCCTGTCCCGGAACCAGGCCCGGCTCAAGGCGATCTTCGAGGGCTCCCTCGACGCGATGTTCCTCGCGGGGGACGACGCACGGTTCGTCGACGCAAACCCTGCCGCGGCCGCGCTGCTGGGGTACTCGCGGGAGGAGATCCTCCGGCTGCGCGTGCCGGACATCTGGTCGCCGGAGCTGCGTCCTGGCTTCGACGAGCGCTGGGAGGCCCTCCGAGCGCAGGGGTCGCGCGCCGGGGAGTTCACGTACCAGCGGAAGGACGGGACGGGTGTCGAGGTCGAGCAGCGTGCGACGTTCAACGTCCTGCCCGGCCTCCACCTCTCCATCCTCCGCGACATCACGGGGCGGAAGGCGGCCGAGGCGGCGCTCGCCGAGGCGGCGCGGCGGAACGCCGAGATCCTCGAGAGCATCGGCGACGGGTTCTTCGCGCTCGACGCCGCCTGGCGGATGACGTACGTGAACGCGGAGGCGGAGCGGTACCTGCAGCGGAGACGCGAGGACCTCCTCGGGCAGTTCATCTGGGACGTCCTTCCGTGGGTCCACGGGACGGTCTTCCAGTCCGAATTCGAGCGCTCCCGCCGGGACAATGTGACGGTCCGGTTCACAGAGATCGGACCGGTTTCGGGGACGTGGAACGACGTGAGAGCATTCCCCTACGAGGACGGAATCACGGTCTACTTCCGCGACGTGACCGAGGAGAAGCGGGCTGAGACCGTGCTGCGGGAGAGCGAGGAGCGGCTCCGGCTCGTCGCCCGGGCGACGAACGACGCCGTCTGGGACTGGGACGTCCGCACCGGGGCCGCCGTCATGAACGCCGCCTTCACCGAGGTCTTCGGGTGGACCGCACCTGCGGACGGCGGGTTCACCATCGAGTGGATGCTGGAGCACGTCCACCCGGACGACCGGGCTCGCGTCACCGAGTCAGCCTTCGGGGCCTTCAAGGAGAGCGGGCAGGGATGGGAAGCTGAGTACCGCTTCGAGCGGGCCGACGGGACGTGGGCGGACGTGGTGACCCGGGGCCACATCGTCCGCAGCGCCGATGGCTGGGCGGTCCGCGTCGTCGGCACGATGCTGGACCTCACGGCCCGGAAGTCGACGGAGCGGGCGCTCGTCGCGGCGAAGGAGGCCGCCGAGGAGATCGCCCGCGCGAAGAGCTCGCTCTTGATGAACATGTCCCACGAGATCCGGACGCCGCTGACGGCCGTCATCGGGTACGCCGAGATGCTCGCTATGGAAGCCCCGCCCGACCTCCAGGACCTCGTCGAGCCGATCGAGCGCGGCGGGCGCCGTCTGCTGGACACGCTCAACTCCGTCCTCGACCTCGCCCAGATCGAGGCCGGCGCGCTCCCACTCGCCACCGTCGCCGTCGACCTCCGCGCCGAGGCCGAGGCCGCCATCACCGCGCTCCACCCCCTCGCGCAGGCGAAGGGGCTCTCGCTGACCTTC
>DASWMO010000013.1:0-12766 GCA_036399715.1 Rubricoccaceae bacterium
CGTCGACGGTCCAGACCTGCGGGATGCGGGCGTACGGGCTCTCGGCGCCGTAGAGCGCGAGCGCGAACTCGCGGCGGGCGATGGCACTCGGGTCGTCGTTGCGGCGCGCGATGGCGGCGGCCTGCTGCGCCTTTGCGAGCGCGACCTGCCCGGCGTCGAACCGCGGCCGGACGAGCACGTCGGCGAAGAGCGGCAGGACGGTGTCGAGCGTCTCGCTCAGCGACTGCATCGAGACGGTCGTCGCGTCGCGGCCGGCGCCCGCCTCGACGCTCGCGCCGACCGATTCGAGGGCGAGGTTGAGCGCGTCGGGGTCGAGGGCACCCGCACCACCCGAGCGCATCGTCTCGGCCGTGATCGTCGCCAGCCCGACCTGTGCGGCGGGGTCCTGCGCGCCCCCGGCGCCGATGCGCGCGACGGCCTGCACGAGTGGCAGCGTGTGGTCCTCGGCGAGAAAGACGACGAGGCCGTTGGACAGCTCGGCGCGGCGGATGGCCGGCGGGGCGACGGGCGGCAGGGCCGGAAAGACCAGCGTGCGCGCGTCGACCGCCGCCACGACTGGGGCAGCGGGCGCGTCGGACAAGCCGGGTGGGCCCGGGGCGACCAGCCCGAGCCCCGTGCAGCCGGAGAGCGCGGCGCCGAGGGCGAGCGGAGCGAGCGCAGAGAGTCGAATCGGCATCGGGACGTTCAGGTGGAGGAGAAACCAGGCGCGGCGGGCGGTGCGGATCAGCCGCCCGTGCGGAGCGTCGCGACGGTCCGGTTGGCGCGCGTGAACGTGGCTGCGGCGACGCGTCGGACATCGTCGGCCGTGACGGCGTCGAGGGCGTCGATGTCGCGGAAGAGGGAGCGCCAGTCGCCGCCGAGCGCTTCGGCTTCGGCGAGGGCACTTGCGAGGCCGTCGTTGTCGGTGAGGGCGGCGACGAGGCCGGCGCGGGCGCGCGTCTTGGCGCGCGTCAGTTCCTCGTCGGTCACGCCATCGGTCGCGACGCGGTCGAGCTGAGCCGTCACATCGGCTTCGAGCGAGTCGGGGTCGACGCCCGGGGAGGGGACGGCGATGACGACGAACAGGCCGGGGTACTTCTCGCCCGGGAACGCCTCGTAGACGCCCGTCCCGGCGGCGCGCTGCGTCTCGACGAGGCCGCGGTAGAAGCGGCTCGTGCGGCCGGCGTCGAGCACGTCCGCGAGGACGGTATAGACGGCTGCGTCCGGGTGCGTGCCGGCGGGGCGGTGGTAGCCCATCAGGAGGTAGGGCTGCGCGCGGTCGAGGAGCGTTACGCGGCGCTCGCCGAGCTGGACCGGCTCGACGGTCGGGATGCGCGCGGGCGTCGGGCCCCTCGGGACGGACCCGAAGTAGAGCGTCGCGAGGCGCTGCATCTCCGCCACGTCGACGTCGCCGACGATGGCGACGGTGAGGTTGGAGACGCTGTAGTGGGCGTCGAAGAAGGCCTGCGCCTCGGCGCGCGAGAGCGCCTGGAGGTCCGAGATGTAGCCGATGGTCGGGCGGCCGTACGGGTGCGCCTTGAAGGCCGTCGTGAGAAAGTCCTCGAAGAGACGGCCGGTCGGGCGCGAGTCCGTGCGGAGGCGGCGCTCCTCGATCACGACGTCGCGCTCCTGGTAGAACTCGCGGAGGACGGGGCGGACGAAGCGGTCGGCCTCGGTCGCGAACCACAGCTCGGCCTTGTTGGCGGGGAGCGAGTAGAAGTAGCCCGTCTGGTCGGCCGATGTGAAGGCGTTGACCCCGACGGCGCCCGAGGCGTCGAGGAGACGGTCGAAGGCGGCGTCGTCGACGTACTGCGCGGCGGAGTCGCGGGCGGCGGCGAATGCGGCGTCGAGTGCCGTCACGTCGGGTTCGGTTCCGGACGGGGCGGCGTCGCGGGCCTGTCGGAGGCGGGCGAAGGCGGCGTCCTCGGCTTGCATCGCAGCGAGCTCGGCCGGGAGGTCGGTCGTGCCGAGGCTCGTGGTGCCCTTGAAGGCCATGTGCTCGAACATGTGGGCCACGCCCGACTGTCCGATGGGCTCGTCGACGGACCCCACGTCGGCGTAGGTAAAGAACGAGACGACGGGCGCGTCGCGGCGCGGGACGACGAGGAACGTCATGCCGTTGGGCAGCTCGAACCGCGTCACGAGGGTGTCGAAGCGGGCGAGGAGCGTCTGAGCGCCGGCGGCCGGCGCGAGGGCGCCTGCGAGGAGCACGAAGAGGGCCGTTCGGCGGAGCATTCGGTGGGGCATCGGGGCGGGCGGCGGACGCCCCAAACCTACGCGCCGCCCCGCCGGCACAGTGCGGCGGGGCGGCGCACTGTGCCGTCAGAACGGGCTAGACGGTTACGGCTGGCGGTCGGCGTGCATCTCGGCGAGCAGGGCCGTCGGGAGGAAGGCCTCGACGGTCACGCCGCCGGTCACCTCGTCGACCTCGACGGCGTCGAGGGCGCTGAGAAAGCTCGGCTCGTCGGCCGCACCGACGCGGGCGGCCGAGACGCCGCCGCGGAGGACGTCGGCGAGGTCCGCGGGCTGCGTGGACTGGACGAAGGCGCGGACAGGCACGCCGTCGCGGCCGAAGTCCATCGAGACCGCGACGCCCTCGGAGAGACGCGCCGCGAGCGCGGCTGGGTTGTCGTCGCCTGTGGGAGCGTCGGCGGTGTCGAGGTGGCGGGCGACGAACCAGGCGCCGTCCGGGAAGGCGACGCGGTCGAGGAGCGCCTGGAGGTCGGCCGAGGGGGCCGAGCCGGACCCGCCGATGCGGGCGAGCATCTGGCGGACGGTCGCCTCGTCGCCCGCGAGGACCATTTGGTCGTTGGGGAACGCGACGCCCATCGTCTCGCCGTCTTCAGTCGAGAGGTACATCGCAACGCCGTCGACGTCGGTCGTTGTGAGCGGGTGCTCGGTCTGCGTCGCGAGAAAGCGCTCGACGCGCTCGCGCGAGAAGCGGCCGTAGCCGACGAAGGCGGCGCGGCCGGCCGTGGCGGACTGCGCGCCGGCCGGGGCGGCGAGGTAGACGCGGTCGAGGTCGCGGCCGGGGTCGAAGCCGGTCTGGCGGACGAAGGCGTCGAACTCGGCCGAGCCGCCGGGCGAGAGCATCTGGAGGCCCGCGCCGCCGGTGACCGCCGAGAGGGCGTCCGACTGACGCGCCGCCGCGAGGTCCATCATGCCGACGACGTCGGCGTCGGGTGGGAGGACGGCGAGGGCCTCGGTCGTCTGGAGCGAGGCGCCGACGCCAGGCGCGGCGACAGAGTTCTCGCAGCCCGACGCGGCGAGAGAGGCGACGCCGACCGCGACCGCGGTGAGGGCGCCAGGGGAGAGAAAGCGGAACATCGGCGGGGCGGAAGGGCGGGGCGTCACGCGTCCCGGCGGTGGAAGAGGGCGAAGGCGGCGGCGTAGCAGACGGCCCCGAACAGGAGCGACGTCAGGAGCGGCACGGTGTCGGCTACGAGGCTCGGCGGTCCGGGTTGCGCCCCGTCTGCCTCGTCGGTTTCTGCCTCGTCCGGCTCTGCCTCGTCGTCGGTCTCGCCGGTGAGCGTCGCGAGGCCCGCGCCGGCCGCGAGGTGCGGCACCAGATTGGCCCCGACGGTCGCGAAGCGCGGCAGGACGGCCCCGAGGCCGGACACGACCGGGCGGACGGTCGCGTTGACGGCGAGCGGCAGGCCGGGGATCGCGAGCACGAGCGTCGTAAAGACGAGCCCGAGCGTCACGACGAGCGCGAGCGGCCCCGACCCGCTCCACACGCTCGCGAGCGTCACGACGCCGTAGAGGACGGCGAACATCGCCCACACGGCCGGGATGGCGAGCAGGAAGCGCGGGTTCCAGAAGCCCGTCTTGACAGCCATCACGATCCACACGGCGCCGAGGAGGTACGTCAGCAGGGCCAGCGTGACCACGCCGACGCCCGCGAGGCGCCCGGCGAGGACGGCGCTCCGCGAGAGCGGCTTGGACAGCAGCAGGTCCGCCTGCCCCGGCTCGACGAGGCCCGCGACGAGGCCGCCGGTCGCGAAGAGGCACAGCAGGATGCCCACCCAGTATGCCGCGCCGGAGGCGAACGCCTGGGCGCCGAAGACGAGGGCCTGGAGCGGGTTGAGGCTGTCCAGCGACCCGGGCATCGGTTCGGGGCCGTCGTCGCCAGACGCACCGACCGCCGCGGTCCCGGCCGAGACGCCCGAGTCCGCCGTCGCGACGCGCGAATCGACCGCGAGCGAGTCGGGTACCGAGGCGGCAGAGTCGCCGGCCGCCTTGATGGCTGCCTTGAGGGACGCCTCGGCGTCGAGCGAGTCGGTCGCGGCCTCGTCCCGGATGGTCTCGCCGAAGAGGCGCGCCCCGGCGAGCGACCCGTCGACGACGTCGAGCTGGAGCGCGAGCGAGAGCGTGAGCCAGACGGCCGTCGCGACGACGAACAGGCCGACGATGACCTTGCGCGCGCGCAACTCGCGGAGCGTGAGGAGGAGCAGTCCGGTCATCGGGCAGGCGCCTCGGCGGGCGCGGAAAAGGAGGGCGCCGCGTCGGGGTGCGTCACGACGTCGACGAAGAGGTCTTCGAGCGACTGCCGCAGCGGCTCGACGGCGTCGACCTCGACGCCGGCCGCGCGGAGCGCGTCGAGCGCGGCGTTGAGCGAGGCGCGGTCGGGGACGGTGAGCACGCTCCGGACCAGAACTGCGTCGGCGGCCTCGGCCGGTGGCTCGGCGGGGTCCGGGTCGAGCCCGAGTCGGGCGGCGAGGTCCGAGGGCACGGGCGTCGAGCGGAGGCGCCACGCGCGGCCCTGCCGCGTCAGCGCCTCGACGGAGCCGTCGCGCACGACGCGCCCGCGGTCCAGGATCGCGACGCGCGTGCAGACGCGCTCGACCTCGCTCAGCAGGTGCGAGTTCAGAAAGACCGTCACGCCCTCGCCGCGGAGGCTCTCGATAAGGTCGCGGATCTCGCGCCGCCCGACCGGGTCGACGCCGTCGGTCGGCTCGTCGAGGAAGACGACGCGGGGGCGGTTCATGAGCGCCTGCGCGATGCCGAGGCGCTGGAGCATGCCCTTCGAGTACGTCCCGACGCGGCGGTCGGCGGCGTCACTCAGACGGACGCGGTCGAGCAGGTCCGGCGCGCGTGCGGCCCGGTCCGCGGGCGAGACTCCGTGGATGCGCGCGAGCACGTCGAGCGCCTCGCGGCCGGTGAGGAACGGCGGGAAGCGGTGGCCCTCGGGCAGAAAGCCCGTCGGGACGCGCGCCTCGGGGCGGGACACGTCCACGCCGAGAATCTCGGCCGCGCCGCCGGTCGGCTTCACGAGGCCGAGGAGGAGCTTCACGAACGTCGTCTTGCCCGCCCCGTTGGGCCCGAGCAGGCCGAACGTCTCGCCGGCCGCGACGGTCATCGTGAGCGGGTGAAGGGCGGTGACGGGCCGCTTCCCGCCGTAGGTCTTGGCGAGCGCCTCGGCGCGGACGGCGGGGGTGTCGGGCACGGGGCGGCGGGGGGTGAGCGGCCGGCTACGCGGTGACGCGGCGGCGGTTGCGCCTCCGAACCCCCGCCGCTCGGCAGGTCCCGCAGGATGCTCGACAACTCCCGAGGCCGGGATACCCGGACCGGGGCGGGAACGGCCGGCGGGGTTGGCCCGGCTCGTAACGCGCTAGGCGTAGACGGCGGCCTCGTTGGACGGCTCGCCGCGCCGCTCGCCGCGGACGGCCTCGACGCGGTACGCCGAGCGCGCGCCCGGCACGGCGTCGCGGACCGTGAAGTCCGTCGCCGAGGCGGAGCCGACGAGGCGCCACGTGCCGCCGGCCGTGCTGCTGGCCGCGCCGAGGGCGGCCTCGAAAACCTCGTAGCGGAGGGACCCGCCGCTCGGACCGGACCAGTCCAGAAAGACCGATCCCGAGGGACGCGGGACGGCCGTGAGATCCGTGATGGCAGGCATCGCGCCCGGCCCGCCCTGCCCGACGGGCGCGCCGAGACCAGCCGCGGCGCGGAGCGCGTCCGTCATGCCGGCGTGGTTGTTGGCCTGCCGGCGGGCGGGGCGGAAGGCGTCCTCGGCGGCGTCGTGGGCCGTCTCGGCGGTCTTGATGGCGGCCCGAAACGCCTTCTCGGCCGTGGCGCGGGCGCCGAGCGCCTCGCGGAGCGTGGCCGCCCGGCCCGTGAGGTCGGCGAAGGTGTCGGGCGGGAGGCCGCCGGCGTCCTTGCCCGCGCCGCCGAGGGCGGCGACGAACGTGTCGATGGCGTCGGCGAGGCTGGCGGAGGAGCGGGGGACGGAGGTTGCCATGGGGAGCGGAGGGAGAGAGGGTCGGGCGAATGTAGACGGCCCGATCTCCCCGAACCGCAGGACGTGTGCCGGCCGAACGCCGTCCCCGGGGTGGGTCCGACGCTCCGCGCTCCGGGACCGACGGTCCGGGGATCGGGAACGGCGCTCCGCGCTCCATGGACGGGCGTCCGCGGTGCGCGGACGGGGCTCCGCGGCTCAGGGACGGGGCTCCGAGCGTCGCGGACGGTCGTCCCTAGTCCGGGAACGTGGCGACGTGTGGCGCGGACGGGTGAGCGCAGGTCCAGAGAAAGGGATGCGGATTACTTTCCGCTCGCGTTCGGGCGCTCCTCGCCCGTTATGTGGCGTCCCCGCCGCTCAAGTAGTAGTTCTGCCGCAACTCCCCTCGTCGCCAGCAGTAAGGATCAACCTCCTTGCCCCAAGCCCACAGGGCGGCTCCTATGCCTCAGCACTTTGCCGCACCGTGGAGCCTGAAGCTCAAGCTTCTGACGGTCGCCTTCGGAGGATTCTTGCTTTACGTGGCGACGCAGACCGACCCGATTGGCTCTGCCGCCATCGTGGGCGTGCTGGTGCTCTGCGCGGCGCTGTCCGTGCGAGGGTACAGCGTCATCGGAGGCCAGCTTCTCGTTCACCGGCTCGGCTGGGCCAGCCGGTTCGACCTCGGCATCATTACAAGCGCCGACTACTCTCCCGGTGCCACGCTCGGGTCCGTGCGGACGTTTGGCATCGGCGGCCTCTTCGGGTTCGTCGGGCACTTCCGAAATGCGTTTCTGGGTCCGTACCGGGCCTACGCGACGGACCCAGCCAACGCTGTGGTGTTGCGCCTCGGCCACGACGTTGTCGTCGTGACGCCGGAGCGTCCTGCGGAGTTCGTCGCAGCCATTGAGGCCTCGCAGTCCCGGATGTAGCGGTTTGTGCGCTGGCCCCGTTGCGGCAGAACCCGCGTCTGCAGCGGACAGCACGGCCGGCCTCGTTGCTCGGCCCAGGGTCGGCGTCCACTTTGCCTCGGTGAACCTTGGCGGTGTTCGTGCTGCCGCTGAGCCGCTACATGTTAGGCGTACTCGCGTGGCGGCGCAGCGTACTGAACACAGGCGGCGGCGCGTAGATGCGGGGCGCCTTCTCCCCATCCTCATGAAGCGATACGCTTACCTCGCGGCACTGGCCCTCCCCCTCGTCGCCCTCCCGGCGTTCTCTGCCGGAGTCTCCGACGACGTCGTGACCCTCCGCGTCGTCTCCACCACGGGGGAGCCCGTGGCCATTGCTGGCACCGTGATCGGCCCCGCCGAGCCCACCCGCTCCCCCGTCACTCGCGTGAGCGGTACGACACCGTACGAGGTAGTCGTCCTGCCGGGCGACTTCACGGCAGCGTTCTGGCGGACAGGTGGAGGGGCCGGCGTGAACGTGGAGGTCGTGAGCGGGCCAGACACGACGCGGCTGCAGCGGGAGCCGGCTTCTGAGCACGTACTCGTGGACCGGCGCGACGGGTCCTTCTACATGGTCGGGGGAGCGCTGGGCCGGTGAAGTCGGACCACCGTACGCCTAACTCGCCGCTCTAGCCGACGAAACGAATGGGCTCCTTGCTCCGCTCCACCGGTGGCGCCTACGTTGCCCCACACCGCTGCCGTGCTGCGTTTCGCGGCTAACCGGCCAGCTGTTACCGCAGAGTCGGGCCGGCCGATACTCGGGCGCGATCCCACCCCGCCCCGATGCCCCGCCTCGCGCTTCTCGTCCTCCTCCTGTCCGCCGCCCCGGCCGCGTCCGCCCAGTCGCTCGCCCTCGCGTCGTCCGTGCCGGCCAACAACGCCGTCGCGGCGCCGCGCTCGGCGCCGGTCCGCCTGACGTTCACCGACGTGCTCGATCCGGCGACCGTCACGCCCGCGACGGTCCGCGTGGCGGGCCGGTGGAGCGGGCCCGTGCCCGGCGCGGTCGGGCTGAGCGTGGACCGCCGGACGGTCACGTTCACGCCCGCGCGGCCGTTCCAGGCCGGCGAGGCCGTGACGGTCCAGGTGGGGCGCGGCCTGCGCGCCGCGACCGGCGCAAGCATCGGTGCCGGGGGGCTGACGTTCTGGGCCGCCGCCGGTCCGGGCTCGCTCGCCTTCCCCGAGGTCGCCCGCGTGCCGATCCGCCGCCCCGGCGAGGCCAACATCGTCACCTACGGCGGCGTCTCGATGGACCTCAACGGCGACCGCTTCCCCGACTTCGTCGTCACCAACGAGGCGACGAACGACGTGCGCGCCTTCCTCGGCAACGCCGCCGGCCGCTTCGGCGCGTTCACCGTCGTTCCCCTCCCGCAGGGCTCGGTCCCGAGCCCGCTCGAAGGGGGCGACTTCAACAGCGACGGCCACATGGACCTCGCCGTCGCCAACGTCGGCAGCAACCGCGTGAGCGTGCTCCTCGGCGACGGCGCGGGCGGCTTCCCGCAGGCAGCGTCGTACCTCTCGGGCCAGACCGTCCGTGCCATCGCCTCGGTCGATGTCGACGGCGACGGGCACGACGACCTCGTCACCGGCAACCGCAGCGCGCGCACTGTGACCGTCCTCCACGGACTGGCCGACGGCACGTTCGGCGCGGCCATCCCGATTCCCGCGGGCAACATCGAGCCGCACGCGCTCGCAATTGCCGACATGGACGGGGACGGCCGCCTCGACGCCGTCGTGGGAGACTTCGAGGCGCAGGCGCTGCTCGTGCTCCGCAACGACGGCGCGGGCTCGTTCGTCCCAGCCGGCCGGATCGCCTTCACGGGCTCGCCGTGGATGATCGCCGCCGGCGACATCGACCGCGACGGCCACGCCGACATCGCCGTCGCGGGCTCGTACGCGGGCGTCGTCCAGATCGGGTGGGGCGACGGCGCCGGCGGCTTCTCGGGCACGACCGAGTTGCTCGCCGGCAACTTTCTCGTCGCCATCGACCTCGGCGACCTCGACGGCGACGGCGACCTCGACGTGGTGTCGAGCAACTACGGCTCGCGTGACTATGCCCTCTTCGAGACGCGCCCCGGACGGCAGTTCGCGCCGCGGCGCCTGTTCCCCGTCTCCGGCCGCGCGTCCTGCATGACCCTGCACGACCGCGACGACGACGGCGACCTCGACATGACGGGCGTCGACGAGGTCGACGACCTGATCTTCCTTTACGACAACACCGGGGCCGTCGCGGCAGCCGATGCGCCGGAGGCAGGGGAGACGCTCGTCCGACTCGCAGGCCCGAACCCGGCCCGTGGAACCGTACGCCTCGCGTTCCACCTCGCCGCCCCGGGCCCGGCGCGCCTCGTGCTCGCCGACGTGCTCGGCCGCGAGGTCGCCGTCGCGTACGATGGCACCGCCGGGAGGGGAGACCAGACCGTCAGCGCCGACGTGTCCGGACTCACGCCCGGCGTCTACACCGCGCGCCTGCTCGCGGGCGGGACGGTGCGAAGCGTCCGCCTGACGGTCGCGCGCTAGTGCAACACGGCCCGTGCCGACCGCACGCGGCGCAAGAGAAAGGCGTGAAGCGCCCCTGAGGGCGTCTCACACGCTTTCAGGAGAGATCCGTGTGCGTCCCGAGGCGCTGCGGCAATTGATTCCGGATGCCGGTCGGGCGTAGTTTGCGGACGCCTGCTCGGCTCCGGACCCCTCCGGCGCTGCGCCGGCCCCGCCTGCGGAGCAGGCCCCTCTGTCCTTCGGCGCGCCCCGCGGGTTTCATCCCCGCCCCGCACCGTCCGACGCCCGTTCCGCCAGAACGGGCGTTTTTCGTCTCCCGCCCCGCCGTCCACGCCCCGTGTCCGACGACCCGACCCTGCCCGACTCCGAGCTGCCCGCCGTGCCATCGCCGGTGCGCACGCTCGAAGACCGCATCCGCGCGCTCGCCGAGGAGGCGTCCGTCGCGAGCGGACTGTACATCGTCGGCGTGCGGGTGAAGGGCCACCCCGGCAGCCGCATCGTGGAGGTGTTCGCCGACGGCGACGAGGGCGGCATCGACGACCTCGCGGGCCTCACGCGGCGCCTCAACGTCCTGCTGGACATCGAGGACCCGATCGCGGGGCACTACCGCCTCGACGTGTCCACGCCCGGCGCGGACCGCCCGCTCTCGGACGTCCGGCAGTACCCGAAGCACGTCGGCCGGACGCTGCGCGTCCGCTACGCGCCCGAGCCCGCCGCGGACGACGGCGCCGAGCCTCCGGGTGAACCCGGACCTGTCGCCGACATCGAGACGACCGGCACCCTCACCGCCGCCACGCCCGACGCGATCACGATCCAGCCCGCCACCGGCGAGCCGGTCGTGGTGCCCGTCGCGCGGCTGCGCGAGGCGCTCGTCGTGCTCCCCTGGTAATCCCCTCTCCCGACTCGACTCCCCGACCCCATGCAGAGCACCGTCCTCGTCTCCTCGTTCGCCGAGATCGCGCGCGAGAAGGAAATCGACCGCGACACGCTCCAGGTCATCATCGAGGACGTGTTCCGCGCGATGATCAAGAAGCGCTACGGCGCTGACGACGCCGAGGCGTTCCAGATCGTCTTCAACCCGGACAACGGGGACTATCAGATCATGCACGTCCGCGAGGTCGTCGAGGACTTCGACCTTGAGGACCCGGTTCTGCAGATCGAGGAGTCCGACGCGCTCGCCATCGAGGAGGACTACGTCGTCGGGGACCAGGTCGCCGAGACGATCCGCGTCGAGGACTTCGGCCGGCGCGCCGTCCAGACCGCCCTCCAGACGTTCCGGCAGCGCATCCGCGACATCGAGAAGGACAACACGTTCCGCGAGTACTCCGAGCTCGAAGGCGAGATCGTCGTCGGCGAGGTGTACCAGACGCGCCGCAAGGAGGTGCTCGTGCTGCACAACAAGGCGGAGTTGATCCTGCTGCGGCAGGACCAGATCCCGAAGGACCGCTACATGAAGGGCGCGATGCTCCGCGCGGTCGTCCGCGAGGTCGTCCGCGACGAGGGCGCCACGCCGCAGGTGCTCATCTCGCGCACCGCCCCGGTCTTCATCGAGCGCCTCTTCGAACTCGAAGTGCCCGAGATCTACGACGGCATCATCGAGATCAAGAAGATCGTCCGCCTGCCCGGCGAGCGCGCCAAGATGGCCGTGGTCTCGCACGACGAGCGCATCGACCCCGTCGGGGCGTGCGTCGGTGTCAAGGGCTCGCGCATCCACGCCGTCGTGCGGGAGCTGCAGGGCGAGAACATCGATGTCGTGCCGTGGACGTCGGACCCGATCGAGTACATCAAGCGCGCGCTCGCGCCGGCCCACCCGATCGCGGTCGAGCTGCACCCCGAGCTGAACCCGCCGCGCGCCCGTGTGACGGTCCCCGCCGACGAGGTCTCGATGGCCATCGGCCGCGGCGGCCAGAACATCCGCCTCGCGTCGATGCTGACGGGCTACGAGCTCGACGTGTACCGCAACATCAAGTCCGACGAGGAGGACGTGGACATCGAGGAGTTCTCGGACGCCATCCCGGCCGAGATCATCCGGCGCCTCAAGGACATCGGCTGCGACACGGCCAAGGCGGTCCTCGAACTGCAGCCGGCCGAACTCGCCCGCCGGACCGACCTCCCCGAGGAGACGGCGCAGAAGATCGTCTTCCTCATGAAGGCCGAGTTCTCGGGCGCCGCCCTGCCGGCGATCACGCTCGACGATCCCCTCGCACCCGCCGCGACATCCGCCGACACCGACGCGGCCACGGGCGATGCACCGGCCGAGGCGGCGCCGGGCGCAGATTCTTCGCCGTCCGATGCCGCCGATCCGGGCACCGATGCCGATTCTGGCGCGTCTGACCGTACAGACCGTCCGGCCGCGTCGTAGTCTTCGGGCGCTGCCGTCTTTGCTTTTACCCTGCCGGTCCTGCCGGCCACCCCGCATTTTATGCTCACGCGCAAGCGACCGGCCAAACCCGCCGGCGTCCGTCTTTTCCAGGTTCTCCGCGAGCTGAACGTCGCGGCCGACACGATCGTGGACACGCTCCGCGAGCGCGGCTTCGAACTCGACGCCAAGCTCGCCGCGGGCGACGTCAATGCCCGCCTCGAGCCGGCGATGTACGCGACGCTCGTCGAGACGTACTCGGACGACGCCGAGGCGAAGGCGCGCGTGCGCGAACTCCGCGCCCAGATCGCGGCCGACGAGGCCGAGGCGTCGGCGCCCGAGCCGGTCACCGCACCGGAGCCCGTCGTCGAGGCCCCGGCACCCGTGGTGGTCGAGGCCCCGGCTCCTGAGCCCGTCGCCGAAGCGCCCGCGCCCATCGCCGTCGCTCCTGCCGCGCCGGAGCCCGTCGTCGCCCCGGAGCCAGTCACCGACGCACCCACCGCCGAGCCGGTCGTGGAGGCGCCCGCAGCCCCCGTCGCCGAGACGGCCGTCGCGGACGCTCCCGCGGCTGACGTTCCCGCCGTAGAGCCTGTCGCAGAGGCGCCGGCCGAGACGCCCGCCCCGACCGCCGACGAACCGGCTCTCGAAACGGCGCCGCCGGCCGATGCGCCCCCGGCCGAGGACGTCGACCAGGGCCCCGAGGCCGACGCCTCGGGCATCGTCCGCGCCGACCGCTACGCGCTGACGGGCACGACCGTGCTCGGCAAGATCGACCTG
>DASWMO010000014.1:0-5912 GCA_036399715.1 Rubricoccaceae bacterium
GCGTCGAAGCTTTCGAAGTCCGCGCGGTATCGGTTGAGGAGGTTGGCCGTTCGGAACGTGAGCGTGTGGCCGCGGGCGAGGCGAATCGCGGGCTCGACCAAGCGGGCGAATGGCAGACGTCCACCGGCCGTGTGCGCGGCAATCAGCCCGGCGACCGAGCCGGGGACGCCAGCGGCGAGATGGCCTTTCGTCGAGCGCTCGGGGACGGGCAGGCCGTCGGGCCCGAGAAAGAGGCTGCGCGTGGCCGCCGCCGGCGCCGTCTCGCGGAAGTCCCACGACGTTGCCGTCCCGTCCGCGCGGCGGAGGACGAGAAAGCCGCCGCCGCCGAGGTTGCCCGCGTCCGGGAGCACAGCGGCGAGGGCGAACGCCGTCGCGACCGCCGCATCGACGGCGTTGCCGCCCTCGCGAAGCACGGCGATCCCGACGGCCGTCGCCTCGGGATGACCCGACGTCACCGCCGCGCCGTCCGCGACGACGGCGCGGGCGGCCGGGACGGAAGGGCGTGGGGCCGCCGACGCCGAGGCGACGCTGAGGACGAGAAAGGCGAGCAGGCAGCGCATGGGTTCGGGCTTAGCCGACAGTGCAGGAGCGGGGTGCGGCAAGATGGATGCAGACCTCCAGGTACCCGGTGAATTCCGCTCCGTGTTCGGGCGGCTCTCAGGCCCCTCGGCGCAGGGGTGTCACACGGTCCGGGGACGGATCAAACCCAGCCTCGCCCCGATCCGGACCGTTCCTGAAGCTCAGATGGGGCATTCCCTGAACTTTAATCGAGCCTGAGGGCCATTCGGGTTGCCCTGCACCCACGACGCACCTACCTTCAGAGCAGGTTTTGTTCCGGTTCACCGGTTCTTGACCCGAGGAATTCCCCCCGTTCCTTTCGCCCACCACCGCGATGAACCGTCTGATCCCCGTCATGTCCGCTGCCGCTGCCCTCGTCGGGCTCGGCGTGTGGGTCGTGTTCCAGTTCTAGCACCCTCGGTGCGAACCTGCCGCCGGACGCGCCGCCCGACCTGTTCGAGCGGCGCGTCCGGTGGTTTTGCAGGCGTCAGCCGGCGACGTCGAGCGGCGTGACGAGCAGGCCTTCGCCGCGTCCGCGCATCGCCTCGGCGAGGGCGTGGCCGAGGACGGCGAGGGCGAGCGCGGGCGACGCGTTGGCCGCGAGCGCGGCAGCCGCCTGCTCGACGAGACCCGCCATCGCGCCGAGGTCGGCGTCGGGCAGGTGAGCGACGAACGCGCCGATCTCGGCCGCCTGGTCCACGTTGACGATGCCCGACTCGGCCATCCCGGCCGGACCGGCGGCGCGGGCGAGGACGAGGTCGCGGATCCACGTGAGGACGAGGCCGAGCCACTGCCGGACGGGCTCGCGGCCGAGGCCCGCCGCCGCGTCCACGACGGGCGCGAGGCGCTCGGGGCGACCCGAGTACGCCGCCCGCAGAAACGTGAGCGCGAGCGCGCGGTGCTCGGCGAGCGCCTCGGACGAAACGAGGTCGAGCGCGCGCGTGAACGAGCCGTCCGCCATGCGGGCGACGAACGCCGCGCGCGGCGCGTCGACGCCGCGGCGGGCGAGCGCGGCCTCGACGGCCTCGGGCGCGAGCGGGTCGAAGCGGACCTGCTGGCAGCGCGAGAGGATCGTCGGCAGCACGGCGTCGAGGCGCTCGGCTGTCAGGATCAGGACCGTCGACGGGCCGGGCTCTTCGAGCAGCTTCAGGACCGAGTTGGCCGCCTCCACGCGCATCCGCTCGGCGTCCACGAGCACACCGACCGTCCGGTGGCCCTCGACGGGCACGTAGCGCATGTCGCGCTCCAGCCCCTCATCGGGCCCCATCGGGATTCGGCGGTGCTCGACGGGCTTCGTCGACGGCGCGGCGTCGCCGAGCTTGGCGCGGGCGCGGTAGTCGGTCGCCGCGTAGGGGTCGGCCGCGAGCGCTGCGAGGCGCTCGGTGTAGTCTGCGGGGCGGTCGTCGCGGGTCGCCTGCGGGCTCGTCTTGGGGAACGGCAGGTAGACGTGGAGGTCCGGATGGACGAGCCGGGCGGAGCGCTCGCACGCCGAGCACACGCCGCAGGCGCGGTCGCCGGTGTCGCCGCGGCGCTCGCACAGAAGGGCCTGCCCGAAGGCGAGGGCAGCGGCGCGCGTGCCGCTGCCGGGTGGCCCGTGGAGCAGGTACGCGTGCGCGACGCGCCCCGAGGCGAGCGCGTGCGCGAGCACGCCCGTCGCGCGGTCTTGTCCGATGACGTCCGAGAAGAGCATGCCGGCGCGGGGGTAGGTCGGCAGGCAAGATCGGACTGTCCGCCGAGCCCGCCCGGGACCCCGAGGCCCGCTGTGGCCGTTGGCCGGGCTCTCCCCTTCCCCCGCTTCCGCCCATGGCCCGCTACACCTCCATCGACGACGTTCTCGCCTCGTACCCCACGCGCTTCCACGCCGACAAGGCGAAGGGCATGGACGACCGGGTCCACATGAACCTCACGGGCGCCAACGCGCGCGACCTCACGCTGTACGTCCACGACGGCGAACTGACGGTCGAGGAGGGCGTGCCGACGGTCGACCCGACCCTGACGCTCACGGCCGACGCCGACAACTGGCTGGCGGTCGAGAACGGCGAGCTCAACCCGATGATGGCGATGATGACGGGCAAGGTCAAGATGAAGGGCTCGGTCCCGTTCGCGACCAAGTTCATGGGTCTCTTCGGCTACGGCGGCTGACGCCGAGGCGCTACCGGACGACGACGACGGTCGTCGTCCGCACCTCGCTTCCGGCGACGAGGCGGACGACGTACAGGCCCGCGGCAGCGGGGCCGGGCGTCCACACGGTGTCGTGCCAACCGGCCTCGGGCACGCCGTCGGCGAGGACAGCGACTTCGCGCCCGCGGGCGTCGTACACGGCGAGGCGGACCGGGACGGCCTCGGGGATGCTGTATGCGATGTTCGTTGGGCCTCGTGCCGGGTTAGGCTGAACGGGCCGAAGGGCGAGTTCAGCCGGCTCGCCAGGCGCCTCGGTGGGAGGCTCCGCAGGGGGCGGGGTTGCGCTCCGGGCGACGACCTCGATCCAGACTGGTAGGATCAGCCGCTCGGTGACACCCTCGACCGGCTCGTGCGAGGTGACGTACGCCCGCGCGCCATACAGGCCGGGCAGAAGGCGGTCGGTGTGGGCCTCGACGGTCAGATCGAGTTGGCCGCCGGAGGCCACGACGGACTGCATGGGCGTCACTGACAGCATGCCGGCCGGGTCCACGAGGACGAGCGTCGAGTTGGACGCGACGCGACCCGTGACGAACGCGTCCTCCCCATCCACTGCCTCGACTCCGGCGAGGAATTCAGCGAAGCCGGGCACGAGGTGGTCGTAGGCCATCCGAATCTCTCCCGCCGGCGAGAACGTCGCCAGAAACGAGACCGGGGGGGAGCCTGGGGCTGTGAGGACCTGCATCTCTCGGTACTCGACGACGAACCGCCCGTCCGGCAGCGTCCCCGTGAGGACCTGGCCGCCCGGTCCAGGGGCAAGGTCAGTCTTGAACGGCGCGACGATCCCGTTGGGAAGGGTCGGGTTGGGCACATAGATCTGGCTCACGCCACCAGAGGGCAGGCTGCCCGGGACGAAGCTCACGAACCCGTCGGTGTAGACGCGGACGGACGTAAAGACACGGCCTCCGAACGGAAACGAAAAGGGAAGCTGGACATCGGCAAAGCCGGCGTCTTCGGGCTCCCGCGTGCCTGGCTCGAGCGGCGTCCACGCTGTGAGTGCGCGGCCGGCCGCGCCGAGCGTCGCGTACGGATCCTCAGGCGTGTGGGCGAGGATCTGCCGGGTAACAAAGGGCCTGTTGCCTAACTCGTACTCGCCGGTGACCTCGACATGGACCTGCTGCTCACGCGCGCCCCCGTTGCGAAGGCGGAACTGTCCGGACGCCGTCCCGCTGTCGCCTGTCAAAACGCGCACGTCGTCGGTCGCGGCCTGGATCCGAGGGGTTGGCGGAGGCGGCGGTGGGGGGGGAGTTGGAGTCCCGGGCGGAACGCCAGGCATGTCGAGGCTCACGGTCTCGTACCAGGAGAGGTTGCCCACCTCGTCGAGGGCCCGTACCGCGAGGTGCAACCGCCCACCAGCACCGGGGACGGGCACCGTGAGGGTCTGGCTCGTGCCAGCCGGGTAAGGGTCCGCGAGCCCCGACGCCCGGGGCGCCCGGTCGACGTCGGCGACCGATCCGAACGCCACGCGCGACATCCGCACGTCGTAGGCTGCTGCGGTGCCCACGGCGCCGTCGTCGCCCGGGACCACAAACTGGAGGAGCACCGAGAATGGCGACAGCACCGACGCGGTGAGGCTGACGACAGGCCCCGGCGGCACGAGATCGACCGGGCCGGTCTCGACGGCAAATGACTCGACGTTGTCGGTGTTGACGGCCGACGATCCTTGCGAGGCCCCGCGCCCGAGGCCCCGCCGCGCGAAGGCTCTCTGGAGCAGGCCGTAGTGTGCGTTCCCGTAGAGCAGTTGGTCCGCGTAGAGAATCGCGTTGCGGGCGGCGACGAAGCCCGGGCGGCACGGCTGCAGACGCAGTGCCTCAGTGACGAGACTCAGCGCGATCTGATTCCCGGCCGTGCCGTCGGCGTCTGCTAAGTCGGGGTCGAATCCGTAGGCGTCGATGAGGTCCCACGTGACCTCCCACAGGACGGTTGCCCAGACGGTACCGACCGAGTGGCGGCCCGGCAGCGAGACCGTCCGGCCATAGGTGAGGTCGTTCGTAGCAAAGAGGGTCGAGTAGGGCACCGGACGGACGCCGAGCGGGTCGCCCGAACTGTACGCGCTGTACCCCCGGGACGTGGTGCGTGTGTCGCCAGGGTGCATCGTGATAACAAGGGCGTACCAGTCGCTCCAGCCTTCGGCGAGGCCTTGGTCCTCTGCTCCAATCCCGAGGCACTCCGTCGTACGCGGCCCGCCGGTGAGACGTGCGGTCAGGCCGTGCGCGTACTCGTGGAGGACGACCTCGTGGTCGAAGGCAACGTCACGCCGGGGCGTCGTCCGCGTGCCTTCGAGCAACAGCAGGATCGGGCTCCCACCGTCCGGCGGGACGGCGATGTAAGCGTTGTCCGTCGCGCTTCCATTCTGCACGAGGACCGAGACGGGGTCGGGCCGGGGGTCGCCGCCTTGGCCGTAGGCGTTCGCCTGGAAGTTGCCCCCCGCCGGGTCGAAGCCGTAGCCGTAGAGCACGTCGTGGGCGTGGTTCGTCCACACGAACGCGTTCGTGACGGCCGCTTCGGTGTACGTCTCCGGGCCCGCCGAGAGGTCCAGCGGGGAGGCGAACGCAAGCGACACACCGCCGTCGGGCACGCCGACGGCGTCGGGCAGGCCATCCGCGTCCCGGTCCGGGAAGGCATGGACGTTGTTGCCGCGCGTGGTCGTGAACTCGGGTCCTGGGCGGGCGTCGGTGTCGTGCCAGCCGTACGGCGAGGCGAGGGAGAGCGCCGGGTCGGCGAGCAGCGTGCGGCCGTCGGTGGTGGCAGGGCCGTCGCGGTCGAGCGGCGAGCGCATCGGAGGTGGAAAGGCGAGGTAGGACGCGCCGTCGGGGAGCGCAGCCCGGACGGCCGGCGGGGCAAACGGGGCGAGCGGCGGCGCGGGCGGCGCTGATGCGTGCCCCTCGCCGCTCTCGAAGACGGCGAGGCGGTGCCGGCTCATCTCCGCACCCGTCGCGGCGTCGATGCGGACGACGGCCCACGACGCCGGGTCGGCGGGATACAGCGCGACCTCCCAGGCGAGGCGCAGCGTCCCTCCGTCCGTCGGCACGAATACGCGCCGCGCGGCCGACGCGGCGCCGAGGCCCGGCGCGGCGAGGCGCGTCTCGCTCGAGGGGGCCGCGGCCCGCTCACCCATCGCGGTGATGCCGGCGATGCCGAGGCCGAGCGCGGCGGCCGCCCGGTCGGCGGCCTCG
>DASWMO010000015.1:0-2987 GCA_036399715.1 Rubricoccaceae bacterium
GTCCGCGCCACAACCGTCACGCGCGACGGCCCGACGTATCGGACGAGGGCGTACACGACCGCGCGGGCCGCCCCGCCCGCGCCCAGCACCACGGCCGGCCGGCCGGCCAGTGCAGGCGCATCAAGTGGCGCCAGAAAGCCGGCGACGTCGGTGTTTTCGGCGCGCCACCCGGCGGGCGTTCGAACGAGCGTATTCGCCGCCCCGACCGCCCGCGCCTCGTCCGAGGCTTCCACGGCGAGACCGAGCACGGCCGTCTTATGCGGGATCGTCACGTTGGCGCCGAGCGCGCCGAGCGCCCACAGCCCGTCGACGGCAGCGCGAAGATGCTCCGCGTCGACGCGGCACGCGAGGTACGCCGCATCGAAACCGGCTGCGGCAAAAGCGGCCGCGTGGATCGCCGGCGAGACCGAGTGGGCGACGGGGTCGCCGAGGAGGGCGACGAGGCGCGTCGGCACGGGTTAGCGCTCGCCGGCCTGCCCGCGGCGCGCGTCGCTCCAGAGGTCCGGGTACGCACGGCGCATCTCGTCCGCCCGGCTGGGGTCCAGCTCGGCCGCACGGCGGAAGGAACGGACGGCCGACTCGCGCTGCCCGACCGATGCGAGCGCCCACGCCTGGCGAAGGTGTGCCTCGGACGAGGTCGGGTCCAGCCGGACGACCTGCCCGAACGCGTCGAGCGCTTCGTCGCGCAGGCCTGCTTCGAGGCGCGTCTCGGCGAGGTCCAGCCACGCGTCCTTGTTCTCGGCGTCCAGCGTGACGACGCGGACGTAGGACGTCAGCGACTCGGCGAGGCGGCCCGCGTTGTACTCGGTGTCCGCACGCGCGTGCCAGTACTCGCTCTCGTCCGGCTCCAGTGCGAGCGCACGGTCGAAGGCGGCAAGGGCGTCGTCGAAGTGGCTCTGGGCGTCGAGCGCGCAGCCCATCCCGTACCACGCGTCGGCATACTCGGCGTCGTCGGCGACGGCGCGGCGGAAGTACTCGACGGCCGTGTCGTAGTCGCCGGTCTCATCGTAGGCGAGACCGAGGTTGTAGTAGGTCGCCGCGTCGCCGTCCTCGTGTTCGAGGACCTTGAGGTAGCTCTCGGCCGCGCCCGTCGGGTCGTTGAGGTTGGCGAGCGCGTTGCCGCGGTTGTACCACGCCGACGTAAACGCGTCGTCGATGGCGACCGCGAAGTCGTACGACGAGACGGCCTCATCGAAGCGGCCGAGGCGGTTCAGGACGATGCCGCGGTTGTACCACGCGTTCTGCGCGTACGGGTCGACGTCGATCTGGCGGTCATACGCATCGACGCTGTCGTCGAGGCGACCGAGCTGGTCGTAGCAGAAGCCGAGTTCGTACCACACCTCGGGGTGCTCATCGTCCACTCGAACGCATTCGAGGAGGGCCTCAAGGGCCTCGTCGTGCCGGTCCAGCTTGGCGAGGGCGATGCCGCGGTTGAACAGCGCGTCCGATGCCAGCGGATCGAACTGGAGTGCGCGGTCGAAGTCGTCGAGCGCCTCGTCGGAGCGGTCGAGCGTATCGAGCGTGATGCCGCGGTTGACGAGCGTCTCGGGGTCGACCGGGTTGAGGCGGAGCGCGGCGTCGTAGGCGTCGAGCGCCTCCTGGTGCCGTTCGAGGTGGTTCAGGAGCACGCCACGCCGCATCCACGGGTCCGACGACCCGGGCGCCTGATCAATCTGGCGGTCCACGACGGCGAGGGCCTCGTCCAGCCTCCCGCTCTCGAAGTAGTGGGTCGCGATGTGCTCGAGGTCCTCGGAGTCGAAGAAGGCACGGCCTTCGCCACGCCCGGCCGCCTCGTACGAGGCGACGAGGTCGTCGATACCGTCCTCGCCCTGGGCGTCGTCGTACTCGTAGTCGAACATTCTCGCGTGAGCGGATGGGTCGGGCGGACCGGATTGCAGACGGGTCCTCCAGAAGACGTGCTAGTATAGGCGGCCCCCTCGGGGGATGCAATGAAGGCGCGACGCTCGGCGCCCGGATTTTTGACCCTCCCGACCTCCCCATGAGTTCCCGCACCACTCCCGCCCGCCGAGGGCTTTTCTTTTCCTTCGAAGGAATCGACGGGTCCGGCAAGAGCACCCAGGCCCGCCTGCTGGCGGCGGCGCTGTCCGAGGCCGGACATCAGGTCGTAATGGTGCGGGAGCCGGGTGGCACCGCGTTGGGCGAGCAGATTCGGGCGCTGCTTCTGGATCCCGCGTCAGACATCACGCCGCGGGCGGAGGCGCTGCTGTTCGCGGCCGCGCGCGCGCAACTCGTCGAGGGGGTAATCGAGCCGGCTCTGAGTGCCGGTCACCACGTGGTGGCAGACCGGTACGTCGATTCTACGACGGCATATCAGGGGGCCGGGCGTGGCCTCGGAGCTTCCCTCGATGCTGTCTCGGCCTTTGCAACCGAAGGGCGAATGCCCGACCGGACCTATCTGGTCACCGTGTCGCTCCAGATCTCATCCGCTCGGCGGGCGAGGCGAGACGCAGACCGGATGGAGAACCCCTCCGACGCGTTTCGCCAGCGGGTCGCAGAAGCCTATCAGACGACCGCATCACAGTTTCCAGACCGCATGCTCGTCGTGGAGGGAACGGGGCCGGAAGCCGACGTGCATCGCCAGATATTAGATGATGCCGTGGAGATCATCGCCTCGCGTTGATTCCAGTAACGGCACATTCTGTTTGTGAGGGAGGAAGATGGGCTGGACAAACAAAGAGAGCCCCCCGACGCTCGAAAGCATCGGGGGGCTCTACAGGGACTTGGCGACGACCTACTCTCCCACCATACGGCAGTACCATCGGCGCTGCGGGGCTTAACGGCTCTGTTCGGAATGGGAAGAGGTGGGGCCCCCGCGCTATAGCCACCAAGAATCGGTGACACGCGGACAGCCGTAGCAAAATTGTATAGGGTGGAGTGCGAGCACTCCCCAACTGAGTATCGAACAGACTGGAAAGCCAGTCAGACGTACACGCCTGTGAGACGTAATTTGTCAAGCCACATAGGTA
>DASWMO010000016.1:0-21190 GCA_036399715.1 Rubricoccaceae bacterium
GCGGCGCGAGCGGCGGCCAGAGGTTGGTCGAGAGCAGGTAGTTGTTCACCAGCGCGACGCGCTCGACGCCGCCCGCGCGCAGCCCCGCGCCGACGCCCGCGATGAGCCCCCGCAGAAGCGCCTCGGAGGGCCGGTTGTTCAGCTTGTGCAGTTCCTCGGCGCTGTACCGCGCAAAGTGTGCGTGCGGCGAGACGACGTACGACAGGTCCGGGTGCGACGCGGCGACGGGCGTCGTGACCGGAATGAGGGCACCGCCGGCCTCGAACAGGTGCAGTGCGGCCGGCGCATTCGCGACGTATGCCGCCGTCCCGTCGCGGAGCATCGCGGCGAGAAACGGCGCGTGCGGATCGTCCGAGGCGCCGAGACGGGCGAGTGCCTCGCCGAGGGCGAGCAGCCGCGCGCTCACGACGGACGCTCGCGCGTGACGCGCCGCAGCTTGACCGGCGAGAGTGCCGCCGGGTGCGGAGCCATGAACGACACCGGCGGCGCAGCGGCCCCGATGGTCTCCCACAGCCGGCCGAGTTCCGTGCGGACACCCGCCTCGGCGGCTGGACGCTCGTCGTCGCGGACCGAAACGGACACGACGACGCTTCCGTCCGCGCGCTGGTGGGCGGTGTAGGCGTCGGCGCGGGCGGCGCCGAGCAGGACGGCGCGGCGGATAAAATCGGCGAACACGGTGATCTGCTCTCCCCCGCCCTGCCGCAGCAGAACGAACGCATCGTCGCGGCGCCCTTCGACGCGCTCGATGGCCGTGAAGGCGCTGCCGCACGGGCACGGCTCAGCCCGCTCGACGAGCACGTCGTCGAGCGCGTGCCGCAGAATCGGCTGCGTGCGACGCGAAAAGTCCGTCACGACGGGCGTGAAGCGCCGCGCGGCCCGGTCGATCCACGCCTTCTGAACCACGAGGTGCGACTCGTTGAGGTGGAGCGTGCCGAGCCTGCACGTCGCGCCGAGGAAGCCCTCGGTCGCCTGGTAGACCTCGTGCAGGCGCTGCCCGAAGGCCCGTTCGATCACGGCCCGGTCGACGTCGTCCAGGACTTCAGCGACGCTCACGACGCGCTCGGGCGCGATCCGCAGGCGGCCCGCGTCGATCTCGCCGGCCAGAAGCCGCAGGACGGACGGGGGGGCGACGAGGATCGTCGGCGGCCGCGCGGCGAGGCGGGCGACGTGCGCGTCGAACGGGTCGAGCAGGTCGTGGTAGTCGAACACGATGCGCCGGCTGCCGACGCGCGCGTAGAGCGCGCTCGACGCGCGGAGGAAGAACGCGACGCGATGCCGCCGCGCGAGTCCCCGGGTGAACCCGGACCTGCCTTCGGGGAGCACGCGTGCGAGGACCGCCCCGGCCCACCGGTCGCGCTCCTCGGGCGACGCCAGAAAGACGCCCCGCCCGCCCGACGTGCCTGACGATAGCCCGACGGCGATGCCGCCGGGCAGAAGCGGCGCGAAGTCGCGGTCGCGCTCCGCGCGGAGCGCGACCGCGAGGGCATCGTCAAGGCGGACGCCGGCCGTGTTGGCACGGCCGAAGTGCGCCATCGTCTCGGCCTTGCCGACCGGCGGGACCGTCCGCCAGTCGCCGCCGGCGAGGGCGCCCGCGAAGCGCGCGCGGTGGAACGGCGACCGCTCGACCACCCACGCGAGGTGCCGGCGGACCTGCCGTTCCTGCCATGCGGCGAGCGCCTCGGGCGAGGGCCAGCGCCGCGAGCGCGTCCACGCGTAGCTGGCGAGCAGGCGGAGGCGGCCCGTCACGGCGCGTCGTGGGAGAGGACGATCCGGAGGTCGGGCCGGGCCGTCATCAGCCGGTGCAGCCGCCACTGCGTCTCGCGCGACGCCGTGGTATCGTGCAGAATGGCCTGGCCGAGGCGCGGGAGGGGCGCGTTCTCGCGGACCGCGCCGAGCGTCCACGCGGCGTCGGCGGCGAGGAACGTCGGCGGGCCGATTGCGGGCTCGACGTAGAGGCCCATCTGGCCGGGCGCATGGCCGGGCAGCGGGACGCCGAGGATCTGGCCATCGCCGAAGAGGTCGAACCCGTCGCGGAACGGTGCGAGGCCGGCGGGGAGCCTCACCCGGCGCTCGAGCGGCCGCACGCGGGCCGCGAAGTCGTCGGGCAGCAGGGCCGGAATGACGCCGGCTCGGACGGCCCGGAGGCCGTGCAAGCCACGGACGAACGCGGCCGCCTCGGTGAGAACGTGGATCGCGGCATTCGGGAAGTCGCGCAGGCCGGCGACGTGGTCGGCGTGGAGGTGAGAGAGGACGACGTGGCGCAGCGCCTCGGGCGCGATGCCTCGGGTGGCGAGTTGGGCCGCGGCGGTCTCGTCGGGCCGGACGGTCGCCGGGGTCGTCCAGCGGTAGAGGCGGTACGGGAACGGGCGCGTCGCGTCGTGGAAGCGCGGCGCGTAGCCGGTGTCGAACAGGATCGGGCCGGCGTCGTGCCCTTCGACGAGCGCGATTCCGGCCGGAAAGCGCCGCGTGCGCCACCGCCCGCCCGCGACGGCCGCAGCCTCGGGGGCCGTGCAGAAGCCGGCGGTGAGCAGTGTCAGGCGGAGCGGCATCGGGAGGGGTGTCAGAGGCCGGCGACGAACTCGGCGAGGCCGCGCTCGACGTTCGGCGGGCCGACGACGCTGAGGTCGCGGCGGATCGCCGACACGTCGAGCGTCTGGGTGTGGGCGAGGACCGAGACGCCGTAGCGCGTCAGCGGTGGCTCGCCGCGGATGCCGAGGCGGCCGAACGTCCACTCGAAGGTCGCCGCGACGCGCATCGCGCGGGCGGTCGAGAGGTGGCGCGACGGGGCGGGCACGCCGAGGGCGGCGGCGAGGCGGCCGACCATGTCCCAGACCGCCACGGGCTCTGCGTCGGCGACATGGTAGAATCGCCCGCGGATCTCGGGCGGGCCGTCGAGGCACGCAAGGACGGCGTCGACGGCCGTCCCGATGTAGGTCACGCTCGCCCAGTTTGTCCCGTCGCCGATGCGCGGCAGACGGCCCGCACGCAGGGCTGCGGCGAGGCGCGGCAGGACGACGCGGTCGCCGGACCCGTAGATCGCGCGCGGCCGAATGACGATGGCGTCGAGGCCGCCTGCGACGGCCTCGGCGACGAGCACCTCGGCGACGCGCTTCGTCGCCGCGTACGCCGTCAGCGGGACGGCGGGCAGCGGGTCCGCCTCGGCGACGTTCTCGCGGCTCTCAGCGCCGAAGCAGACCGAGGGCGTCGAAACGTGGACGAGGCGCCGGACGCCAGCGGCGCGGCACGCCCCGACGATGGTCTGCGTCCCGACGACGTTGGCCGCCCAGAAGTCGCGGGCCGGGCCCCACGGCGCGGCGAGCGCCGCGCTGTGAACGACGGCGTCGCACCCGGCGACGGCTGCCCGGACGCCAGCCGTATCGGTTAGGTCGAGGCGGACAAAGCGGACGCCGTCGCGCTCCAAGGCGGCTCCCGCCCGCACGTCGCGCCCCGTCCCGACGACCGCGCGGCCCTCGGCGGCGAGGCGCCGCGCGACGGCGCCACCGAGGAATCCGGTCGCGCCGGTGACGAGAATGGGCATGGAGAGAGGGGGGCGTCCTGCAAGGTCGCGTCGTACTGCCGGTCACTCCCCGTTCCACTCGATGTCGTACGTCGTCGCCGCGAGCGGTGAGATACGGTGGCGCAGCGCCCGAGCGAGGAACGTCGCGGCGGTCAGCACCTGTCCACAGGCGGGCCACGGGTCAGCCGCGTCCCACGCGGCATCGCGGGCCGAGGCGAAAGCTGCACGCCACGGCGCGTCGAACCCGTGCGCGGCGCCGGCGGCGAGCATCGGCCCGGCGAGCATGGCGTCCCGGCCCGACGGCGTGACTGGCGCGGCGAGCGCCTCGGGGTCGAGAAAGGCGCGTGAGAAGGCCGGGTCGCCGCGGAACAGGTGGAGGCCGCTCGTCGCGCGCGGGTTGCACTCGATGGCCTGCACGCGGCCGTCAGGCGTCTCGATGAGGTCGAGCGCGATCTGGCCCGTGAACCGCTCGGCGGCGACGAGGCGGCGGGCGACATCGAAGGCGGCCGGGTGCGTTTCGGCGCGGAACCACACGCCCGCGTGTCCGGCGACGTACGGCGTCCCGTAGGACGCGTGCGCGACGATGCGCCCGGTGTGGGCAACCGAATACGTGCACACCGGCCGGCCGGCGACAAAGCGCTGCGCGACAGTCGGCCGCTCGGGACTCGGACGGAGCGCGGCGAGGCGACGCACACCGTGAGGCGGGACGAGGGCCTCGGTCCCGAACCGCGAGAAGGCCGGCTTGAGCACCCAGGCGTCCGTGAGGAACGGCACGAGCGCCTCGCGCGACGCGAGGCGGTGCGTCTCGGGGACGGCGATGCCCGCGGCGGTCGCGGCGAGGGCGAAGCGGCCTTTGTCGTGCAGCCGAGCCAACGTCTCGGGCGCGCTCGTGAACACGGGCAGGCCGTGGGCGAGCCCGCGCGAGAGGACGAACGTCTCCTCGCACGTTGGAACGACGAGGGTGGCGCCTTCTTCGTGGACGAGGCGGTCGACGGCGTCGAGGAACGCCTCGGGGCGCTGGCGCGGCGGCGGCACGCGCACGCTCCGAGCAACGGCCCGCGAGGCGCGGGTAAGCGGAAACGCGAGGCTCTCGGCTACGACGACGCGGCAGCCGGCGGCGGCAAAGTGCCGCGCGAGGTCGAGCGCGACGGGCGCGCGCCCGCCGGTCAGGACGATGGTCTGGATCGGGGCGGGCACGGCCGGAACATAAAAAACCGGCCAGCGGACGCAGCGTCCGCCGGCCGGCTGAACCCCGGCGTGGCCGGTCTAGATCTCCTCGGGCGTGTACACGTCCCGGAGGATGCCCTGGAGCTTGGTCCGGCCGCGGTTGATGCGGCTCTTGACCGTGCCCATCGGGAGGCCCGTGATGTCGGCGATCTCCTCGTAGGCGAGCTGCTGGACGTCGCGGAGGACGACGACCTCGCGGAACTCCTCGGGGATCTGCGCGAGCGCCTCCTGGATGTGGCGGTCCTGGATCGTGGACTCGGCGTGCTTGTCCGGCAGGAAGGTCTCGTCCGGGATCTCGACCTCGTACTCCTCGTCGTCGCGGTTCACGGACTGGAGCGAGTACAGCCGGCGGCGCTTGCGCTTCCGGTACTCGGAGCGGGCGAGGTTGCCGGCGATGGTGTACAGCCACGTCGAGAACTTGGCGATTCGGCGGTAGCTGTGGCGGTTGCGGTAGACGCGCAGGAACGTCTCCTGGAGCAGATCCTCGCACTCCTTGATGTCGCCGAGGAAGCGGTAGATGTAGTTCGTCAGCGAGTCGTGGTAGCGGCTCACGAGAATGTCGAACGCCTCGACGGTCCCCATCTGGAACTGCGACATCAGGTCCTCGTCAGTCATCGCGACGAGCACGGCGTGGTTCTTCGAGGTCGGCGTCTGGACGGCTTCGGCGGCCTTGGCGAACGTCTGCTTCTTGAGAGTCGGCATTGCGTCGGAGGAGGCGAGGGGGCTACCGGGGAGGTCCGGTGGCAGAGTGTCAGTGATGTCTGGTTCGACAAGGACCGTGCCCACCGGGGAGTGTCAGGCCCGCTCGGGAACACGCTCGGGAACTTTCCTAGTCCTAAGTTCCCGTCCGGGTGCCGCGACGCGGCGGAGCGCCAGCAGCAGAATGAGGCGCTCGTCGCGCCGTGAGCCCCCTTTGAGTTCCAGGTCCGCCGCGAGCAGCGCTCCGAGCGCCCGCCGGAGCCCCGCCGGTCCATAGCTGCGTGCGGCCCGGACGTACTCTGGAATGGTGAACGGCGGTACGCCAATCTGTCCGGCAAGCTGCGGCTCGGGCAGGTTCTGATTCAGACAACCTGTCAGGCGCCAGAGCTTCAGCAGGTATGCCGAGAGGAGGGCGACGAGCTTGATCGCCTCCGAGCGGCCGTTCGAGGCACGGCAGACAAGCGCGTCCGCGATCGCGAGCGCGCGGGGCGCGTCGCCGGCAGCGAGGGCGCTCTGCAACTCGAACGGGTTCTCGTCGCGGCTGTGGCCGGCCGCGTGGACGACGTCGTCGCGCGTGACGCGCCTCCGCTCGCCGACGAACGCAACGAGCTTGTCGACCTCGTTAGCGACCGTTCGGAGGTCCGTCCCGGCGAGTTCGGCGAGCATCGCCGCGGCCCCGCTCTCGGCCTCGACATGGGCGCGCTTGAGCCGCGCCTCGACGAAGGCGGGGATCTGTCGGTCTTTGTAGGCCGGGAACTCGCCCGCGACGGCGTGCTGCTTGAGCGCGCGGTACGGGTGCGCAGAGAGGTTCGGCTTGCCCGTGCAGATCAGGATCACGGTCGCGCTCGGGTTCGGGCGCTCGGCGTAGTCCTTGAACAGGACGTTCTGGTCCAGCTTCTCGAAGCCCCGCACGACGACGAGGCGCCGCTCGGCCATCATCGGGAACTGAGCGCACTGCGCGAGCACAGCCGGGGCGGACGCCTCGGGCCCGAAGACGATGTCGAGGTTGAAGTCGCGCGTCGCGGGCTCGACGGCGTGCTTTACGGCGAGCGCTTGTAGCTCGTCGATGAGAAAGCCTTCCTCGCCGTAGAGGAAGTACAGCGGCGCGAAGCGGCCGTGGCGGAAGGCCGTCGCGAGGTCGTCGTAGGACGCACCGGTCGAGGCGCGGCGGTTTCCCTGGGCCATCGGGGCGGGGCGGGCGAGCGGCCAAGATCGCACGGCCGCGGGCCCCGCCGTGTCAGCACCCGGCGGCTCGCCTCGCGCCGGGGCCAACGCCTCGAAAGGGCGCCGCGTCTCGCCAGACGACGAGCACGAGCGGGGCGACGCTCCCGACGCAGCGTCTCGCGGGACGCGTCACGCCGGCGGCGGGCGCATCGTCACGTCGGCCTCGTGGAGGCGGTAGGCGATCTCTTTGAGCCGGTCGGCGTCGTGCTGGACGATGCGCAGGACGGCGCCGTAGAGGTCCGTCGGGGTGCCGTCGACCACGTGGGCGCGGCTCCACGCCTCGGGCGCGAGGGCGGCCGCGCGGACCAGCAGGTCGCGGCGGGCCGCAGCGACGTCGGCGAGGAGCGCGTCGAGACCGGCGTCCGTCGGTGGGGGCTCGGGCATCCGGATCGACAGGTCGGCCGGCGCGTCGGGCGCGAACCACCCGACGAACGTCTCGCGGTCGAGGCGGGCGAGGGCGGCGAGCATGTCGCGGACCGAGAGGTCGGTCGGCAGCGGGGCCTCTTCGATGGCCCACGGCGGGAGGGCGCCGAGGAGCGGCCCGAGGGCCGTCGCTTCGTCCTCGAGCCAGCCCATCTGGTCCAGGAGCGCCTCGCGGCGCGCGGCGAGCGTCGCGGCGTCGCTGGCGGGGCGGGCGTGGGCGTCGAGGTCGACTGAAGTCACGGGTACGGGGTTCTGTGTTCTGGGTACTCCGACTGAGGGGAGCCGGCCGTACCCGAACCGCGAACCCTGTACCGCCCGGTCAGACCTCCATCGCGAGCGGCTCCGAGGGGTCCGTGTCCGGCACATGCGCGACGGCCGCCTCGACGGCGCCGACGTAGTCCAGGCGGTTGCGGAGCGTGTGGATGTTGTTGTCGGGGCGGTGCTCCCAGTCGCCGGCGGGCTGGCCGTTGCGGCGGCGCGCGAGAAAGTCCAGGCGGTCTTCGAGGCGCTCCTTGGGCATGAGCAGCTTGTCGAGCCCGAAGTGGGCCTCCTCGCGGTGCTGGAACGTCATGTCGTACTCCTTGGACATCACGATGGCCTCCTCGGGGCAGACCTCCTCGCAGAAGCCGCAGAAGATGCAGCGGAGCATGTTGATCTCGAACCACGCCGGCTCGCGCTCCTTGATGTCGTCCGTGACCTCGTGGGCCTGCATCGAGATGGCGAGCGGCGGGCAGGACCGCGCGCAGAGGCCGCAGGCGACGCACCGCGGGCGGCCCTCCTCGGCGACGAGAACCGGGCGGCCGCGGTACGTGTCCGGCGGGTACCACTGCTCCTCGGGGTACTCGAACGAGTAGCTGTCGAGGGTCATCTTGGACGCCGAGTAGCCCAGGCCCTTGAAGATCTCGGGCAGGTAGAGGCGCTCCCAGAAGTTGAGCGTCCGCTCGTTGGCGGTGGCGGAATAGACGGGCGTGCCAGGCATTGCGGGGCGTGTTTCAGGTGTCCGAAGCTACGCCGCCGCGCGCGCGCGGTTCGGCCTACTGTAGCCCGCCGACGGCGATGAACAGGCGCGCCCCGCTCGTCGGATGGCCGGCGTTGAGTACGCCAAACGCCTCAGCCCCGAGGCCGACCGTTCGGCTCAGCGTGGCAATGGCCTGCACACTCCCGTACACGCCGGGGTACGTCCGTCCGACAAGTCGGCTGCGCCCTTCGATTTGCTCGACGGCATTGACGCGGACCGCCGCCGGGCCAGTCGCGACGGAGCCGGCGAAGGCTCCGCTCCGCCCGGCGAGCCCGCCCGCAACGTGCGCCACCGTCACGCTCTCCGACAGACCGTCGCCGGCGAATGGGTTGAGACTGAGTAAGACGCTCTCGAACACGACCGTCGCGCCGGCATCGACCACGGCGGACCCGACGCCGAGCGGGACCACCACGTGCACGCCGCTATTGGCCATGCCCCTCCCCCGCGGCGACGATGTGCTCGGCCCGAACCCGAACGAGAACCACGACGGGACGTCACGTGCGCCGGCGCGGGCGGCAGACGGGAGAGGCGGGACGGGCGTGGCCGGGGCCCCCTCCGGGCCGGGGCGGGGCGGGAGCCTCGGCCGCTGGGCCGAGACGGGCTGGGAAACGGCCGCCGCCATCAGGATGAGCACAAGAACGGGACGCATCGGCGGGAGAAGTGGACCGACCGCAAGATCGGCCGCCCCGCCGGTGCCGCCTGATGCAGACGCACTACGCGCGGCCCGTCACGCCCGCACGAGGCCATTCTCCCACGCCCACGCGACCGCCTCGCGGGCGGTCCCGACGCCGAGCTTGGCGTAGACGGCCGCGAGGTGGTTGCGGACCGTGTTCTCGGCGATCCGCATCCGCCCGGCGATGGCCGCGTTGTCCAGCCCGCGCGCCATCGCGACGAGAACCTCGTGCTCGCGACCCGTGAGCGGCGAGAGCACGTCCGGCCGGCGCGGGATGGGCACGAACCAGCGGCCCTCGCCGCGGTGGACGGCCAGGACGGCCTCGCGGACGATGTTGGGGTGCTGGTCCTTGGGCAGGTAGCCCGCCGCGCCGGCGTCGAGCAGGCCGTGGACCGTCGCCGAGTCGTTGAACGCGCTCAGGGCGAGCACGCGCGGGGCGCCGGGCACGCCGCGCAGGGCCGCCGCGACCTCGGGGCCCGACATCACGGGCATCTGCATGTCCAGCAGCAGCACGTCCGGGGCCGTTTCGGCGACGAGCCGCAGCGCCTCGCGACCGTCGGACGCCTGCCCGACGACCGCGATGCGCCCGCCTTCTTCGAGGGCCACGACGAGGCCCGCGCGGAACACGGGATGGTCGTCGGCGACGACGACGCGCACCGGACGCCGCGCGGCGACGGGGGGCGGGGCGGACGGATCAGGCATCGAGGGGCGTAGGTGAGACGAGAGCGGGCACCGGGATGTCGAGCGCGACGCGCGTGCCGCCGAGGGGGCCCGGGCCGGCCGTGAGCGTCGCCCGGAGCAGGTCCGCGCGTTCGTGCATGCCGAGCAGCCCGAAGTGACCGCGCGCGGCAAAGTCCATCGGCTCGCCGCCGGGCAGCCCGACGCCGTCGTCGTCGACGGCGAGCGTGAGCGTCTCGCCGTCAAGGCGGAGCGCGACGTCGACGCGGGTCGCGCGGGCATGCTGGACCGCGTTGGCGAGGGCCTCCTGCGCGATGCGGTACAGCGCGAGGCGCCGGTCGTCGGAGAGCGCCTCGGCGACCGCCTCAGCGGGCCCGGTCGCGGCGTAGCGCACGTCGAGACCGCGCCCGCCCGACTCCGGCGGGCGCGCGGCCCGGTCGGCAAGGGCCGCGAGGGCGGCGGGCAGGCCGAACGCGTCGAGCGCGGCCGGCCGCAGGCGGTCGCACAGCGCCCGCAGTTCGCCGACGACGCCGGCGACGGCCACGCGCGACGCCTCGGAGCCGCCCGCGGCCCCGCCGAGGGCCATCTGGACCGCGCACAGATCCTGGACGGGCCCATCGTGGAGCTCGCGCGCGACGTGGGCGCGCTCGGCCTCGCGGGCCGCGGCGAGGCGGTGCCGGAACGTCCGACGGAGCCGCGCCGCGCGCCGCGCCCGACGGTCCCACACGACGCCCGCGGCGACGATGCCGATCAGGGTGACGCCGAGCAGGCCGAGCGCGAGTTGCCCGGCCGGCACCTCGGTCGCGAGCCGCACGACCGAGCGGTCGTCGACGTCGAGCGCGAGCGGCACGCCCGTCGACTCGACGCTGTCGGGCACGAGCGCCCCGTCACGGGCCGCCCGCGAGAGCACGTCCACGAACGCCGCGTAGGGCACGCGCACACGCGGCCGCCCCTCGGCGCCCTCGCCGATGACGACCTCGCCACCCTGGACGACCTCGAAGTACACGAGCCGCCCGCCGCTCTCGACATAGCCCGCCGACCGCGGCGCGGCCTCGGCCGGCTGCGCCCGCGGCGCGGCGGCGAACACGACGAGCAGGAGAACAGCGAAACGCACAGAGGCAGCAGCAACGTTCGGTCAAGCTAGACGCGACCGGGCGCGGCTCCATGGTGCATTCGGACCAGCACGCGCACGACCGGGCGCCTCGGTCGCGCCGCGACACATGCGTGTCAGCCCCCGCGCGTACCTAGCGGCTCTCCACTCACCGCAATCGTGCCATGCCAACGCTTCCCTCCGACCCGTCGCAGATGATCGACGCGCGGATTCAGACCCTGGCCGACTGGCGCGGGCCCGTCCTCGCCCGGCTCCGGGCCCTGATCACGCAGGCCGACCCTGACGTCACCGAGGAGTGGAAGTGGAACGTCCCCGTGTGGTCGTGCGGCGGGATTATCTGCACGGGCGAGACCTATCGCGACAAGGTCAAGCTGACGTTCGCCCACGGGGCCGCGCTCGACGACGCGGCCGGCCTGTTCAACGCGAGCCTCGACGGAGGCACGCGGCGCGCCATCGACGTCCGCGAGGGCGACGACACCGACGGCGCGGCGCTGACGGCGCTCGTCCGCGCCGCCATCGTGCTAAACCACTCCCGCGGCTGACCGCCCGCCTACTTCTTTTTGAAGCTTAGCGTCAGTGGGACGCCGACGAAGCCGAACGCCTTGCGGAGCTGGTTCTCGAGGTACCGGCGGTAGTTCTCGCCGATGCCCTCGGGGTGGTTGCAGAAGAACGCGAACACCGGCGGCGCCTCGCGGACCTGGTTCGAGTACTTGATCTTGACGTACGTCCCGCGGTACGTCGGCGGGTGCTGCGCGCCGACGGCCGCCTCGACGGCCTCGTTGAGCTCGGGCGTCGGGACGCGCTTCTCGCGCTCGGCGTAGACCTTCAGCGCGAGGTCGAGGACGTTCGTCGCCCGCTGGCCCGTCAGCGCCGAGACGAACACGACCGGGACGTAGTCCATCATGCCCAGCTTCTCGCGCATGTGGCGCTCCCAGTCGCGGGCCGTGTTGGTCTCCTTCTCGACCGTGTCCCACTTGTTGACTGCGATCACGAGCCCCTTCTTCATCGACTCGGCCTCGCGGAGGACCTTCGCGTCCTGCGTCTCGATCCCGCGTTCGGCGTCGATGAGCAGGACCGCGACGTCGCAGGACTGGATCGCGCGCTGCGTCCGGAGGAGCGCGTAGAACTCGACGTTCTCCTGGATGCGGGCCTTCTTGCGGAGGCCCGCCGTGTCCACGAGCACCACCGGCGTGCCGTCGTGGTCGAGGCGCGCGTCGATCGCGTCGCGCGTCGTGCCCGGGACCTCGGTCACGATCGAGCGCGTGACGCCGAGCAGGCGGTTCGTGAGCGAGGACTTGCCGACGTTCGGGCGGCCGATGAACGCGATCCGCGGCGCGCCGTCGTCGAGCGTCATCTCGGTCGGCGGAAGCGCCTCGACGACGGCGTCCAGGAAGTCGCCCGTGCCTGTCCCAGAGATCGACGAGAGCGGGTAGACGTGCTCGAAGCCGAGCGCGTAGAACTCGGACGCGTCGAGCGCGCGGGCCGCATTGTCGGCCTTGTTGGCGACGACGAACACGGGCTGCGTCGCGCGCCGGAGCAGGGCCGCGACCTCGGAGTCGACGGTCGTGATGCCCGTCGTCGTGTCGACGACGAAGAGGATCACGTCGGCCTCGTCGACCGTGAGCAGGACCTGCTCGCGGATCGCCGCCTCGAAGCGCTCGGCCGAGCGCGGCACGAGGCCGCCCGTGTCCACGAGGTCGAACGTGCGCCCGTTCCACTCGACGTCGCCGTAGAGGCGGTCCCGCGTCACGCCGGACTCGTCGTGGACGATGCTGTCCCGGCTCTCGGTGAGGCGGTTGAAGAGCGTGCTCTTGCCCACGTTGGGCCGGCCGACGATGGCGACGAGTGCCATTTCTGATCCTGGATGTTGAACCTCGAAAATAGCCCGCGCGCCGCGTCCGGACCTCCGCGCGCCCTTCGTCCGCCGCGGGGGCCGACCAGGGCGGGTTCACGGCGCGGCGCACGCAGGGCCATGATTTCGCGCTCGCTAGATCTCCACCGAGTCCGGGAAAGACTTCGCGCCGTTGCGCGTTCTGGCGCCGGTCTCTCCTCCCGTGCGCATGCCGCTCCGCCCGCTCGCCACCGCCGCGGCCCTCTCGCTCCTCGTCGCTTTCGGTTGCGCTCAGGGCGACGCCTCGGCGGCCCCCGCCACGCCGGCCTCGCCCCTCGCCGACACGGCGCCGGTCCCGCCGCGCATGGAAACGGCCGTTTTCGCGGGCGGCTGCTTCTGGAGCATGGAACGGGTGTTCGACGGCGTCCGCGGCGTCCAGCGCGCCGTCTCGGGCTTCTCGGGCGGCACGACCGTCAACCCGAGCTACGAGAGCACGTTCTCGAACCCCGCGGGCCACATCGAGGCCGTCCAGGTCGTCTTCGACCCGGCCGTGATCTCGTACGAGACGCTCGTGCGCCTCTTCTGGCACAACGTCGACCCCACGGCGACGGACCGCCAGTTCTGTGACCAGGGCCCGACCTACCGCGCGGCCATCTTCGCCCAGACGCCCGCCCAGACGCGTGTCGCGCAGGCGAGCCTCCGGCAGGTCGAGGCGCGGATGGCGCGCCAGATCGTCGCCCGGGTCCGTGCTTCGGCCCCGTTCTACGCCGCCGAGGCCTACCACCAGGACTTCGCGCGCCTCAACCCCGCCCGCTACGAGCAGTACCGCCGCGGCTGCCGCCGCGACGTCCGCCTCCGCGAGCTCTGGGGCGACGCCGCCGGCACGGCCGGCTCGCGCATCTAGCCGTCGCGCATCTAGCCGTACCGGGCCGCCGCGCCCGTCCTCTCCCCTCTCCGATCTCCTCGCCATGATCCGCCACGCTGCCGTCCTCACCGTCGCCGTCGCCGCCCTCATCGGGACGGCCCTGCCGGCCTGCTCGCAGTCGACGCCGCGCCGCCCCGTACGCTCGGCGCAGGAAACCGCCGCGCTCCGCGCCCGCCTCACGCCCATCCAGTGGCGCGTGACGCAGGAGGACGACACCGAGCCCGCATACCGCAACGCCTACCACGACAACCACGCCGACGGCATCTACGTCGACGTCGTCTCGGGCGTGCCGCTGTTCTCGTCGCGCGACAAGTTCGACTCGGGCACGGGCTGGCCAAGCTTTACGCGCCCGCTCTCCGCGTCGGCGGTGCGGACGGTCACGGACCGCACGATGGGCTTCGCCCGGACCGAGGTCCGCGGCGGCCGTAGCGACTCCCACCTCGGCCACGTCTTCGACGACGGCCCCGCGCCGACGGGCAAGCGCTACTGCATGAACTCGGCCGCGCTACGCTTCGTCCCCGTCGCCCGCCTCCAGGCCGAGGGGCTCGGCCGCTACGCGAGCCTCTTCAGCCGGCGCTAGCCACGCTCAGCGCCAGCTCACGCGGCGTGGGCCGCTTCAAACCGAGCCCGGTGATACGCAACGTGTCTCAGATTAGGCTCGTGATCGCGAACGGTTCGCAGCCGGCCCGGCAGCCCAACGAGGGACAGGTCGGCAGCGAGAGCGAAGGCCCAGCGGTCGAACGCGACGTGGTGGTTGGGGCACAGACAGAGCACATTCTCGGGCTCGTCCGGCCCATCGTGCGGCCGGCCAAGCGGGCGGATATGCGCTCCCTCGGCGTACGGTCCCGTCGGCGTTTCGACAGCGCGCCCGCACACCTGGCAGCAGTATCCGTGGAGTCGCTTCACGTGGAGCACGACGGCTGGGTCTCGGATGAGGTGCGAGACGACGCTCTCGCGGCGCCCCGTGGCGCTGAACAGAGCCGGCGCCTCCGATACGCGCCCATCCAGAGGCATGTCGGTAGGCAGGCGTTCGAGGCGAAAGCGCAGCACACGGAAGCCGTCCGCCCCCACGTCGGTCCAGTGGTCTGTGACCAGGTAGAGACCGTCATAGCGATAGCCGGTCTCGGGCGGTGCAAACACGACCCGCGGATGGTCCCGAAGCACATTCGCTCGGGGCCTGCCACGGACGACGCGGACAGGCAGTCCGAGTTGCCACGACGTGACGAGCGCCGCGTTTGGCCCGCCGAGGGTCTGGTGTGCCGTCTGACGCCGCGTCTGGCGGTCGTTGCCGCCGGCCCCGGTGTAGAGAATCTCGGCTCCGGTGTCCTCGTCGTCCACGTAACCGCCGGCTAGGACAATCGACTCAGCCCCGCCGGCGGCGGTCCCACAGATCCCGGCCTGTGGTGGGCGGTGAATGCCCGAGGCGCGTAGCGCAGTCCGGTCGGCGAACCACGCGCCAGGCTCAATCCCCGGAATATGGCCGATCACGTTACAGCCGCTCCTTGCGTTCGAGGTAGAGCACGCGACACAGCGCGACGGCGGCCTTGGCCGTCTGGTCCGTGAACCAGTAGTTCACCCCCGCCCCGATGGCCGCCCCCGCGACCGGAATCAGCTGCCCGAGCTTCGCCGAGGCGAGGTTCTTGGCGATCTCGCGCGGCAGGTGCCCGAGTTGCTCGCGGAGCGTGCCCTGCGCCGCCCGCCCGCGGTAGCCCGAGCCGTGCGCGAACGCGGCCCCCGCGACGGACAGTTCGCGGAGCGCGTCGGACTTCGCCTCGCGGCTGCCCGACGAGGCCACGTTGAAGATGGACACCACGAGGGGCGTGAACTCGGGGCCCTGGAGCGGGAAGCCGTACGCGGCCGCAATCTGCTGAATGAGCCGGAAGTTGACCGTGAACAGGATCGGCAGGTCGGCCGCGAGCAGGAGCGCCCCTCCGAGGCCCGTCCCGCCGCCCGAGAGCGCCGCCAGGACGGTGTTCTCGGACGTGTACGGCTTCGCGAGCGCGTCGAGCTGCTCCAGCGGCGCGTCGCGGAGGTCCTCGACGGTCTCGGCCGTGATACCTGCGGCGTGGGCCTTTTCGAGGACGCCCTTCGCGTCGAAGGTCCACGCCGAGGCGTCGTTGAGGGCCGTCAGGGCCGTCGTGAGGGCGTCCGTGAGCGGGTCCAGGACGCTGTCCGGCACGAACCGGTCGAAGGCCCAGTCGACGGGCTTCATCGCGAAGCTCAGCGCCTGCTGGACGAGCGACTCGCCGCGCTCCCAGCGCTCGACGTCGCGCTGGGCGGTCCGTTCGTACTCGGTCAGTCTCATCGGGAAAGGAGGCGGGTGAAGGCTGAGCGTCGCCCGCCGCCGGGCCGACTACTCGGTCTGAATGTCGTACTTCTTGAGGAGGCGGTACATCGTCGCGCGGCCGATGCCGAGTTCGGTCGCCGCGCGCTCGGCGTTGCCGCCGCAGCGGACGAACGCGCGCTCGACGGCGAGGCGCTTCATGTCGTCCAGCGGCACGATGGACTCGGGGCCTGTACCGGGCGCGGGCCGGTCGGGTTGCGGCGCGGGGAGGCCCGGGTGCGCAAAGCTCGGCATCGCCACGAGCGCGTCCGCGAACGAGGCCGTCCCGAAACTGTCGCCCGACGTCGCGTCTTCGGGGAGGCCGTGGAAGGCGCCGAAGCCGCGGCCGGCGGATGCCTCGGGGGCCTCGCCGTAGGCGCCGTCCCCGTGGTCCTCCGCAGGCGGCGGGGCGGGCGTCGAGACCGGCGTCCGCGTGCGCTCGGCCCACGGCGTCACGGCGCGCGTCGCGCCGAGGAGCAGGTCCGCTTCCTGGATCTCCTCGCCGTCGGCGACGAGGACGGCGCGCTCGACGGTGCTCTTCAGCTCGCGGACGTTGCCGGGCCACGCGTACGCCTCCATGGCCCGCACGGCGGCGTACGAGAAGCGCTTGCCCTTGAAGGCCGGGTTGGCCGCGAGGTAGGCCCGCAGAAAGTCGTGCGCGAGCACGAGCACGTCCGTCCCGCGCGCGCGCAGCGGCGGCAGGTCGATCGGGAACTGGAAGAGACGGTAGTAGAGGTCCTCGCGGAACGTCCCGGCTGAGACCATCTGGAGAATGTCCTTGTTGGTCGCCGAGATCACTCGGCACTCGAACTTGATCGTGTCCGTCCCGCCGACGCGCGTGATCTCGCGGCTCTGGAGCGCGCGGAGGAGCTTGGCCTGCAAGCCAAGGTCGAGCTCGCCGATCTCGTCGAGAAAGAGCGTCCCGCCGTCGGCCTGCTCGAACTTGCCGATGTGACGCGCGTGGGCGCCCGTGAACGAGCCCTTCTCGTGGCCGAAGAACTCGGACTCCATGAGCTCGCGCGGGATCGCGGCCGAGTTGACGACCACGAACGGCCCGACGGCCGGCTCGCCGGGGCGAGGGGCGGTGTTGAAGTGGATCGCGCGGGCGACGAGCTCTTTGCCGGTCCCGGACTCGCCCTGGATGGCGACGGTCAGGTTGCCGCGGAGCGTCTTTTTGAGGAGCCGGTAGACGTGCTCCATCGCCGGGCTGTCGCCGACGATCTCGTCCATGCCGTACTTCTTGGCCACCTCGGTCCGAAGCCGCTCGACTTCCCGGGAGAGCGCCACGCGCTCCTTCATCCGCTTCACGACGGTGTCGAGCTTGACGAGGTCGTCGTGCCCCTTCGTGATGTAGTCGTCCGCACCGCCCTTCATCGCCTCGACGGCGACGTCGGCCGTGCCCTGGGCGGAGATCATCACGACGGGCAGGTCTGGGCGAAAGAGCTTGAACCGCCGCAGCGCCTCCATCCCACCGATGCCGGGCATCATGATGTCCAGCAGGACGAGGTCGGGCTCGTGCGCGTCAAGCGCATCGATCGCGTCCTCGCCCGAATGGAACACGTGGACCTCGTGGCCCTTGTCTTTGTCGATCCGGTAGCTCAGCAGACGGGCGTAGTGGCGGTCGTCGTCAACGACAAAGAAGCGCGTGGTCATCTCGGCGGGGCGGGTGGGGCAGGGATATCGGCGCCTCGGGCCGCGGATTCAGTGCCCGCGCGATGTGTGTGGAACAGGCGCGGCGTCCGTCCCGGGCGGACTCCGTTTGCCGGACGTGTTGTCTCACATCGGGACGCGCGGCGCGGGGATCTCGCCGCAGCGGGCACCGCAGCGGGCGGCGGTATCGTTCCGCGTGTCCCCCCGACTGTCGCCGTAATGTCCCGCCTCGCGTTCGTTCTCCTCGTCCTCGCCGCGGCCGGCTGCTCGGGATCCGCCCCGCGCGGCGGGGCCGACCCGCGTCCGGCACCGGCGCGTGCCCTCCCGCCTCGCCCGGCCGCCCTCCCGACGCCGCGCCCGCCCCTCCCCGAGGCGGCGCTGGGCCTCCCGAGCGCTGCCGCCGTCGCCTCACTTGCCCTCGTGCGCCTGCTCGACGCACCGGCCGCGCCGACGCAGGGCCTCGCCGGGCGCCACGTCGCCCTCTGGCCGAGCCACGGCTGGTACTACGAGGCGAGCCGCGGCACGTGGGAGTGGCAGCGCGCCCACCTCTTCACGACGATCGAGGACGTGCTGCCGGCGTCGATCGTGCTGCCGTACCTCGCGCCGATGCTCGAACGCGCCGGCGCAGTTGTGCTGATGCCACGCGAGCGCGACACGCAGACCGACGAGGCGGTCGTGGATGCGGACACGCCCCGCGGTGTGGACGGCCGACGTGGAACGGCCGAGGAGACGGGCGACTGGCGCCCCGGGGGCGTCGGCTACAGCCACCTCGCGACCGTCCGCACGACGCAGAACCCGTTCACGTCGGGCACGGCGCGCGTCGCCACGACGGCCCTCGTCCCGACGGCGCGGACGACGTGGACGGCCGACCTCGCTGCCCCCGGCGAGTACGCCGTCACGGTCGCGTACACATCGGCCCCCGACCGCGCGACGGACGCGCGCTACACGATCACGCACGCCGGCGGGACGACGCGCGTGGCCGTCAACCAGCGCATCGGCGGCGGGACGTGGGTCCGCCTCGGGACGTTCCGCTTCGCGCCCGGACGCGCTCGGGTGACGCTAAGCAACGAGTCCGCCGTCCCCGGCCAGACCGTCTCGGCCGACGCAGTCCGCTGGGGCGGCGGCATGGGCAGCGTCCAGCGCGGCGGCGACACCGGCGGGCGACCGCGGTGGACCGAGGCCGCCCGCTATTACGCGCAGTTCGCCGGGATGCCGGACTCGGTCTACTCGCCTGAGCCGGACGACCGCGGCGACGACTACAAGGACGACTACAAAGGCCGCGGCGAGTGGGTCAACGCCCTCCTCGCCCGTGGCGTGCCGGTCGACGTGTCGCTCGCGCTCCACACCGACGCCGGGCTCACGACCGACAGCACGGCCGTCGGGACGCTCGCGATCTATTCGTCGCGCACCCTCGACGGCGACACGGCCTTCCCCGACGGCCGCCCGAGGCGCGTCAACCGCGACTTCGCCGCCCGCCTCCAGACGCAGATCGTCAGCGACGTGCGGGCGCTCTACGACCCGCGCTGGACGCAGCGCGAGCTCCGCGACCGCGACTACTCCGAGGCGGCGCGGCCGGACGTGCCGGCGGCGCTCATAGAGTTGCTCTCGCACCAGAACCTGACGGACATCCGGTTCGCGCTCGACCCGCGCTTCCGCCACGACGTCGCGCGGGCGTTGTACAAGGGCATCGGGCGCTTTCTGGCCGGCCAGCGCCGCGTGCCGTTCGTCGTCCAGCCGCTGGCGCCGGACGGCCTCTCGGCGCTGTTCGATGCGGCCGGCAACGTCGTCGTGCGGTGGGAGCCCGTCGCGGACCCGCTCGAACCCTCGGCGGCGGCCGACGGCGCGGTCGTGTACACGCGCGTCGGCAAGGGCGGGTGGGACGGCGGGCGGGCGGTCCGCGGGACAGAGGCAGTGCTCACCGCGCCGCCCGTCGGCGTGGTGCTGAGCGTCCGCGTGGCGAGCGTCAATGCGGGCGGCGAGAGCGAGCCGTCCGAAACGCTCGCCGTCGGGCGCAGCGCCGGCCCGCCGGTCCTCGTCGTGGCCGGCTTCGACCGCGTCGCCGCGCCTGAGATCTTCGAGGTGCCCGAGGCGTCCGGCGTCCGCGGCGTCGCGGGCGTCCGCGGCGACGACGGCGTGCCGGACGTGGCAGAGTTGAGCTACGTCGGCGAGCAGACCGACTTCGCCATGGCGTCTGTCTACCGCGACGACGACCGACCGGGCCACGGCGCGAGCCGCGGCGAGGCCGCCGGCCTGCCTGTCGCGGGCAACACGCACGACTTCGTGGCCGTCCACGGTCGCGCGCTCCTCGCGGCCGGCCGCTCGTTCGTCTCGGCCAGCGACGAGGCCGTCGAGCGGGGCGCCGTTCCACTCGCGGGGACCGTGGACCTGCTGCTCGGCGAGGAGCGCACGACCCCCGCGCCGGGCTGGCGGCCGACGCGGGCGCCGGACTTCGAGGCGCTGCCTGCGGCGATGCGCGCGCGCCTCGCGGCTCATCTCCAGAACGGCGGCATGCTGATCCTATCGGGCGCGCGCTGGGCCGGCGACGCCGCCCGCTCGCCCGGCGGCGCCGCCTTCCTCCGCGACGCGCTCGGCGTCCGCGCCCTCGCCCCGGCCCCGTCCGACGGCGTCGTGTCTGGGCCGATGCTGAGTGCGCCCGTCGCGTTCAACACCCTTCGCCGCGCGGACCTCTACGCCGTCGAGGCGACCGACGCGCTCGACGCGGCAGGCGACGGCGAGGTCGTGCTCACGGTGGGCACGCGCGGCGCGGGCGTCGTCCGCCGCGGCCGCACGGTCACCCTCGCGTTCCCCATCGAGGCCCTGCTCACGGACGAGGACCGCGCGGCCGTCATCGTCGCCGCCCTCGCTGCACTGGAATAGACGGCCTGTGGAGCGGCCGAGACGCGAATCGGCGCGGTCTGTGCAGACGCGACGCCGCAGTGCCCCGACCTTGTCCTGGCTGTCCTGCGCCCCGCCACGATGCGTCCCGCCTCCTCCGCCCCGCCGGCCCGGACCGTCGCCGTGATCGGCGGGGGCGCAGCAGGGTTCGTGGCCGCGCTGTTCGCCGCCCGCGCCGGGGCGCGCGTGGTGCTGCTCGAAAAGACGCGCCACGGCGGCAAGAAGATCGTCGTCTCGGGCGGCGGGCGCTGCAACGTGCTCCCCGGCGAGGTCGACGCACGGCGGTTCGTGACCGCGTCGTCGCCGCGGCTGCTCGCGCGCATCCTCGGCTCGTGGCCGCTGGACGCGCAGCGCGCCTTTTTCGAGGACGACCTCGGCGTCCCGCTCGCGCTCGAGCCCGAGACGGGCAAGCTCTTCCCCGCCTCCAACCGCGCGACCGACGTCCGCGACGCGCTCTCGGCCGCGTGCCAAGCTGCGGGTGTCGAGATGCGCTTCGAGACGGCTGTGACGGCCATGGTGCCCGACGTGGCCGGCTGGTGCCTCACGCTGCGGCCCGGCGAGACGCTGGTCGCCGACCGCGTCGTCCTCGCCACGGGCGGCCTGTCGGTCCCGAACACCGGCAGCGACGGCTTCGGCCTGCGCGCGGCCGAAAAACTCGGCCACACGCTCGTCCCGACGTACCCGGCGCTCGCGCCGCTCACGTCCCTCCCCGAGGGCGGCGGGCCAGCGCCGCACGCGGGCCTCTCGGGCGTCTCGCTCGCGGCCCGCGTGCGCGTGCCTGGCGCGAAGGGACCCGCGCCCGAGCCGCGCGGCTTCCTGTTCACGCACCGCGGATACTCCGGCCCGTCCGTCCTCGACGTGTCGCACGTGTCGACGCTCGCCCGGGCGGCCGGCCGCGAGCAGGCCGTCGAGGTGCAGTGGACCGGCCTCGGCGCCGAGGCGTGGGAGGCGACGTTGCGGGCGCCCGGGCCCGGGACCGTCGCGACGGCCGTCCGC
>DASWMO010000017.1:0-6231 GCA_036399715.1 Rubricoccaceae bacterium
CGCCGAGTGCCTCGGCGAGCGACTCGTAGCCCAGCCGGTCCAGCTCGGCCTTCTCGTAGATGTCGGCCGGGAGCGGGCGGAACGGGCCGCGCACGTCGGCCGCCGTGAGCGTGACCGTCGTCAGGAGCGAGTCCGGCTCGCCAGCGCGGCCCGCGAGCGCGCGCAGCGTCGCCGCGTCGCCGAGGCCCGTCGGGGGGAGCTGCATGGCCTTCTGGAGCCACACGACGGCGAGCTCGGTGTTGTCGCCCCAGCGGCCGTCGATCTCGCCGACGGTGAAGCCGGCGCGGTCCAGCAGCGTCTGCACCTTGACGACGCTCGGCCCGGCGACGGCCCCGCCGAGCGGCAGGCGGACGGGCGCGGACCAGTCGCGCGTCGAGTCGATCGTCGCGAGCGTCTCGGGGTTGGCGCGCGCGGCGGCGGCGAGCGCGGCCGAGTCCGCGATGAGGCCGCTGCGGCGGCCGGTGTAGCGCGTCGCCTCGACCTCGGCGTCGGTCGGGAGGCGGCCGTCGCCGTAGACCGAGATCGCGCCGCCGGGCGTCGCGGTCGAGTCCGTCGAGGCGGTCTCCGTGGGGGCGTCGGTCACGCGGCACGCGCTGAGCCCGAGGGCGGCGAGCAGCAGGACGGTCGGACGGGAGTAGAGACGGGGCATCGGTGGGGACGTGGGGGAGGCGGCAGAACGACGCAGCCCCTCTCCGGGTGCCCGCCCGCGGCGCCGGCGCTGGAAGGGCGCCTGGTGGGTCGTTCGGGAACGCGGACGTGCCATTGGGCGCGTCTGGTCGCGGCGTCGGGGCCGTGCAGCGGTGCGGCACGGGCCTTGCGGGCCGACCGGTGTCCCCTTCACCTTCTGTGTCGTCCGTCTATGCGTCTGGCCCTTCCCGCCACGCTCCTGTTATCTCTCGTCCTGGCCGTCCCGGCGCTGGCCCAGGCGCCCCGGCCGGCCGCTCCGGTGGTGCCGGTCATGCTCGCCTCGGCGACAGCGGCCGTGCGCGCGCCGCGGGCGCCGGCCCGGCTGTTCACGCGCGTCGAGGCCGGCATCACGCCCCGGTGGCCGGCCGCCCTCGCCGACTTTTCCGACTACGCCGCGCAGGAGATCGAGGCCGGCTCGGTCGCGGGCGATCTGTACGTCCGCTGGACCGCCTTCGACCTGCACGCGCGCTCGTTTGCGGTCGACGTGGCGATTGCCGGGCGCCCGTTCGTCGTCGCCGCGACCGTCGAGGCTGGTGATGCCGACGGCGAGTACGGTGTGCACCTGCTCGGGCTCGCCCCGGGGCTCTACGAGGTCCGGATGCGCGAGGCGAGCGCCGACGGGACCGAAACGGTCTCGGCGCCGCTCCGCATTCGCATCTGACGTCCGGCTGGCAGTGATCCGCACGCGCGGGGCGCGCCGGGACGGCCCCGGCGCGCCCCGCGTCGCATCTGGCAGGCTCGGTCTAGGCGAAGCGCCCCTCGTCGGCCGTCGGGCCGTAGACCGGCGGGACGGGCACGCCGAGCAGGCGCAGGTACACCGTCATCTGGCCGCGGTGGTGGATGAGGTGGCTCAGGGAGAGGTGGCGCAGCATCTCGCGGCGCGGGCCCGCGGCAATGGTGTGCTCGCCCATCCGGAGCGTCCACGTGCCGGCAAGGGCCTCGTCCGTGGCCGCGTCGAGCGCCACGCGGGTCCGTGCCGCGGCGTCGTCGAACGCGGCGAGGACGGCCGCGCGGTCCGCCATCGGGACGGCCGGCGGGCGGCCGGCGGCGAGGTCCACAGTGTCGGTGGCGAGCATCATCTCGGGCATCCCGACGAGCATCACCATGTGGGCCGCGAGGCGGCCGAGTGGCATCGACTTCTCGTGCGGTGCCCAGTCGAACTGCCCGTCAGGCAGGCGGTCGAGGACGGTCCGCGTCGTCGCGAGTTCGTTCGAGAGGTCGGCAAAGGCGCGGGCGGCGTCAGACATGGTCGGCGGGGGAGAGGGTGGTCATGCGGCCGTAGGCGTCGAGAAAGCGGATCGACGCCTCGATGCCCTGGTGGAAGCGGTCGAGGCCGAACTTCTCGTTGGGCGAGTGGATGGCGTCCGAGTCGAGCCCGAAGCCCATCAGGACCGAGTCGAGCCCGAGAAGCCGCTTGAAGTCCGCGACGACGGGGATCGAGCCGCCCTCGCGCGTGAAGAGCGGCTTCTGGCCGAAGACGCCTTCGAGCGCCTCGGCGGCGGCCTGCATCGCCGGGGCGGAGGTGTCCACGAGGACCCCGTGGCCGCCGTGGAGGTCCGTAAACGTCAGCGTCATCGTGTTCGGGACGGTCTTCTCGAAGTGCGCCCGCAGCTTGGCCGTGATGTCGGCCGGCGTCTGGTCCGCGACGAGGCGGCACGAGATCTTGGCCGACGCCTTGGACGGCAGGACGGTCTTGGCGCCCTGCCCGGTGTAGCCGCCCCAGATGCCGTTGACGTCGAGCGTCGGGCGGCCCGACGTGGCCTCCAGGATCGAGAAACCGGCCTCAGTCTTGGCCTCCTTCACGCCGGCCTCGTCGCGCCAGGCGGCCTCGTTGAACGGCAGGCGGGCGTACTCGGCCCGCTCCTCTGGTGTGAGGTCGCGGACGGCGTCGTAGAAGCCGTCGACGGTCACGCGGTGCTCGGCGTCGTGCAGGCCGGCGATGGTGCGGGCGAGCGCGTTGGCGGGGTTCTCGACGGCGCCCCCGTAGACGCCCGAGTGGAGGTCGCGGGCGGGCCCGGTGTACGTCACCTCGACGTAGGCCAGCCCGCGCAGCCCGACGGTGAGGCTCGGCACGCCGGCGGCGAACAGCGACGTGTCCGAGATCAGCACGACGTCGGCGGCGAGGCGCTCGCGGTGGGCCTCGATAAACGGCACGAGGTGGACGGACCCGTTCTCCTCCTCGCCCTCGATCATGAGCTTGACGTTGACCGGCGGCCCGCCATTCGCGAGGTACGCTTCGAGCGCCTTGACGTGCATGAACGCCTGGCCCTTGTCGTCGGCCGAGCCGCGCGCGACGAGGTCGCCGTAGACGACGACGGGCTCGAACGGCGGGCTCGTCCAGAGCTCCAGCGGGTCCGGCGGCTGCACGTCGTAGTGGCCGTACACGAGGACCGTCGGGGCCCCGGCGTGCGTCGCCGTCTCGGCGTAGACGACCGGGTGGCCGGGCGACTCGGGCGTCCCGGTTTCGAGGATCTCGACGGTCGGCATGCCGATGCGCCGCAGGTCGTCAGCGAGCCACTCGGCGGCCCGGCGCGTGTCGCCGTCATGCGCGGCGTCGGTCGAAACGGACGGGATGCGCAGCCAGTCGGTGAGCTGGGCGACGAAGGCGTCGGCGTGGTCGCGGGCGTAGGCGAGGGCGTCGGTCATGGAGGAGGGAGAAGAGCGGAGGAGGGGGCGGCGGGAAGATCCGACCCGGGAGGCGCCGGCGCCCGGTCTCCGAGCGCATCGTCGTCCAGCGGGTCGCCGCGAAGCGCGTACGCCTGCGTCCGGCTCTCGGAGGCGCCGAAGCGCCACGCGCCCACGGCGAACAGGAGCAGCCCGGCCGCGGCGAGGATCCCAGCAGACAGCCGGCCGGCCGGCGTCTCGTACAGGTGCGCGAGCGTGAGCGCCCCCGCGAGCAGCGCAAACGCCGTGCGGACGTACGCGAGGACCGTCCGCTCGTTGGCGAGCCGCGTCCGCTCGAGGGCGAGGTGGTCGCGGAGGATGAGCCGGCGGAGCGCGGCCGCGTCGAGCGCTGCCGTCCGGGCGGCCAGCCGACGAGCGCGGCGACGGCGCTCGCGGAGCGCGTGCGGCAGGAGCGCCGGGCGGATCACGCCGCCCGACCCCCGAGCGCCATGCGGGCGGGCGTCGGGCTAACGGGCACCACGCTCGCGGCGCTGAACGCTGCGAGCGCCTCGTCGGCCGGACGTGCATCGGGAAACCAGAGGAGCAGCCGCCGGACGACGTCGTCCAGCAGGGCGTCCGGGCACGACGCGCCGGCCGTGAGCAGCACCTCCACCGGGCCTGTTTTGCTGGTCGGGAGCCAGTCGCGCGTCGTCCGCGCACCGCGCGTTCGCCAGTCGACGTGCTGGATCTCGCGCGGGCTCACCAGGTCGTCGGCGGACTCGACGAAGAACGTCGGCAGGCCAGCGTCCTCGCACAGCTCGACGAGGTGGCTCGTGTTGGACGAGTTGGAGCCGCCGACGACGAGCGCGAGGTCGGCGTGGACCGCGAGGCCTTCGTCGATGAGCGCGAGCGTCGCGTCCTGGTTCTCCTTGGTCGCGTAGCAGAGCGTGTCCGACGTGTCCGCGAAGGCGTCCTCTGTCCCGTCGCGGGCGACGACGGCGACGCGGAGGCGCTCGGCGATCTCGGCGGTTTCGGAGGCGAGCATCGTCGTCTGGTTGACGACGCCGATGCGGGCGAGGTCGCGGGCGGGGTCGAAGCCCGGCGTCGTGCGGCCCGCGAACCGGGCGCGGAAGGCGTCGGCGCTCATCCGACCCTCGATGAAGGCCGCGAGCGCCTCAGCGTCGGCGAGGTCGCGCACGACGACGACCGGCGCGTCGGCCGCGGCGCGCGAGAACGTCGCCCGCGTCTCCTCGTGGTCGCGCTTGCCGTGCACGACGACCGAGAAGCGCTTCTGCCCGATGTGGGCGCTCTTCTTCCACACGCGGACGACGAACGGGCACGTCGTGTCGTAGGCCTCGACGTCGACGCCGCGGGCAGCGAGGGCCGCCATGATCTCGGCCGTGGTCCCGAAGGCGGGGATGATGACGAGGTCGTCGGGCCCGAGCGCCTCGAAGGGGACGAGCGTCTCGCCGGTCGTCGTGCGCAGGAAGCGTACGCCGCGCGCCATCAGGTCCGCGTTGACGTGCGGGTTGTGGATCATCTCCGAGAGGAGGTAGATCCGGCCGGCGGCCGCCTTCTCGGGGTGCTCGTCGAGCGCGCGGTAGGCGATCTCGATCGCGTTCTCGACGCCGAAGCAGAAGCCGAAGTGGCGCGCGAGACGCACGCGCAGCGGCCCGAAGTCCAGCACGGACGGCGCGAGGTCGCGCTTGCGCGGGTCTGCCGCGCGGCGGACGTCCTTGACGCGCGACACGACGGGGCTACGGTAGAGGTCGGGGACGGCGAACTGGCGGGCCATTGCGAATCCGGGCGGGCGCGTGCCTGCGGAAAATGTCCTGCGGGAAGAAACGACGGAGGCCGGTCAGTCCGGCGTGCCCCAACGTCGTCACGAAACGGCCCTGTGCGTGCACAGTTGCCCGAAAAGGCCGCGAAGCCCCTGTGTCAGGCGTCGGCCGCGCGTTACGGTTTGTGTGCGCCGGACCGTCTCAGGACCCCGCAGGCCCCTGTACCGTTTATGTTGTCTCCGCGGCGCTCCGTCCGCCTCTCTTTTCCAACCCCCCCTATGCGTCTCTCTACGCTCCGCACCGCCGCAGTCGGTGCCGCCCTGTTCATCGCCCCGACTGCGCTCGCGCAGACGGCCCAGACGCTGCCGGTTACGCAGAACTGGTCCACTGTGCCTACCGCGGCCAACGATTACTCGTTCGCGCCGGGCTTCATCGGCTACCTGGGCACCGACTCCGGCACGGGCGTCCCGTCGACCGCGCTCGTGCTCGACCCGCAGCTGGTCGTCGCCGACCTCTCCGGGACCCCGGTCAACCTCAACATCACCCCGACGGCGCCCACCACGGCGACCTCGGGCGGGCTGTACTACTTCCCGCTCGCCAACCCGGTCGTCGCGTTCCAGGGCTCGGGCACGGCCGACGCGCCCGCGCTCCAGCTGCGCGTCGTCACGACGAGCTTCATCAACATCCGCGTCCGCTACCTGCTCCGCGACGTCGACGACAACGCCGACAACGCGATTCAGCCGGTCGCGCTGCAGTTCCGCGCCGGCACGACGGGCGACTTTACCAACGTCGCCGCGGCCTACGTCGCCGACGCCTCTGCCGGCCCGGCGCTGACGCTCGACACGCCCGTCGACGTGACGCTGCCGGCCGCGGCCAACGGCCTCGCCGCGCTCGACATTCGCTGGATCACGGGCAACGCCGCCGGCTCGGACGAGCTCATCGGCATTGACGACATCCAGGTCACCGGCACGCCGGGCACGGCCTCGGCCGAGGCGCCGACCGGCGCGCTCACGCTGGTCGTCGCCAACCCGCTCCGCGGCGCGGCGCAGGTCCGCTTCTCGACCGAGACGGCACAGGACGTCCGCCTCGCGCTCTATGACGTCCTCGGCCGCGAGGTCGCCGTCGTCGCGCAGGGCGCCGCGGCCGGCGCGCAGTCGGC
>DASWMO010000018.1:0-23738 GCA_036399715.1 Rubricoccaceae bacterium
GTCCCTACTGATGAGCGCTGATCCCTCCAGACTGACGTGCCGCTGACGTTCGCGCACCTCGCTGCGGTGGTGCCTCTTGCCCGGCTCAAGCTCCCGATCTCCGCCCTCGTCGTGGGCAGCGTTGCACCGGACCTCATCTACTTCGCCCGGCTCGCCCCGCGTGGTCACTTCGGCCACACCCTACCCGGGCTGTTCCTGCTCTGCCTCCCGGCAGGACTCGCGCTGCTGTGGGTATTCCACCGGCTCCTCAAAGGTCCGCTCACGGAGCTAGCACCGAGCGCCGCTCAGCGCCGCCTCGCCTGCTACTTGCACGCGTCGCCGTTCGACCGGCCGCTCGTGCTCGTCGCGGCCGCTGTCCTCAGCGGTGCGGCCACCCACGATGTCTGGGACGCGTTCACCCACGCAGGCGGATGGGGCGTCGCGAGTGCTTCCGCGCTACGCCTCACGGTGGCCCTCGGCCCCCTCGGCCGCATTCCGGTTTACAAGCTGGCGCAGCACGGTTCCACCCTCATCGGCCTCGTCGTACTCGCGTACTCCGTTGCCGCGTGGTGGCGCCACGCGCCCGAGGCTGACACGCATTGCCACCTTCCAGCGCGTACCCGGAAGCTCCGGCTCAGCCTGCTCGTCGCGGTCCCGCTCGCCGTTGGGGCCGCCTACGCGGGAGGTGTGGCTGTGGACGCGTCGGCGCCGCTAACCGTCTTCGTGGGGCGGTTCGTCGTCTCGGTCACGAGCGCAGCGTTCGTCACTGCCACATTGTATAGCGCGTGGTGCCGTCTTCGCCCCGATGCGGCGGGCTGACTGGCCGCTGTAGCAGACTGACCGATCAGCCGCATTGCTCCACGTGTCCATCGCCGCTTACGTTGCCTTGTCTAACTGCTCTGCCCTGTGCGGTTGCCGTGTCGCCCGCTGTTAGACGGCCTCTACAGACTCACTTTGAGGGACGCACGATGGACTTCGACCTTCCCACCGCGCTTGCGGTCGTCGAGCGTACCCCGAACACGGTCCGTGCACTGTAGCGGCCGGCTCGATTGGTGACACTTCAGACCTGGACGGCGGGTGACACGGTCGGGCAGTCAGGTTACGTCTGGAGGTGGAAGTCACGCTCGTCAAGGCGGCCCAGCAGTACGCCCGCGGCGGTTCGCTTATGACAGGCTCCGCAGGACGCGCTCGTTGAGCCGGTGCTCGCCCGGGAACGAGACCACCCGGTGCGGCAGGGCTGCCGCCGTCATGCGGCGCTCCTGCTCTAGCACGCGTGCTGGCGTCGCGAGGGCGTCGCGGTCGCCGGCGACGAGCGTCAGGTCCGCGGCCGCGAGCCAACCCGCCTCTGCGGCGAGGTCGAGGTCGTGCGGGAGGCCGCCGCCCCACAGCACGAGGCGCCGCACGCGCTCGGAACGGCCGCGCATCAGCGGGCTCTGCGCGAGCCACCGGGTCACTGTTGCCGTGCCCTGGCTGAAGCCGAACCCGACGAGCGGAACCGCCTGTACGTCGGCCTCGGCACGCGCGCAGACGGCGACGAAGACGTCGTCGAGGTAGCGGTTGGTGTCCGCGATGTCCGCCTCGCGCCCATCTCGGGTGGTCCAGGATGCCCCGACCCGCTCGTAGCGGCCCCCGTCGCCGCCGTCGAGGTAGAAGCGGCTCAGGCCCTCGGGCACGACGACGAGCCGCCCTGGCGCCTCGACCGCGCGGAAGTGGCGCGCGAAATAGGCCGCGAGCTGCCCGTACCCGTGGCACGCCATCCAGATCTCCCGCACGGGTCCGTCCTCGGGGCCAAGGACGACGTACCGGGCGGTCTTGACGGCGGCGATGTGGCGAACGGTCATAGGTTCGGGTTCACCCGACGGAAGGGCGGGAGGCTGACCGGGTGAACCCGTGTCGGCGCGCCGGGTTTACGCCTCCCTCCGACTCCGCCGAGATGGCCGACGCCGCGCCGAGCTACCGCAAGCCCAACCTCCCGACCAAGACGTGCACCGTTTGCGGTAGGCCGTTCGCGTGGCGCAAAAAGTGGGAGCGTGACTGGGAGCACGTCACGACGTGCTCCCAGCGTTGCCGACGCGCACGTCGCGCGCGGTCTACTCCTCCTCGCGCGTGACGAACGTCTCGACGTCGCTCGGGAGCGGGCGGCGGACCGGGTACACCTGCGCCCGCGCCTGGAAGCCCTCGACGTCGGTCGCCTGGACGAGAATCTGGCTGATGCCGCCCGAGCCGCTGCGGTTGGCGATCGTCAGCACGACGCCGCCGCCCTCGTTGCGCGCCGACTCGGTCGCGACGCCGCGGGCGGAGTAGTAGCGTGTGACGGCGTCGATGACGGACTGAGCGGGAGTGTTGAAATACGTCCACTCGGTCGCATCGGGGCGGCCGTAGGCGTCGTCGAAGGTGACGCCGCGGGCGCAACCGGAGAGGCCGGCGCCGGCGAGGCCGACCGTCGCGAGGAGGGCGAAAAGGAAGAGCGTGCGCATTGAAAAGGAGAGATGTGGAGAGGTGAAACGTTCGCCCGTCGCTTCCGGTGCCCGTTGGCGCCGGACCGGATTTTCCCGATTCCCGGGTAGGGAAGCCATGCAAGGCGGAGGGGCTGATCAGGCCCTGCCGTCAGGCCTCCTGCTCGGCGTACTGGAGCTCGTACAGCCGGCGGTACAGCCCGTCCGCGGCCAGCAGTTGCTGGTGCGAGCCGCGCTCGCGCACGACGCCTTTGTGGAGCACGAGAATCTGCTCGGCGTGCTGGATCGTCGAAAGGCGGTGCGCGACGACGATGGCCGTCCGCCCGTCCATGAGCACGTCGACGGCGTGCTGAACGGCCTCCTCGGTCTCCGTGTCGACGCTCGACGTCGCCTCGTCGAGGACGAGCACGGCGGGGTCCACGAGCAGCGTCCGCACGAACGACAGCAACTGGCGCTGCCCGAGTGAGAGTGCTCCGCCGCGCTCGCCGACCTCGGACGCGTAGCCCTGCGGCATGCGCTCGATAAAGCGGTCCGCCCCGACGAGCGCCGCCGCGCGTTCGACGCGGTCGTGCGGGACGTCGGAGCGGCCGAGCGTGACGTTCTCCTCGACGGAGCCCGAGAACAGAAACACGTCCTGGAGGACGAGCCCGATCTGGCGCCGCAGTTCGTCCGGCGGCAGGTCGCGCACGTCGATGCCGTCGAGCAGGATGCGGCCGCGCTGGGGCTCGTAGAAGCGCAGCAGGAGCGACAGGATGGTCGTCTTGCCCGAGCCTGTCGCGCCGACGAGCGCGAGCGTGCTGCCCGGCTCGGCCGTGAACGAGACGTCCCGGAGGACCCAGTCCGGCTCAGGAGGCTCGGTGCCGGAGGGAGACGCGGCGATCACCTCGTTCGACCCGTCTCCGGCCGCCTCCACCGGTGCCAGCGCTGCACCCTCGCCGTAGGCGAACCACACGTTCTCGAACACGATGTGTCCTTTCGCCCTCCCGCCGGGCAGGTGCGCCGGCACGGCCGCGACCGGCAGCGACTGGTCGTCGTCGAGCAGATCGAACACGCGCTCGGAAGCGGCGAAAGCCGCCTGGACGGCGTTGAGCTGGTCCGAGAGGTTGCGGACAGGCTCGAAGAACATGCGGACGTACTGGACGAACGCGACGAGCGTGCCGACCGTGAGCGCGTCGCGCATCGCCTCGGTCCCGCCGAACCACAGGACGGCCGCGAGCGCGACGGCGGCGATAAAATCGACGACCGGGAAGAAGGCCGCGAAGTAATAGACCGTCTGGATCTGCGCGTCGCGGTGGTCGCGGTTGATGGACTCGAAGCGGCGCTGCTCCTCGGGCTCGCGGCCGAAGATCTGGACGACCGACATGCCGGTCACGTGCTCCTGCAGGAACGCGTTCATCCGGGCGACCTGCGTCCGCGTCTCGCGGTACGCGCCGCGCATCTTGCGGCGGAAGATCTCGGTCGCGAGGAGCATCGGCGGCAGCGACGCAAGCGCGACGAGGCCGAGCTCGAGGTCGAGCGAGAGCATGAACCCGGCGATAAAGACGATCCGCGCGAGGTCGCCGAGCATCGAAACGGCACCCGACGAGAGCAGGTCTGCGAGCGCCTCGATGTCGCTCGTCGCGCGCGTGATGAGCGTCCCGATGGGCGTGCGGTCGAAGAACGCGAGGCGCTGATGCTCGATGTGGCGCACGATGCGCGCGCGGAGGTCGAACAGCGCATTCTGCCCGATCCACTGCGTGAGGTACGTCAGCCCGAACGAGAGCACGCCTTCGAGCACGAGCACGACCGCGAGCACGCCGACGATGCGCAGCAGGCCCGGTACGTCGCCCGTGGCGACGTGGTCGTCGATTGCCACCTGCACGAGGCGCGGCCGCAGCGGCCCGAGTGCCGCCGTCGCGACGGTCAGCACGAGCGCGGCACCGACGTAGCCGCGGTACGGCCACAGGATGCGCCCGAGGCGGCGGGCGAGGCGGCGGTCGGACTGGTTCGGGGCGTCAGGCACGAGGCGTCACGGGAGAGGCGTCGGGGAAAGGGCGTCGGACCGCGACGTGCCGACCGAGTAGACCTGCAACTCGACCGCCGCCTCGCTCGCGGCGAACACCTCGCGAGCCTCGGCGACGAGGTGCGACACGTCCCCGTAGCGGGCCGAAAAGTGCGTCATCAGCAGGCGACGCGCGCCCGCCTCGCGGGCGACCGTAGCCGCCTCGCGGGCCGTCGAGTGGCCGACCTCGGCCGCGCGCGCCGCGAAGGCATCGCCGAAGGTCGCCTCGTGGATCAGCAGGTCCGCGCCGCGCGCCAGTTCGACGCCTGTGGCGCACGGCATCGTGTCGAGAACGTACGCGACACTCGCGCCCGGCCGCGGCGGCCCGACGAGTCCGTCGGGCGGCACGACGGTCCCGTCGGCGAGGACGGCCGGCTCGCCGCGCTTGACGGCCTCGAACTCGGTCCCGCGCGTCAGGCCGGCCGCCCGCGCGGCGCCGCCGTCGACCGAGCCCGGGCGCGTCTTCTCCGTGATGCGGTAGCCGGCGCAGAAGATCCGGTGCTCGATCGGGCGCGCCTCGACCGTCACCGCGTCGTCCTCGTACACAACGGCGTGCTCGAAGCCTTCGGCGAGGCCGACATGGTGGATCGTGAACGGGGCATCGCCTGCGCCCGGCATCGCATCGAGCATCGCGCGCAACGCGTCAGGCCCGACGACCGTCAGCGGACGCGTCCGCCCGAGGAGCGCGAGCGTCGTAATCAGGCCCGGCAGGCCGTACACGTGGTCGCCGTGCAGGTGCGTGATGCAGACGGCGTCGAGGCGGTCGCCGCCGAGGTGCGCCTCCATGAGGCGCCGCTGCGTGCCCTCACCGCAGTCGAACAGCACGACGCGGCCGTCGCGGCGGATGGCCGTCGCAGACAGGTGGCGGGAGGCAGTCGGGAGGGCGGACCCTGTCCCGAGTGGGACGACGTCGAACACGGAGCGGAGTAGAGCCGGCCAAGCGTACTCGCCGACCGCGCGCCGGGTTCAGCAGTGCGCGATGGATTGCAGGGTGCTCACTTCCTGACTACTCCAGAGGCCGCTCGTTCATCCAATCAAGTCGACCATCTGCAAACACGAGCACAAATTCTGTGTCGACGCATGGATACGTCCACACAACCGCCCCGTGGTGGTTGTGGCTCGCGACCCGGGCTCACCTCCCGAGAAACAGGGCGGCTCAGAGCCCGAACTTTCAACTGAAAGCTCGCCTGCCTCGTACGAGGTTGGCGCCATCCGCGGGGCATTCACCGCAATCCCGTTCACAGCCGCTGCCACCTCCTCTTGGTTCATCCCCAAACGAATACCTTCTCGAAAGGCTGCTTTCATCGGGTCAGCGGCACGATTCAAGTCGTCTGCTGCGGCCTGCAATGCCGCCATCAACTCTGACTCTTCCGAGCTCAACGCGCCGGCGCGAGTGCCGGGTCCGACCGAGGCGCAGCCAGCAAGTGAGCCCCACACCAACACGGAGACCACGAACACCGGAGCAGTGACTGACAGGCGGCGAGTGTTTGAGATCACGGAAAAGATGGATGTCTGTGCGTTGGGGACGGGGCTACACCTCGACGAGGTCCACGCGCGATGACACGAGGCGCTTCTCGATGAGGGCCGGCCAGTACGCGACGACCTCGGACGCCCGCGGCCGGCCACCGGCGAAGCCCGTGACGGCACTCGGGCCGGTCAGGATCAGCGGCGCGATCTCGCGGCCGAACGCGTCCACGGCCGCGCGGTCGGTCCCCCGAACCGATACCCGAAGCTGGACCTCGTCGAGGTCTGCCTCGCGCGCGGCGTCGGGCGCCGTCTGCTCGGAGAGCGCGCTCAGGCCGACAATTTCGGCGCGGTACTCGTCGAACTGGAGCCCGAGCGCATCGAGGCGCGCCTTGAGAATCTCAGATGCCGCGCGCGCCTTGGCCGCGGCGTCTGGCCACGCGTAAACGAGCGTCGACGTGGCCTTCCAGCCGTCCGAGTAGGCGCCCGAAACCTTCAGGAACGGCGTCGACGGCTGCCCGGTGATGCCCGAGACGCGGACGCGGTCGCCGCCTTCGTCCTCCAGCCGGATCGACGTGAAGTCCGCGATGCAGTCGGGCGTGATGTAGTCGGCCGGGTCGCCGATCTCGTAGAGCAACTGCTCGGCGACGGTCCCGCGCGAGACGAGGCCGCCTGTCCCGGCGTGCTTGGTCACGACGAACGAGCCGTCCGCGTTCGCCTCGACGATGGGGAAGCCGACGCCAGCTAGGTTCGGGACCGTGTGCCAGTCCGTAAAGTTGCCGCCCGAGGACTGCGCGCCGCACTCTAGGATGTGTCCGGCGACGGTCCCAGCCGCCATCTTGTCCCAGTCGTCCCACGCCCAGCCAAACTTGTGGACGAGCGGCGCGAGTGTGAGGCCCGTGTCCGTCGTGCGGCCCGTCACGACGATGTCGGCGCCTCGGGCGAGGGCCTCGGCGATTGGCTGCGCACCGAGGTAGGCGTTGGCCGAGACGACGTGGTCGCGGAAGCCGGCGAGCGGCTCGCCGGTCTCCATGTGCTTCAGTTCGGCACCGCCCTCGAGCAGACGGTCCAGCTCCGGCAGCAGGTCGTCGCCCGTTACGACGGCAATAATCAGGCCCGTCACGCCGCGCTTCCGCGCGCCCTCGGCGATGGCTTGGGCGCACGCCTCGGGGTTCACGCCGCCGGCGTTGGAGATGATCTTGAAGCGCTTCTCCACGACGTCCGGCGCGAGCTCGACCACGACGTCGACGAAGTCGCGGGCGTAGCCGAGGCGCTCGTCCCGCAGCTTCTGCTTCTGCATGATGGACATCGTGACCTCGGCGAGGTAGTCCATCACGAGCACGTCGATGGGGCCGTTTCTCGCCTGGTCGATCGGCGCGCGGGCGAGGTCGCCCCAGAAGCCCTGCCCGGAGGCGATGCGGAACGGTGCGGAGTCGGACATGGGTCGAGGTGAGAAGCGCTTCCAGAAAGCTAGCACCGCCGCCACCGGCTGTCCGGACGACGGGGCACGTGCCCTTGTGTGGGGCGTCGGATGCGGGGATATTCCGCCTTTCGTTCCGCCCGCCCGATGTGCCTCGCAACTGCCGTCTTTGCTCTTGTCGCGCTCGCGGCCCCAGCGGCCGCGCAGGGCCGCTGGCTGGACACGTTCGCCGTCCCGGGCGCGTCCGGGGGCGATGCGTCCGGTAGTGCCTCCGTGAACGCAGCCGTCCCCGACGGCGCAGGCGTGCTCGTCGGTGGCACGTTTCGGCTCGTGGACGACCTCCAGGTCGACAGCGTGGCACGGTGGACGGGCACACGCTGGGAAGCCTTCGGCGCCGGGCTCCGCTGCACCGAGTGCGGCTACCCGGGGCTGGCCCGCGTCCAGGCTGTCGCACACGACGCGGCCGGGGCGGTCTGAGTCGCCAGCTTCTTCGACGCAGCCCGACGGAACGACGCTTGCCGTCGCCGGCCTCGCCCGGTGGACCGGCGCGGCGTGGGAGACGTTCGGCGGCCCGCTGCCCGTCTTCAACTACCCGGCCGAGCTCCAGGCGCTCGTGCGCTGGAACGGCCTGCTGGTCGTCGGCGGCGAGTTCCAGCAGATCGCGCAGCCCTCGGGAGCCGTCCTCGACGCTCGGCTCGCAGCGTCGCTGCGTGGGACGGCACGGCCTGGCGAGCGCTCCCCGGCCTCAACACGAACGTGGTCGGCCTTTCCGTCGTCGACGGCACGCTCGTCGCGGCGGGTGGCCTTAACTCCCGTGCCGCGCGGTGGACGGGCTCAGCGTGGGTGCCCCTTGGCGACGATGCCCCGGCGGGTGTGTACGGCTTCGCCGCCGTCGGGCGTCGGCTTTACGCGGGCGGGGCGTTCGAGACGGCCGGCGGCGTCGGCTCGCCGGGCCTTGCCGTGTTCGACCTCGACGCCGCCTCGCCCTCCGAGGCGGCGCCCCGGCCGACGACCCGGGCGCGATGCGGGCCGTCCCGAACCCGTCGCGCAATGCGACGACGCTCGCCTTCCACCTCGACGCCGCCGGCCCCGTCCGCCTCACGCTCATCGACGCGCTCGGCCGGACCGTCGCCGTGCTGCACGACGGCGAGTTGGCGGCGGGCGAGCAGACGGCCCGTGTGGACACGTCGCGGCTGCCGGCCGGCGTCTACGTCGCCCGCCTCGATGCTGGCGGGCGCGTCGAGACGCGGCGCCTCACGGTCGTCCGCTGACGGAGGCGCCGGGCGGACACCCAGGCGGCGCTACCGGGACGTCAAACCCGACGACCGCGACTCTGGACCGCGTTACCGCGAGCCTGCGGGCCATTACCGCGGGTCTGCGGGCCGCTACCGCGAGTCTGTAGCGCACGACCGCCACCTTGCGGGGCATTACCGCCACCTTGCGGGGCATTACCGCCACCTTGTAGCGCACGACCGCAGGTCTGTAGCGCGCGACGGGGAGCCCGGGCGGCGTCACGCGAACGGCGACGCCTGCGCGGCGAGGGCGAGCTTCTGCGTGTCGAGCGCGATCACGAGCTCCTCGTTCGTCGGGACGACCCAGACGGGGACGGCACTGTCGGCCGTCGTGATGCGCGCTTCGTGGCCGGATGCCGCCTCGTTGGCGTCGGCGTCCAGCGTCATTCCGAGCCCCGAGAGGCCGTCGAGGATGCGGGCGCGGACGTGCGCCGAGAACGTCCCGATGCCCGCCGTGAACGCGACCGCGTCGACGCCGCCGAGGACGGCGATGTAGCGCCCGAGGTAGGACTTCACGCGGTAGCAGAACACCTCGACCGCTTGCCGGCAGCGCGCGTCGCCCTTGTCCGCCTCGGCGAGCAGGTCGCGCATGTCGGCCGCGTAGCCGCTCAGCCCGAGCAGGCCCGAGTAGCGGTTCAGCATCGTCTGGATCTCGGCCAGCGTCATCTCCTCCTTCGCGACGATGTCGAAGATGATGGATGGGTCGAGGTCGCCCGAGCGCGTGCCCATCACGAGGCCTTCGAGCGGCGTCATGCCCATGCTCGTGTCCACGCTCTTCCCGCCGCGGACGGCGCACGCGGAGCAGCCGTTGCCGAGGTGCAGCGTGACCACGCGCGCCGTCGCCGGGTCCAGGCCCTGAAGCTCCGCGAGGCGCCGGCTCACATACTGGTGGCTCGTGCCGTGGAAGCCGTACCGCCGGATCTTGTGGCGCCGGTAGAGGCGGTTCGGGATCGCGTAGAGGTACGCCTCCGGAGGGATCGTCTGGTGGAACGCCGTGTCGAACACGGCGACGTGCGGAACGTCGGGGAACAGCCGCTGCGCCGCCTCGATGCCCTGCAGGTTGGCCGGGTTGTGGAGCGGCGCGAGGTCGAACGCGTCGCGGATCGCGTCGATCACCTCGGCGTCGACGAGGGCCGACTCGGCGAAGCGCTCGCCGCCGTGCACGACGCGGTGCCCGACGGCCGCGATCTCGGGCAACGCCTCGCCCGACGCCGTGCGCGCGGTGCGGAGCCGCGCGAGGAGCGCGTCGAGGGCCGCCGTGTGGTTCGGCGCGGCGAGCGTCTCGCGCGTCGCCTTCGCGTCGCCGACCTGGAACGAGATGAGGCTGGACACGGCGCCGACGCGCTCGACCTGCCCGCTCGCGATCTCGGCCCGCGTCTCGGCGTCGACGAGGTCCATCTTGAGCGACGACGAGCCGGCGTTGAGAACGAGAACGATCATGGGGGCAGGGGAACGGGACGGGCCGTACGAGGCGGCGCGCGGTCGGTTCGGGAAACACGCGCCGTACCGGCCGGTACCGGCACGTGTCTTCCTGCCCCCGGCACGTTTCCATGGACGAACAGATCTACCTCGTCATCGCCGGGACGTTCGTGGGCTTCCTCGCGCTCGCGTTCGGGCTCCTCTTCCCGATCTACCGCTTCCTCACGCGCGAGGAGACGGCCGAGAAATCGTGGACGCCCGATGCCGTCGCGCGTCGGCAGGCGGCCGGCTTCGGCGACGGCACGTCCGCCCCGCCGCCTCTCCCGCCGCCCGAGGCGCCGCGGGCGCCCGAGGCCCCGTGACGCGCGCCGCTGCAGTCCTTGTGCTCGCGCTCGTCCTCGCGGCCAGCCCCGCCCGCGCGCAGCGCCCCGACGCGGCCGCGCGGCAGGCCGAGGCGGTCCGCATCGCCGAGGCACGCCTCGCCGCGGGCGACACGCTCGGCGCCCTCGCGGCCGTCCGCAGCGTGCAGGAGCGCGACGGCAACACGGCCGGACTCGAAACCGTCCGCCTCACGGCCGAGCGGACTGGCGCCGGCCTGCGCCGCTACCCGCCGCCCGCTCGCCGCCGCCTCATCGTCCGGACCGCCCGTCGCCTGCTCCGCCTCGACCCCTCCAGCCCGCTCGCCCTCGAAACCCTCGCCGACGACGCCCTCGCGACCGTCCTCTTTTTCCGTGACCGCGGCGCGCGCTTCGGCCTGACGATGGCGACGACGCCCGCCGAGGCCAGTCCGCGCCTCCGCGGCAGCCGCTTCGACCTCGGGCAGCGCGCGGCGGGGGCGCCACTCGTGGACCGAACCGAGCCGGCCCGCGACGCCGCCCGAACGGCCTCGTCCCTGCTCGACTCGCTTCTGGCGGTGGATGCACCGCGCGCGGCGCCGTACGTCGTCGCGCTTGCCGTCGCCGAGCGGCGGTGGGGGCGGCTGGACTCGCTCGCCGGCCGCCTCCAGAACCCGACGTGGACGGGCCTCGCCGGTGGACTGGCGGCGTGGCGCCTCGGCCGGACGGACGACGCCGAGCGCGCGTTCGCGTCGGGCCTCGCCGCTCTTTCACTCGCCGAGCGCACCCGCTTCGAATCCGTCGAGGCGCTCCTACCGCCCGACAGCCTCGCCGCGTTCCAGGCGGATCCCGACGGCGTCGCCCGGCGCTTCTGGGCCCGCGAGGACCCGCGTCGCATCACGGCCGCGAGCGAGCGCCGCCTCGAACACCTCGCCCGCGTCCTCGAAGCCGACGCCCTCTTCGGGCGCCCGCTCGGCGACCTGTTCTCGGACCGCCCGCGCCGCGGCGCCGAGACCGACCGCGGCCGCGTGTGGGTCCGCTATGGCCGCCCGGACCGCGAGGCCGGCTTCACGCCCGACGATTCGGCGCCCGCCTACGCCCGCGACGAACTCGCCGCGTTTGTCGTCTGGGAGTACGACCGCCTCGATGGCGGCACGCGGTTCGTCTTCGACGACGCGGCCCGCTCGGGCCGCTACCGCACGTACAGCCCGCCGTCATCCGCCTACGCGACGCCGACCGGCCGCGCGTCGGCGGACGATCACGTGACGCAGGACCGCGTCCTGCAGCGCGACGCCCCGCAGACCTACGCCGATACGCTCGCGGGCGACCTCGCGCTCGTCGTCGCCCGCTTTCGAGGTACGGACGGGCAGCCCGAAGCCGTCGCCGCCTTTACCGTCCCCCCCGGCGCGCGCGCGGCGGTGTTCGTCGATGGCCGCCGTGCTGCCGAGGCAGGCGCCGCAGTCGTCGCGCTCACCGGCCGACCTGCGACCGTTCGGGCCGAGTGGCTCGCGCCGGCGCCCGAGCGGTTCGCCGCAGCCGAGGCGCGCGTCGAGCCGCTCGCGGCGGGCTTCGGCCTCAGTGACCTGCTGCTCGTCGGCGGCGACGGACCGGGCGTCGTGCGGCGCGGCGAGCGGATCGTGCCGCTGGTCGCGGACACGCTCGCGCGTGGCGCCCGCGTCGCGGTCTACGCCGAGGTCTACGGCCTCACGCTGCGCGACGGGCGGACGGATGCCGAGGCCGAGGTCGGGCTCGTGCCGGCCGAGACGGGCTCGGGCCTGCGCCGCGCCGCCGCCCGCCTCTTTGGGCGCCCCCGCCCGTCCGGCGTCGCGACGGCCGTCGAGATCCAGGGATCGGACCCGACCGATGCCGTCGCCCTCGCCCTCGACGCGTCGGGATTGCCGCCTGGGCGCTACCGGCTCGTGCTGCGTCTCGCGGACCGTCCGGGCGGGCGCACGGCCGAGGCGTCGCGAGAGATCGTGCTGCGCGAATAAGACGGGCCGCGCGTTTCCTTCGCACGCTACGCGGCGGCCTGTCCGAACCCGCCGGCCCGTGCGGCCGTACCCTGCGCCTGTCTCGCCCCGCCCCATCGGGTGACCCTGAATGCCCCCGTCCCGCCTGTCCCGCGCTGCCTTCGCCGCGTTCGCCTTCGCCGCCGCAGCGCCCTCCGCTCAGACGCCGCTCGGCGTCGCCTCGCCGCCCCCGGCGGGCGAGATCGCCGCGTCGCGCCGGACCGCCATCACAGCTGCCGTCGAGGCAGCCAGCCCGGCTGTGGTGTCCGTCAACGTCATCGAGGTGCGCCAGGTGCGCGTCCGCGACCCGTTCGCCGACTTTTTCGGCGGCGTCCCGAGCCGCGTCTACGAGCAGCAGGTGCAGGGCCTCGGGTCCGGCTTCATCGTGTCGGCGGACGGTTACATCGTCACCAACGACCACGTCGCCGGCAACGCGACCAAGATCACCGTCGCCTTCCCCGACGGGACGACGCTCGACGCGCGCCTCGTCGGGTCCGACCCCGAGACGGACATCGCTCTTCTCAAAGTCGAGCCGCCGGGGCGGTTGCCGTTTCTCGCCTTCGACCCCGAGCACGACCCCGCCGTCGGCGAGTGGGCCATCGCCCTCGGCAACCCGTTCGGCCTCTTCGAGGCCGCCGAGCCGACCGTCACTGTCGGCGTCGTGAGCGCCATCGGGCGCGACTTCCCCGCCCAGCAGGGCCGCACGTTCCGCGACCTCATCCAGACCGACGCGGCCATCAACAGCGGCAACTCGGGCGGCCCGCTCGTCAACGCGGCTGGCCGCGTGATGGGCATGAACACGTTCATCTACTCGCAGTCCGGCGGCTCGGTCGGGCTCGGCTTCGCCGTCCCGGCGTGGCGCATCCAGCGCGTCGTCGAGGAGCTCCGCACGACGGGCCGCGTGGACCGCGCCTTCTACACGGGCCTCAACGTGCGCCCGCTCACGGACCGGATGGTCCGCCAGCTCGGCCTCGACGACGCAACCGGCCTCATCGTGGCGTCGGTGGACGAGAACAGCCCCGCGGCGAGGGCCGGCCTGCGGCCCTACGACGTCATCGTGTCCATCGCCGGCGCGCCCGTCCGCACCAACGAGGACGTCCGGCAGCGCCTCGTCGACAACCGCCCCGGCGACACGGTCGAGCTCGGCCTCGTCCGCGAGGGTGAGACGACGACGGCCCGCCTCACGCTCGGCACCACGACCGGATGAGCCTGCTCCGGAACGGCCTTGTCGCTGGCCTCACCGTCTGTCTCGCCGGCTGCCTGCCGTCCAGCGGGCGCCGTAACGATACCTCGATCTCGCAATCAGACTCGGCGTCGGTCGCGCTCGCCGAGACCGTCCCCACGGACACGCTCGCGCTCGGGTGGGAAGCGGCGCCCCGCGCCGACGACCCGATGCCGCTCCCGACGACTGTCGCGTGGGCCGGCGAGGGGGCGGACGCGCGGCTCGTGGTCGTCGAGACGAAGGATGCGAGTATTCGCCTGTTTACGGCCTCAGGACGCCAGGCGCGCCACATCGCGAGCGGCGGCGGGCCCGAATCGTACCCCTACCTCGCCGGCATCCGCGGCGACACGGCCGTCGTGCTGGAGCGCGGGCGGGGCCGCCTCGCCTTCGTCCCGCTCGACAGCAGCGGCGCCATCCGCCACGTGGCCGTCCCCGACAGCGCGACGGCAGCGCTCGTGACCGACGCCGGCGTGTTCGTCCGCGGCGGCGGCGGGGCCGAGGAACGCACGCCGTGGCTGTTCCGCCTCGACGCGCGCGGGCGCGTCGCCGAGCGGCACACGTTCCGCGGGCAGACGTGGCGCACGACGGGATTCCTGAAGCCGTGGGGGCTGCGCGTGCTCGCGCTCTCGGGCTACCGTCCCGTCGTCGACGTGTGGGCGCCGGGCGCGAGGAGCCGCCTGGACACGCTCGCGCTGCGCGGGTTCTCGTCGCCGGGCCTCGCCCGCTCGGCCCAGTTCATGCGCGGCGACGTCGACCAGCCGCCGCTGCTGACCTCCACTGCTGCTGCGCTCGGCGACCGCCTGCTCGTCGCCAACATGCGAGACGACCACGTCCGGATCGACGTCTACGACGCCTCGGGAACGCTCCGGCGCGTTCTTGCCACGCCACGACCGTGGGGGCCCCTGCCGTACATCCCGATCGACATGGCCGTGCGGCGTCTGGAGACGACCGTCGAGATCGCGGTCCTGATGCAGCGCCCGAGTGGTGTTCTGCAGTCGGCCGACAGCCGCCTCGTGCTGTACCGGTGGAATGAGGGGTCCGGTGAACCGGTGACTCGTCGCAGGTGACGTGCGACGCCGCACCGATCACCTTCTCACCGCCCCTTCAACCCTCATCCAGCACGCGGGCGCTCGCGCGGCGGACCTTGCGCGTGCGGCTCGGCGCCTGCGGCGCCTCGAAGCAGCCGGCTGCCTGCGCGTGTGCGACCGCTGCCTCGACGAAGCCGACGAAGAGCGGATGCGGGTTGGAGACCGTCGAGCGGTACTCGGGGTGGAACTGCACGCCGACGAACCACGGGTGGACGGGGCCGTCCGCGCCGGCGCCGTCGCCCGTCGACACGCCCGCGTGGAGCGCGCCTGGCTGCGGCAACTCGACGATCTCGACGAGGTCCTTCTCGGCGTAGAGGCCCGAGAGCTGCATCCCGCCCTCGCGCAGCTTGTAGCGCAGGTCGTTGTTGACCTCGAAGCGGTGGCGGTGGCGCTCCATCACGCTCGGCGCGTCGGCCCCGCCCTCGCCGTAGATCCGTGCCGCGAGCGAGCCCGGCGTGAGCGTGCAGCGGTACGCGCCGAGGCGCATCGTGCCGCCCTTGTCGGTGACGGTCTTCTGCTCGGCCATCATCGAGACGACCGGAAACGGCGTATCTGGGGCGAACTCGGTCGAGTTGGCGCCGGCGAGGCCGCAGACGGTCCGCGCGAACTCGATGATCGCGACCTGCATCCCGAGGCAGATGCCGAAGAACGGGACGCCGCCCTCGCGCGCCCACCGGACGGCCTCGATCTTGCCGTCGATGCCGCGGTCCCCGAAGCCCGGCGCGACGAGCACGCCCGAGACGCCCGCGAGCGTTTCGGCGACGTTGGCCGCCGTGAGGTCGTCCGAGAGGACCGACCGCACGCGGACCTGCACGCCGGCGTGCGCCGCGGCCAGCAGGAGGCTCTCCGAGATCGACTTGTACGCGTCCTGGTGCTCGACGTATTTGCCGACGAGCGCGACGGTCACCTGCCCGCCGGGGTTCTTGAGCCGCCGCAGCGTCTCGACCCACGGCGCGAGGTCCGCCTCGGGCGGCGTCGCGAGGGCCGCGGCGAGGCCGAGGCGTTCCAGCACGACCTCGTCGAGCTTCTGCTCGCGTAGCAGGAGCGGCACCTCGTAGATGGACTCGGCGTCGAGGCTCGCGACCACGGCCCGGGACTCGACGTTGCAGAAGAGCGCAATCTTGCGTCGGATGTCGTCGTCGAGCGGGTACTCGGAGCGGCACACGAGGACGTCCGGCTGCAGGCCGTAGCTCTGGAGCGTCTTGACCGAGTGCTGCGTCGGCTTGGTCTTGAGCTCGCCCGCGGCGGCGAGGTACGGGACGAGCGTGAGGTGGACCAGGGCCGTGTGAGCCCTCCCCTCTTCGAGCGAGATCTGGCGGATCGCCTCGAGGTACGGCAGCGACTCGATGTCGCCCGCGGTCCCGCCGATCTCGGTGATGATGACGTCGTGGTCGCCCGTTTCGGCGAGGCGGCGCATCCAGCCCTTGATCTCGTCGATGACGTGGGGCACGATCTGGACCGTCTTGCCGAGGTAGGCGCCCGCGCGCTCCTTGGCGATGACGCCCGAGTACACGCGGCCCGTGGTCACGTTGTTGGCCTGCGACATCGGCACGCCGAGGTAGCGCTCGTAGTGGCCGAGGTCGAGGTCCGTCTCGGCGCCGTCGTCGGTGACGTACACCTCGCCGTGCTCGTACGGGTTCATCGTCCCCGCGTCGACGTTGAGGTACGGGTCGAACTTCTGGATCGTGACCCGCAGGCCGCGCGCTTCGAGCAGCCGCCCGAGGCTCGCCGAGACGATGCCCTTGCCGAGCGAGGACGTTACGCCGCCGGTGACGAACAGGAACTTGACGGGCGGGGAGTCGGGCATTGCGGCGCGGGAGGGCTCGCGGGGCAAGCTACGCGGGGGGGCGCTCCCATCCTGCCCTGGCTCGGTCTTTCACACGCCTCCACGCCACCGCGGCGGGCGCCCTCGGGGCGGCCGTCAGAACCCGAGGGCGCGCAACGCGACGACGACTCCCCACACGCCGCCGCCGATGTTGAAGAGGGCACCGCCGAGAAGGGCCCGGGTCGGGGTCTCCTCGTTGGCCGAAACCAGCGTAAACCCGGCGATGACGAGCAGGAACAGCGGGCCGCCCCACGCGAACCAGCGGGCTCGGGAACTGGACCCGAAGGTGTCGCCCTCCCGGTAGATGGTCACCTTGCGCGGAAGCCCGGACACACGCGTCGTCTGGACGACTGCCGAGTCTCCCGTGACGACCGCCTCGCCGAGCGAGCGGTGAACATCGACATGCACGTCTCCGGAAGGAGTCCGCACGATGAGCGTGTACGGGGCCGAATCGCTGCTCCGCCCCGAGTTCAGGACCACATCGACGACTTGACCGGATTGCGCGACGGTCGGGGCAAATCCGGCCAGAAGCGCGGCTACTGCCATCAAGGCAGCGGGGACGGCGAAGATCCGGGAGACGTAGAGGACGAACCCTCTCAGCGAGAGCGGGGTGTCGTCGGAGCGGGGCCTTTCAGACTCACTCCTCTGCCGTGTCGACTCGCGGTCAGCCACTGACGAGGGGCTTGCCGCAGTGGGGGCACGTCACGGACACCGGGTCGATGGGCTTCCGGCAGTTCGGGCACGGGACGGTCTCCGGAGGGGCCTCGGTGGAACGGGAGGGGGGCATAAGAGGGGGGGAAGGTGCGGCAAGATCGGTCTCAGCGGGCGTCCGAGGCGCCTCGCCGTCCACTTACGCCGGCTTCCGCGCGACGACGAGCAGGCCGGTCCCCCGCGCGTTGTCGTCGCGCAGGTCGAGCGCGTTGAGGGCGAGCCCGACCGGCCCGGCGACGGCGTAGTACAACGGCAGCCCGAGCACGGCCGCGCGGCTCGCGTTGAGCGCCCGGATCGGGCCCTGCACCAGCAGCCGCCACCCGACCGTCCCGAAGCGGCCGTACGTGTACGTTGTGGACGCGACCGGCAGGCCGGCCGTGGCCAGCTTCTCGGCCAGCTCGGCCGCGTTGTAGCCGTCGCGGACGTGCTCGCCGATAAAGCTCTCCTGCCCGGCCTCCGTGATACCCGACCCGCCGAGGTCGCTCGGCGTGTTCACGATGACGTGACCGCCCGACCGGAGCACGCGGGCAAAGTTGCGGAAGACGGCGCGGTCGTCCTCGATGTGCTCCATCACGTCGACCGAGAGGCAGAGGTCGTAGACGCCCTCGCCGTCGACGCCTTCGGGGAGCGGCAGCGTGAGGTCGGCCTCGGCCCAGCGGACCCGTCCGCCGTGCGGCGTCGTGTTCACGAACGCCTCGGCGCGGTCGAGGTAGTCGCGCTTCACGTCCACGGCGACGACTTCGACGTTCGGGAAGGAGCGCAGCAGCCAGTACGTGTACTGCCCGAAGCCCGTCCCGGCGTCGAGGACGCGGAACGGCCGGCCGGCCGGCGCCGCCGCGACGAGCCGGCGGAGCGCGCGGCGGACGTACCACGAGCGCAGAAAGACGGCGTCGAGCGTCCGGTAGAACGCCTTCGTGCGGAGCGGCGACGCCCAGAAGAAGGAGCCGAGGCGGTCTTTGACGGGGTCGTAATCCACAGCGCGCGCGGGAGAGGGCGGCCCGAAGGTAGAAACCGCGCCTCGCGCCTAGTTTGAAGACCCCGCACCCGCCTGCCATGTCGACGTACGAGACGGTCCGCATCGGTGACGTCCTCCGCACCACGGTTCACGGCGACCTCGACCTCGACGGGTCCGCCCGCATCCTCCACGGCGTCGCCGCCGAGAACGCGTCGCGGGGGCTCCACCTGCTCGTGGACCTCCGCGATGCCGACGGTGCGCCGCTCTCGTTCGCCGACGTCTACCAGCTCTCGGGCTTGCTCGCCGAGACCCCGGTCGCCTTTCGCAGCCGGATCGCGCTGCTGGACACGTTCCGCGAGGGCTTCGAGAAGGTCCAGTTTTTCGAGGCGTCGGCGACGCACCGCGGCTTTGTGGTCCATTCGTTTCTCGACGAGGGCGCTGCGGCGGCGTGGCTCGCGGCCGGTGGCCCCGTCGGCAGAGCGCCCGGCACCGTTCACGGATCCGAACGCCCCGCCTCGGGTTCTCCCGCGTCCCCACCCGACCCTGATGCACGCTGATTCCGCGAGCCGGCCGACCGGCTCTTACCTCGCCGTCCTCTCCCTCGCCGCGCTCGGCGTGGTCTACGGCGACATCGGGACGAGCCCGCTCTACGCCCTCAAGGAGGTCTTCTCCGAGCACTACGGACTGGGTGTTACGCCGGATCACGTGCTCGGCATCCTGTCGCTGATCTTCTGGGCGCTCGTGCTCGTGATCTCGGTGAAGTACCTGACGTTCGTGATGCGGGCGGACCTCAAGGGCGAAGGCGGGATCATGATCCTGACGGCGCTTGTGACACCGAGCCGTGCCCACGGGATTGGCCAGCCACGCCCGCCTGCCGGAGCAGATGTGGCGGTGGCCCATCCGGGCGAGACGCGCGAGGCCGCCATCGAACGCGTCAGTCGGCGGCGGACGGTTCTGATCGCGCTCGGCCTCTTCGGGGCAGCCCTCCTCTACGGTGACGGCATGATCACGCCGGCCATCTCGGTCCTCTCAGCCGTCGAGGGCCTCGAAGTCGCGACCGACTTTTTCGCGACGCCGGAGCGCGCCCCGCTCATACCGCTCATCACGATCGTCATCCTGATCGGCCTGTTCGCCGTCCAGAGCCGCGGCACGGCGGGCCTGGGCAAGATCTTTGGCCCGATTACGCTCGTGTGGTTCCTCACGCTCGCCGGCTTCGGGATCTACCACATCGCACTCGCGCCGGGCGTGCTCGCAGCGATCAACCCGCTCTACGGGGCCCGGTTTTTCGTGGAGACGGGATGGCACGGCTTCCTCGTGCTCGGGTCGGTCTTCCTGGTCGTGACCGGCGGCGAGGCGCTCTACGCCGATATGGGCCACTTCGGCATCCGCCCGATTCGGCTCGCGTGGTTCGTCGTCGTGCTGCCGGCGCTCGTGCTGAACTACTTCGGGCAGGGCGCGCTCATCCTCACCGACCCGACGGCCGCCGAGAACCCGTTTTTCCGCATGGTGCCGGGGCCGGAGTGGATGGTGTACCCGGTCGTCGTCCTCGCGACCGTCGCGACGGTCATTGCGAGCCAGGCGGTCATCTCGGGCGCGTTCTCGCTGACGCGGCAGGCGGTCCAGCTCGGCTACCTGCCGCGGCTGGACATCCGGCAGACGTCCGGCCGCGAGATCGGGCAGATCTACATCCCGGCCGTCAACTGGGTGCTGCTCGTGGCGTGCATCGGGCTCGTGCTCGGTTTCCAGACGGCGACCAACCTCGCCGCGGCCTACGGCGTGGCCGTGACGACGACGATGGCCGTCACGACACTGCTGTTCTACGTCGTCGCGCGGCGGCAGTGGGGCTGGAGCCGGTGGGGGACGCTCGCGCTGTGTGCCGTCTTCCTCGTGATCGACCTCGCGTTCCTCGGCGCCAACCTCATCAAGGTGCCCGACGGCGGCTGGTTTCCGCTCGCCGTCGCCGCAGCGGTGTTCGCCCTCATGACGACGTGGAAGCGCGGCCGGGAAGTCCTCGCCCGCCGGCTGGAGATCGGGATGCTGCCGCTGTCGACGTTCCTGGCCGACGAGGGCGTCGGGCGGCTCGCACGCGTGCCCGGCACGGCCGTCTTCATGGGCGGAAACCCCGACGCCGTCCCGACGGCGCTGCTTCACACCGTCAAGCACATGCAGAGCCTGCATGAGACGGTCGTCACGCTGACGGTGCGGACCGAGGAGGTGCCACGCGTCGAGGAAGCGGACCGGATCCGCGTCGAGGCGCTCGCGCACGGCTTCTACCGCGCCATCGTGACGTACGGCTTCACGGACACGCCGGACATCCCCGCCGCGCTCGCCCTCGCCAACACGCCCGGCCTGTCGTTCCCACCGATGCGGACGACCTACATCCTCGGCCGCGAGCGCGTCATCGCGACGCGCACCGTGTCCGGCATGGCGCGGTGGCGTGAGCGGCTGTTCGGCATCATGTCGAACAACGCGCGCTCGGCGACGGCCTTCTTCGGCATCCCGGCCAACCGCGTCGTCGAGATGGGCGCGCAGGTCGAGATCTAGCCCGCGACCCGCGTCTGAGTGCGAGCCGTGGGCTGGGATTCGGGAGTCTGGAACTGCCGGGAGGCGACGGGTTAATCTTCGCCGCCCATCTGCACACGTCCGCATGAGCCAGCCGACCGCATCCCGCCCCACAGGCTCGTACCTCGCGGCGCTGTCGCTAGCCGCGCTCGGCGTGGTCTACGGCGACATCGGGACGAGCCCGCTGTACGCCCTCAAGGAGGTCTTCTCCGAGCACTACGGGCTCAGCGTCACGCCCGAGAATGTGCTCGGCATCCTGTCGCTGATCTTCTGGGCGCTCGTGCTCGTGATCTCGGTGAAGTACCTGACGTTCGTGATGCGGGCGGACCTCAAGGGCGAAGGCGGCATCATGGTGCTGACGGCGCTCGTGACGCCGAGCCGCGCGCACGCTCCGGGCAGCCCCCGGCGACCCGCCGGGAGCGACGCCCATCCCGACCTCGCGCCGGGCGAGACGCCCGGCGCGGCCGCCTCGCGTGTCGGACGGCGGCGGACGGTCCTGATCACGCTCGGCCTCTTCGGCGCGGCCCTCCTCTACGGCGACGGCATGATCACGCCGGCCATCTCGGTCCTCTCGGCCATCGAGGGCCTCGAAGTCGCGCTGCCGTTCTTCGCCGACCCGGGCAACGCCTATCTCGTGCCCTGGATCACGATCGCGATCCTCATCGGCCTGTTCGCCGTCCAGAGCCGCGGCACGGCGGGCCTGGGCAAGATCTTCGGCCCGCTCACGCTCACGTGGTTTCTGGTCCTCGCCGGGCTCGGGATCTACCAGATCGTCCTGCACCCGGGCGTGCTCGCCGGGATCAATCCGCTCTACGGCGTTCGGTTTTTCGCCAGCAACGGTCTGGCAGGCTTTCTCGTGCTCGGCTCGGTCTTCCTGGTCGTGACGGGCGGCGAGGCGCTCTACGCCGACATGGGCCACTTCGGCGTCCGCCCGATCCGGCTTGCGTGGTTCGCCGTCGTGCTGCCAGCGCTCGTGCTGAACTACTTCGGGCAGGGGGCCCTTCTGATCGCGAACCCGGCCGCGCGCGAGAGCCCGTTCTTCGAGATGGTCCCCGGCCCCGAAGGCGTCGTGTTCGCGGTCGTCGTGCTCGCGACGCTCGCGACGTGCATCGCGAGCCAGGCCATCATCTCGGGGACGTTCTCGCTGACGCGGCAGGCGGTCCAGCTCGGCTACCTGCCGCGGCTGGACATCCGGCAGACGTCGAGCCGCGAGATCGGGCAGATCTACATCCCGGCCGTCAACTGGGTGCTGCTCGTGGCGTGCATCGGGCTCGTGCTCGGCTTCCAGACGTCGACCAACCTCGCCGCGGCCTACGGCGTCGGCGTGACGACGGACATGGTCTTTACGTCGATCCTGTTCGCGGTCGTCGCGCGGACGATCTGGAAGTGGGCGCTTCCGGCCGTGGTCGGGCTCGTCGGCCTCTTCCTCGTCGTCGACCTCGGCTTCTGGGGCGCGAACCTTGTCAAGATCCCGCACGGCGGGTGGTTCCCGCTCGTCATCGCCGCAGCCGTGTTCGCTCTCATGACGACGTGGAAGCGCGGCCGGGCCGTGCTCGCCGAGCGCCTCGAGATCGGCATGTTTCCGCTGTCGACGTTCCTGGCCGACGAGGGCGTCGGTCGGCTGGCGCGCGTGCCCGGCACCGCCGTCTTCATGGGTGGCAACCCCGACGCCGTCCCGGTGTCGCTGCTCCACACCGTCAAGCACATCAAGTGCCTCCACGAGACCGTCGTGATTCTCACGGTGCGGACCGAGGAGGTGCCGCGGGTGGCCGAGGCGGACCGGATCCGCGTCGAGGCGCTCGCGCACGGCTTCTACCGCGCCATCGTGACGTACGGCTTCACGGACACGCCGGACATCCCGGCCGCGCTCGCGCTCGCCAACACGCCCGGCCTCGACGTCGCCCCGATGCAGACGACGTTTTTCGTCGGCCGTGAGCGCGTCATTTCGACGCGGACGACATCGGACATGGCGCGGTGGCGTGAGCGGCTGTTCGGGGTGATGTCGAACAACGCGCGCTCAGCGACGGCCTTCTTCGGCATCCCGGCCAACCGCGTCGTCGAGATGGGCGCGCAGATCGAGATCTAGCGCGCCCCACGTCTCAGCGCAGCAGGCGGCCGACATTGAAGCTCACGGTCGGTGTCCAGAACGTGCGCCGCGACGGGCTCTCGACGCCCGGGAGCGGCTCCAGCAGGTCCACGCGCGACGGAAACACGTGGCCCGTGAAGCCGAAGCGCAGGCTCTGCGCTGCCCGCCGCGTCCCGCCGACAGCGACGCCGAGCGCGAGCGTCCCGCCGGCCCCGAGGCGCAGGCTCGCGCGGTCCAGCCCTGCGATAGGCCCCAGGCGGTCCTCGCCCGCATCGCGGATACCGTCCTCGTTGCGGTCGTCGAAGTACGGCCACTGCACGGCGAGCGTCGGGCCGGCCGTGAGGGCGACAAACGGCCGCACGTTGTCCTCGACCGACTGCCGGAAGAGCCGCCGCTCGACGCCGACGTGGACCGGCAGCACGACGGCGTAGCTCCGCTTCAGCGGCGTCACGGTCTCACCGAGGAGGCCGACGAAAAACTGCTGCTCGCGCTCGTCGCGGGCGGCCGAGAGGGCCGTCTCGAAGACGAACGAGAGGTCGTCCGTGAGGCGCGTCCGCGCCTCGGCGCCCGCCCCGAGGCCGTCCTCGGAGAGGCGCAGCGCGAGGGCGACGCTCGTCCCGAAGCGCGCGGCCGTCGTGTCGGGCAACGGCGGCGGCTCGGCCGGCTGCGCCGCGGCTGCCGCGGTGAGGCGGACCGCGAGGCACGCGGCGGCGAGCAGGCGCAGGGCAGCGGGCACGGCGGCGGAGCGGCAGGGTACCTTTTCAACGTACGCCCGTCCCCGGCGTGTCCCTGCACTGCCTACCCCTCTTCGGGGCCTCCCAACGCCCGTGGACTACCGCCTGCTCATCGCGCGCCGCTACCTCGTCGGCCGGCG
>DASWMO010000019.1:0-31071 GCA_036399715.1 Rubricoccaceae bacterium
CAACTGGCAGTTCGGCAACGTCGAGCTGAGCGTCAACTACAACTTCCCCGCGGGCCACCTCCGGGACACGAAGACCGGCAACGACGGCTTCGCCGGCTCGACGTCGAAGTTCTGGGAGGAGGACAAGGCGGCGAAGCGGCAGCTCCGCAACCGCTCGGGCATTCTCCGGGTCATGCACTCGGACACGTTCGACGCGATCCTCCACAACCCGGTCAACAACTTCGAGGTCACGGCCGAGAACGGCCAGGAGCGCTCGGTGCGCCGGCTGGTGCTGCGCGGTGGCCTGCTCGCGCCGTCGTCCGACGCGTCTGAGTCGTTCACGGTGACGCTCTACGACGAGGAGGGCGAGCTGCTCAACCCGAAGGACACGTCGAAGACGACCCGCGTGCCGTTCTGCACGCCGGGCCGCATCCTCTACACGGCGCCGACGTCGACGGACGCGTTCCGCATCGGCGCCGGCGCGACCGACGACGCCGAGGACCAGCGGACGCTCGGCTACACCCACATCGCCCCGACGATCGAGGGCATGAACCAGGGCCAGCGCGGCGGCAGCCGCTGGGCGGAGGTCTACACGCCCCAGCGCGAGCCGATGATGGTCAAGGGCCGCGGCGTCACGAACGGCCTGCCGGTCATCGAGAACGCGGACCGCGTCGTCGTGACGTCGACGGTCCTCCCGTAACGAGCCGAGCAGCGGGGCGACGTCGCCCCGCTGCCGCTCTTCCCGTTCCCCCTCTTCCCCGTCTCGATGTTTGCTCCCGACACCCTCACCTTCCGCGGCCGGCACTACGCCAAGGGCGTCCTGCTGCCCGACGACGTCGCGCGCGGGCTCGGCCTGATCGGCGACGACGCCGCCGGCGGACCGGCCCGCTCCACAGACGACACGTCGACCGAGACGCCCGACTCGAACAGCCTGACGCTCAAGGACGAGATCAAGGCAGTCGTCCGTGCGGTCGTCGAGCGACGCGCCGCGGCCGGCGACCAGCAGGCCGTTGACGCGCTCGCCGAGATGGCCGACGACGAGGCATTCGACGCCGCGTTCGACGGATTCGACCAGGCCGGCGACGACGAGCCGGACGACGAGGAAGACGGCGAGGACAGCGAGTCGGACGACCAGACCGACCCACGCGCGCCGTACACGCTCGCCCCGGCAGGCGGCTCGTGGTTCCAGGTCCTCGACGCGTCCGGCCAGGAGGTCCAGAAGGTCAACGGCCGCGAGGCTGCTGATGCCGCGCTCGCGTCCCTCAACGCCGGCAAGGCCGACGGCACCGCCGCCTGATCCGATGGCCGTCACGCTCACGCAGTTCGCCGAGTCGGGCGGGGGAGACCTCGCCCCGTACCTCTTCCCCGTCACCGAGGCCGAGCAGGCCGAGGGCACGACCGAGGAGGACAAGCTCGACGAGCTGCTGGCCGTGTGGATCACGCAGGGTCAGGCGCACGCCGCCGCGCTCCCGGCCGGCCCGGCCCGCGACGCCGCAGTCGAGCACTGGGTCTATTACCGCGCCTTCCGGGCGGTCTTCTTCCGGCTGAGCTCAAACCCGTCGCAGTCGCAGGACGAGGACGGGGTCAAGGTGGTCTACTCGAAAGAGCAGATCGCAGCATTCGGCGCCGCCTCGTCCGAGCACAGGGCGGCCTTCGAGGCGGCACTCGCGCCGCCACCGGCGACGACCGGCCGCAAGAAGCGGCGCCTCGTGACGACGGTCGTCTCGGCGATGCCCGACTTCTCCCGAGGCTGACGCTTCTGACGGCATCGACGCCGTGTTTCCACGGCAACACTCGGACGCTCCGTCCGCCTCCTCTCCCTCGACGTGCCCGGTCTCATCCCGCCCCCTGCTCGCGCCGACATGCGCCGCGTGAGCAACGCGGGCCTCACGGGGCGGCTCGTGCTCAAGGGTCCGCTGGAGACGGACGGCGAGATGGACGCCTACACGGGCCTCGGTCCGGAGGGCGGGCCGGCCGTCGTGCTCGATGCCGCGGCGCGCGTCCGGAGCAACCGCACCCGCGCGGCCGAGGACCGCGGCTCGGTGCAGCTCGACGGCGACGTCGTGGTCCGCCTCGAGGCCGGCGCGCTCGCCGCGCTGGAGGCGGCCGGCCGCGACCTGACGACGCTCTCGGCGCGGGCGACCTACCGCGGCCGCGTCTACACCGGGCGGATCACTGAGGTCGCGCACACGGACTTCTCCACGCTCGTCGGCCTGGCCACGGGCGACATCGACCCCTCCGAGTAATGGCCATCGGCGCCGGCGTCCTGCTCCGCACATCCGGCCAGGAGGACTGGGACCGCGAGCTCCAGGAGGAGCTCGACGGGCTCGCGGTCCTCGGGCACGCCGAGGGCATCGTCGTGACGAACACGGCGCCGCACGCCCGCTTCCTGCGCCGCTACGGCATCGTGGTCGTGGACGAGGTCGCGATGGGGGAGGAGCTCGACGTCGCGGTCGAGAGCCTGCTCGCACGCACGGGGCCCCTGCGCGCGGCGCAGGTCCGCTCGGCGCTCAAGCTCGCCGCCTTCCGCTCGGTCGCGCGGATGCAGTCGTTCACGGGCGGCTTCGCGCCGGCGCTCTACGAGGGCGGCCCCGTCCGGCCGCAGCACCCGGGCGGCTACGCCGACGTTACGACGGATCTCGCATCGAGCTACACCTACGCCGTCGCCGGCGACGCGCCGACGCCCGCCCCCTACGACGGGCGCCCCTTCAGCCGCCGCGTCCGCCGGACGTCCGCGGTCCGCCGCACAGCCCGCGCGCGCCGATGACGACCGCCCCACCCCCGGACGCCTCCGAGGCCGTCGAGCGCATGGCCGAGCGCCTGCGCACCGACGCGGCCGGCCTGAGCGCACTGCGCCTCTCGGCCGCGAACGTCCACGCGCACGAGGCCAGCGACAGGCTGCCGCTCGTGCTCGTCCAGCAGACGGACCGCCCCGGCTCGCGCGTCGGCGCCGCCGCCGGCGTCGCGACGGCCGTCGAGGTCGACGTCCTCGTCGAGGTGCTCCGCACGAGCAAGACGACGCCCTACAACCCGCGCCGCGCCCTCGCCGCCATCCACCGCTGGGCCTTCGTCCGGCTGAGCGGCACCGACGTCGACGCGGCCGCGGAGACGCCGCTCCAGCACGCGGCTCAGCTGCTCCCCATCGTGGGCTACACCGGCCCCGACACCCCGCAGACGGACGCGAAGCGGGGCTCCCTGTTCTCCATCGCCTCTTTCGTCCTCACCCTCCAGCCCCGTACCGCGCCATGAGCGACACCCCCGCCTCCAAGGTCTACGACATCCAGAGCGTCGCCAAGACCGACAAGGACCACGCCTCGAAGACGGCCGCCCTCGACGCCGCCGGCTACGAGCACTACGACACGAGCGGCGAGCACGACTCCTACCGGATCGACGCTTCGAAGCTGCCCGGCGACGCGCCCGCCGGCGACGATGCCGCAGGCGACGACGCGGCCGGCAAGAAGGGCCGCTCCCGCTAGGCCCGGCGGCCTCTCACCCTCCCGTTCCTTCCGCCCTCCGGGCACACCGCCATGTCTTTTTTCCCTGCCGGCCCCATGATCGTCGTCCTGGGCAGCAACCCGACGACAGCCCTCGGCGCGGGCATGAACAAGATCGCCAGCACCCAGACGACCGGCATCAACAACGGCATCCGCGAGGCCTTCGTCTCGACCGCTGCCCTCGGCGGTGTCCCGCTCGCCGACGGCCGCTTCGCGCTCGCCGCTCAGCCGGAGGTGCAGAGCCAGTTCCTCGACGGCGACCTCGCGATCCTGAAGCTGCTCATCCAGGGCTCCACGCTCCAGGCCGCCGTCAACCCGCTCACCGTCCCGACGCTCGGCCTCGGCGACACGTTCAAGGCCATCGACTCGACGCGCCAGCTCACCGTCGGCTTCATCCCGGCGCAGCAGGCCGCGCTCGGCATCGACGCGCCCAACGCGCTGTGGCTGCCCGACGCCGGCATCTCGGGCCTCGACGGCTTCTCGTTCGGTGAGGTCGCGCCGGGCCGCATCCAGAACCCGTACAACGTCCGCTTCACCGCGGGCTACCGGGAGAAGGATCAGGGCAACGTCACGATCCCCGCCGGCTTCCGGACGGGCTTCTGGGGCCCGCCGAAGAACCTCGGGCTCACCTGGTCGATCCCGGCGCTCGTCTGATGCAGAGCGGCGCCCTCCTGACGCGCCGGGTCACGGTCCGAGTTCAGACGCCCTCCGGGGTGGTCGAGCTCGGGCCGTGGCGCGTACGCCCGCCCACGGTCCGCGTCGTCGTGGCCGTGCTGGAGTGTGCCCCACTGGCGGATCCCGAGGGCGACGACGCGGCCCGCATGGCGTGGGACGTGCTCAGCACCGCGCTCGCGCAGTGGCTGCCGGTCGCGATGTTCGAGCGCCTCGTCCAGTCGCCGGGCTTCCTGACCGAGTACGCCACGAGCCTCGTGTGGAGCGGCACGCCCGAGGCGCTCGGGGGCGACGAGACGCCCGCTCGGAAGTCCGAGAGCAAGCTCAAGCTCAAGGCGGCCGCGCAGTCCTGGCAGGCCGTCGTGGCGGACTACCGCGCCGTGCTCCACGCGGCCGACGTGTGGAATGAGCTGTGGCCGGACTTCGTCCTGCAGTCGGCGTCGCTCGACCGGCTGCGCGCGAAGCAGTCGCTCGGGATGCTCCAGGCGATCCTCGCCGGCAAGGGCTCCGAGGACACGTTCGAGAGCATCGTCGACCGCAGCGGCTGGACCGTCGACCACACGATGACCGACGAGGAGCAGCTCGCCGCGCTCCGGCGCCTCCAGGAGCAGTCCGGCATGGACGCCTCGGGCGCCCGGCCGCCTGTGTCCCTCTAGCCCCGCCCCACGATGCCCCTCGTCCGTGAGGTCCAATACGTCGTCGACGACTCTCAGCTGAAGGCCTCCGACGCTGAGATCGCACGCTCGCAGGCGCGCATCAACGACCTGCTCCGCGAGCGCGAGTCGATCGCGTCCCGGCGCAACGACGGCACCGACAAGACGCTCGCGGAGAGCCAGCAGCTCGTCCGCGCCTACGTCGACGTGAACTCGGCGCTGCAGGCGGCGCGCGGCACGCTCACCGAGGCCGAAAGTGACCAGGCCAAGTACGCGGCCGGCATCGAGCGCACGAGCGCCTTGCTGCGCGACTTCGCCGGCATCACGTACGACGGCAAGTTCTGGCGCGACGTCAACGACGGGCTCATGTCGCCCGGCGAGGTCGCGGCCGTCGTGGGGCAGTACAAGGACATGGAGAAGGTGCTCGCGAACATCGCGGGCATCAAGTTCGACGGCGAGCGCTTCGTCGACCGGGCCGGCCTGGCCGTCTCGCCCGAGGAGGTGCAGGGCGCGAAGGACATGATCGCGGGCCTGAGCGACACCGACCGCGCGACCCAGAGCGCGACGCAGCTCGGGACGGCGTTCAACGTGCTCCGGAGCCAGATCCTGCCGACGTCGCAGACGGCCAACGGCTTCACGAACCTGCTCGAGCTGCTCGTCGACCGGCAGATGAGCACCGCGGCGGCGTCGCGCACGCAGGCGTCGGCGGCCGCGGCGTCAGGTTCGGCGATGCAGGGCGCCTCGGCGAGCGCGCTCGCGCTCCGGGCCGCCCTCGGCGGCATCATCCTCCAGGCGCTCATCACGTTCATCACGCTCGGGATCGGGGCGCTGAACAAGCTCGGCGACGCGCAGCGGGCCGCGACGCAGGCCGCGCGCGAGCACCGCAACGAGATCGACGAGCTGATCGTCTCGGTGCGCCGGCTGGCAGCCGAGCAGGCGTACTCGGGCCGCCAGCAGCTCAACCAGGCCATCGGCGAGCAGGGCCAGGTCCGCAGCACCACCAACGCCGCGCTGGGCTCGCTGGGCTTCGCTGAGGACGCCTCGACGCCGTTCATCCAGCGCGTGACGTTCGGCATCAACCGGACGCTCGTGGACCGCCTCGTCGCGCTGCAGGCGATCACCGAGGAGCAGGCGGCGATCCTGTCGTCGGGCGAGGCGACGCAGGGCCAGTTCAACGAGATCCGGGCCGCCATCCGGACGGTGCGCGACCAGGCGAGCCAGTCGGTGATCCGGCTCGGCACCGAGGCCGGGCGGCTGGACCAGGACAACGCCGACAACCCGTACTACCAGCTCGGGGCCGCGACCGACCGCAGCCGCGCCCTCGTCGCGAGAGGCGTGACGGACTCGCCCGTTCTCCGGGCGCTCAACCTCCGCATCCAGGAGCTCGAGCGTCAGATCGAGGGGGCGTCCGAGGTCGGGCAGGTGGACTACTCGCAGATCGCGCGTGACGAGCGCGCGGCCGAGCGGGCGCGCCTGCAGGCCGAGCGGGACGCGCTCAGGGAGCAGAAGCGCGAGGCCAAGGACGCGCTCGAGGCGGCGCAGGAGCGTCTCGACCAGGCGACCGAGAACGCGGACGCGCGTTCCGGAATCGAGGTCTCGGCGAAAACCGACCGCGTCGAGCTGGCGCGCTTCCAGGCCCAGCAGCGCGAGGACGCGATCCGGGGAGCACAGGAGCAGGCCAACGCCGAGATCGCGCTCATCGACAACGTCGGCGCGCGCTACGAGCTGCAGCGCGGCACGGACGCGCGCTTTCAGGAGCAGCTCCATTCGTCCCGGCTGCGGGCCATTGAGGAGGAGTACAACGCGGTCGTCGGCGTGGCCGACGCGCAACTCGCCGCTGAGCGCGCCCGCGCGCCCACGGCCTATTCCAACCCTCAGGACCGGGCGAACGCGGACGCCGTCGCCGTCCAGGCGAGAGAGGACGCCGTCACGACGGCGCTCCGCGCGGCCGAGCTCGCGCGGTCCAAGCTGCGCCTCGAGGGGACGGCCTTCCGCATCGCGCAGGACAAGGCCGAGCGCGACGAGCGCGTGCGCATCCAGCGCGAGGGCAACGAGCGGATCGCCGAGCAGACCGCGGACTACCTCAAGAGCGAGCGCGGCCTGATGGACCAGGCGGCCGTGCAGGAGTCGCTGCTCAACGAGGGCCGCATCACGTCGCAGAACCTCGTCGCGCAGGGGCTCCGGGACCTCGGCAACGCGCTCGATGCCGCGACGTCGGATGAGAAGCGGGCCAAGATCCAGGCGCTCATCGACCGCTTCAAGCGCCTCGGCGACCAGATCGAGGAGACGACCGAGCAGGCCGTCCGCTCGAACACGGACAAGACCATCGCCGGCCTCGACCGGGCGGTGAAGCTCGCGAACGAACTCGGCGAGGCGCTGCAGGCCGCCGGCCAGGACTTCCTCGGCGAGCTGGCCTCGGGCATCGGCTCCATCACGGGCTCGATCCGCGGCGCGATCGCGACGGCGCAGTCCGTCCGCCGGAACGAGCCCGGGTTCACCGGGGCCGCCGGGACCATGGCGCAGATCGGCGCCTACGCCGGCGCCGCCGGGGCCGTCATCGGGGCCGTCTCCGGGATCGTGGGGTTCTTCCAGGCGCGCGCCGAGGCCGAGCGGGAGGAGGCGCGCATCCGGCGCGAGCAGACGAAGGCCATCGAGCAGAACACGCGCGCGCTCCTGGAGGGCGGGCAGGTCGGCGCCGACCTCACGGCACCCGGCGCGGCCGCGGCGTCGGCGTTCATCGGGCAGACGCGACGCACGAGCGCGCTCGACGGCTTCGGAGGGCTCCCATCGGCGGACCTCAACTGGGTCCGGGACTTCATGCGGACGCTGGACGCGGTCGAGGCGGCCGGCGGGCGCGTCGACGACATCCGCGAGGCCATCGCGAGCGGCAACTTCGAGGAGGCGTACCAGGGGTTTGTGACGCGCTTCACGGCCGTGACCGACCAGTTCGGCACCTACGGGACATCGCTGCAGGGGGCGATGTCGCAGTTCGAGACGTTCGTGCGCCTGACGGGCACCGAGGGCACCGCAGCCATACGCGAGTGGACGCGTCTGCTGCTCGCCTCGACCGCCGACCTCGGGGGCCTCTCGGACCTCGTGAGGAACGCGGCCACGCTCACGCCCGAGCAGCGGCAGGCCGAGATCGCGCGCATCCTCGCGCTCGTCACCAACGACGTCGAGGGAGACTTCGACTTCGGCACGATGACGCCGGCGCAGGTGCTGGCCATCCTCACGCAGGTCCGCAGCTTCGGCGGCGCGGCCTCGGGCGGCTCGCTGCAGGCCGGCGCCGTCTCGAACATCACGGCCGAGTCGGGCAGCGTCCTCATCGGACTGGGGCAGGAGTCGCTGAGGACCCAGCGCGACATGCGCGACCTGCTCGGCACCCTCGTCCGGATGTCGTCCGGGAGCCCGGCCGGTGTCGCGACGACGGCGCAGGGCTCGGGCGCGACGCCCGAGGGCGGGCTGCACGTCGGGCCCGTCACGATCGTCGCGGCCCCGAGGGAGAGCGACGAGGAGCTCGCGCTGCGCGTCGGCCGCGAGGTCGTCCGGCAGGCGCGCCAGACGAAGGTCCAGGGCATGGGGACGGTCGCACAGCCCGGGTTCTAGCCATGCCAGTGCGCCGCATCGTCTCCGCCTCGCTGCTCTCGCCCGACCGCGCCTCGGTCGTCCTCGACGAGGACGGCCTGCGTGCCTGCGTCGCCGGCCCGGCGCAGTTCGCCGACACGTACCCGCAGGCGCCGAGCGCCGTGCTGCCGCTCTGGGCCGCCGCGCCCGAGACGGCCGCGTTCGGCCTTGGCTGCGTGCTCCGGTTCGAGTACTCGGACGGCAGCCTCGAGGCGTGGAGCGTGCTCAGCCGCGACGTCGACCACTCGGGACAATCCTCGCCAGGCGCCGCGGCGCGTCTCGTGCCATTCTGGACGCAGGCGGACCGCCGGACGCTCATCGCGCAGATCGAGGGCACGACCGTCGCGACGCCGCGGCTCTCGCTCGTGTCGCGGACGCCGGCGTCGGCGCTCGCCGTCGCGTTCGACCCGGAGAACGAAGCGCCGGCGACGTCCTCCGGCGCACCGCTGTTCGTCGTGGCGTCCGCCGACGAGCGCTACGCCGACGAGCGCGTCGACGTGTCGGTCGTCGGCGCCTCGCCGCTGACGGTGCTCAAGAGCGTCTGTGCGGACCTGCGGTGCCTCTGGCGGGCCGAGCTCGTCCGCTCCGGCGACGGGCCCGAGGACGAGGTCTACGAGATCTCGCTCTACCCGCCGCCCGAGCCGCCGACGGTGTCCGACGCGCCGTTCAAGAGCGCGGTCGCGCTGCCCGACGGCAGCCTCGGGCGCATCGGCAACACGTCCGGCCTGGACCCGAACGCGACGTCGCTCACTGTCACGGACGACTCGCTCTCGATCATGACGGCGCTCGTGCCGCTCGCGGCGTCCGAGGGCGAGGACGCGGTCGGGGTCGGGCTGCACGCCTTCGCCGCGGCCGAGGTCGGGCCGCTCGTCGACGGCACGCGCACGGTCACGCTGCGCGGCCGCCATGGCGAGCCCGCCCCGGTCGTGCCGTACGACGGCGCCTTGGTTGGCCTGCTGCTCTGCCGGCTCGACAACGACGACCTCGACCAGGCCTGGCCGGTCGTCGCGTCGACGGCCCCCGACCAGGTGACCGTCGGCCCGACGTCGGGCGGCAACGCGCAGCACTTCGGCCTGATGCGTTTCATGCGTCCGGGCACGACGTCCGAGGCGCCGCGGCGCGCGCTCGTGCAGCTCGTCAACGGCCCGGCCGCTGAAACCTACGGCGTGCTCTCCGAGGCCCGGACCTATGAGGACATCGCGCCGCACGCCAGCGAGTTCGTCAACGGCCGCTGCGACCTCGACGGCGTCGACCAGGTGCACGGCTCGTCACCTTGGCCGCTTGGCTTCCTGCAGGGCCTCGGCGCGGGCAACCCGGTCGCGGCCGGATGGACCGATGCCGAGGCGTCGGTGAGCGTCGGGGACCGCTCGGTGCAGTTCACGTCGGCCGTCGCCGGCGGCGTGGTCTACGCCCAGACGTCGCCGCTGGCGTACACGGGGGCCTCGTCCGCGCGGGCCGCGTGGATCTCGATGCGTGTCGTCTCGGGCCGCGTCGACGTGACGGTCGAGAACATCGAGGGGCTGAGCCCACCGTCGCTCGTCGTCGGCGCCGACACGTCCGAGACGGGCCAGGACGCGGCGGCCGTCGGCGGGCTGGTGCTGACGACGGTGAAGCTCGTCGCGGCGACCGCCCCGGCCGGGGCGTTCAACGTCCGCTTCACCGCGCTCGATGCGGGCACGGTCTGGGTCGTCGACGCGCTCACGGTCGTGCAGGCACCGGCCGTGCAGCCGTACCGCACGCAGATGGGTCCCAACGCCCTCTGGGCACGCGCCTGGAGTGACCTGCTGGCGTCGCCGCGGCGCGCCACGACGGCCGAGAGCGAGTTCTTCGACCTGGCAGGCCTCGGGCTCGGAGACGAGCCCGTGACGTCGGGCATGTGGGTCGAGGTGGCCGCGTCAGGCCGCGAGCCGTTCGCGGCGCAGGTGCTGGACATCCGCTGGCGCGAGGGCCTCCTCGGCGACGGCCCGGCACCGGATCGCCGGGCGCGCCTCGGTCCGCCGCCCGAAGACCTCGTCTCGCGGCTGTCGTCGCCGGCGTCGCGCGCGCTCGCGCCTCCGGGCTCGAAGCGGGCGCCGGAGTACCCCTACCTCATCGACCGCGGCCCCACCGAGGGCGGCCGCCTCGTCGAGGCCGGGCCCGGTGCCACGATCACCCAGGGCACCGCGACGAGGACGTTCCGCACTGTCACGCACGAGGTCCCCACGCTCAGCATCGAAGACGAGCTCGTCCGGACCCTGGTCGTGCGCCGCATCGCAGGCCGCACCGATGCCGCAACCCTTCTCCTTTCGCCCCCGGACTGATGCCCGACCCGTATCCCTTCGCCGCCGCCGGCGTCCCGACCCAAGAGCTTCTCGACGCGGTCGAGGACGCGCTCGCCGACTCGGTGAAGTACCGCTCGTCCGCGCCCGGCACCCAGCTCGCCGACGGGACCGTCCTGGTCGGCGGCGGCATCGCCGAGCTCGCCGCGGCCGCGCTCGCCGACATCGGCGCGGCCGGCGGCGTCCAGGTCGTCGTCGTCACGTCCGCCGGGGGCGTCCAGGTCGCGGCCGTCAACGCCGCGCGCGCGGGAGCGGTCACGACGATCAGCACGCTCGTCGCGCAGGCGCAGGCCTTCCGCAACGACGCGATGAACGTTGGGGCGATGCTCACCTTCAACGGATGGAAGGGGCAGCACAACACGAAAGCGGCTCTCATCGCGGCCGGCGGCAAGCTCGACGGCTACCACGTCGTCCTCGTCGACGAGACAAACGACAACGTCCCGTGGGCCTACCCCGTCACGGGCGGTACCGTCTCCGGTGCGGGCTTCGGCGTGCCGCTGCTCAACGCCGCGCGTGGCCTCGACCTCGTCGGCCCGCTCGTGCTCAACGCCGCCCGCACCGCCGGAGGGCTCTTCGCCCGTCTCGACGTGCCCGCGAGCGAGACCGCGGACGGCGTGCCCGCCTTCGGCATCTCGTACGCGAGCGCAGCGAACCCCGACGGCACCGGCCGCGACAACTACGTCTCGCTCGGCTGGAACGTCCTCGGCGGCCCCGCGCACGGGATGACCAACGGGCCCTTCTCGCGCATCGTCTTCGAGGAGCAATACCGCCCCGGCAGCGGGATGACGTGGATCGAGCCGTACCTCGAACTGCGCGGAGCCACCGGCCCGATCCGCCGGCCGTGGTTTGTCGTCTACAACTCCGGCGCCGGCCGCGCCGGGTCGTTCCAGATCCTCGGCGACTCGATCAGCTTCAAGGACGGCGGCGAGGTCGAGAAGCTCGGCTACTACGGCGGCTCGTGGAACCTGGCCCCGAACACGACCCTCATCATCCGCGGGCAGGGCTCGAAGCTCTCCCAGTTCTCGGACGACGAGTCGATCCAGTCGAACCTGATCGGGCTCAGCTACATCCCGGACACCTTCTACGAGACCTGGCCGGTCGTCATCGCGCTCGGCGCGACGGCGGCCACGCCCGTCCGGTTCTTCGACGCGAGCCTGGGGCCGACGTTCTTCCCGGACGACGGCGGCGGGCCGGCGTTCAACCTCCGCGGCGGCAAGCGGCTCAACACCGGCTGGCGCGTCTCGATCGGCGCCGAAGAGGACGGCCACCTGCTCGGTCTCACGGACTACGGCATCTACGGGGGCGACTACGCGAACGGCGGGTCGCAGGAGGGCTACGGCATCGGCCTCGGCGTCAAGTCGGGCGAGATGCGCGTCGTCAACCGCCACCAGACGCTCCGGACCGTCTTCGGCCACGGCAGCTATGCCGGCTTCGTCGAGACGGCCTACCTCAAGGGCTCCGGCGGCGGCACGATGGAGCTGATGGGCATCGCCGGTAGCGAGGTCGCCTCGGAATACGTCGGCCGCAGCGCGTCCGGCGCTCGCCGCAAGCTCGTCGTCCCGGAGGCCGCCGGCACACCCGCCGTCTGGGTCGCCGCCTGACCTCTCTTTCACCACCCCGCAGACCCCACCAAACATGGCCCTCCGCCTCGACGTCACCGACCCCTCGACGGGCGTCACCGCCTCGTACTGGCGCCTCGCGCGTGCCATCATCGACGCCGCCCAGCGCACCGCGCAGCTCACGTTTCAGGGCTTCGTCAGCCAGGACATCCGCGCGCAGGAGGGCGGTCGGGCCGTGCAGACGCGCGAGCTGCGGGCGACCGGCGCCGAGTTCGACACCTTCTTCGGGCCGGACGCCAAGGGCAGCGTCTACACGCAAGCCTACCTCTACGCGCAGTCCACGCAGTCCCCCGACCCGGCCGCGCCGCGGACGCTCGTCAAGGACGACGGCGACGACGGCCCCGGCCGGTTCGTCGTCGACACGACGCCTCCGTTCGCCGGAGCGCGGAAAGCATAGTCCTGCTCCTCCGGCGCCCCCCCCCGCCGGCCTCGGTCGAGGTCGGCATCAACCACCCCACCGCGCACCCTCTGCGCACTCCGATGTCCCCGACTTCCAACAAGACGATCACGATCACGAACCGCGCGGCGCTCACGGCCGGCGGCGCCCTCGGCGCGGCCATGAAGCCACGCGACGGCAAGACGCCGCTGCCGACGAAGGTGCTCTGGGCGCTGATGGCGAACCAGCAGGCGCTCGCCGCCGCGGCCGAGAAGTTCTCGGCGGCCCAGCAGGAGCTCCAGTCGGAGCACACGAAGGTCGAGAACGGCGAGCCGGTGCGGCAGACCCAGACCGAGCGCGAGATCACGGGCGAGGGGGCCACGCGCAAGGAAGTCGTGCGCGAGGTGTCGACGGGCGTGCCGGTGCTCATCGACGAGGCGGCGTTTGCCCGCGCGATGTACGAGCTCGGCGAGGAGACCATCGACCTGACGGTGCGCCAGGTGCCGCTCTCGGCGCTGCTCGATGCTGGGTGGGAGCCGGCGGGGCTGTGGCCGCTCGTCGACATCGTGCTCGTCGAGGACGACGCCTGAGACCCGGTCCGACTTCTCTTTTCGACCCCTACGGCCATGGCCAAGACTCTTTTCCTCGACCTCAATACCGCGCTCGGGCAGGACGGCGCGAACGTCCTCCCGGCCGAGCCGTGGATGCGCGTCGTGGTCGACGCCACCGGCGTGCCCGCCGACGTCTCCGCCTACTCGGCCGAGTTCAAGGCCGAGGGCATCGCCGAGCGCCCCATGCTCGCCATCCTCGGCGAGCCGGGCACGCTGGGCTGCTCGCTCACAGCTGCCGAGGTGGCGGTGAGTGGCGGGAAGCCGTTCGGCATCCGCGTCGAGCGGCCGGGCGTGCCGACGCACATCGTGGCCTCGGGTCTCATTCGCCACCGTGAGACCCAGCCCGACGGCGACCCAAGCACGGCCACGCCGCAGCGGCACGTCATCCCGGCCCGCGAGGTGGATGGCATCGTCGTGCTCGACGGCGTGGCATACGTGCCCGTGCCGGGCGCGAGCGCGTACCAACTCGCTGTCCAGGCTGGCTTCGAGGGCGACGATGCCGCGTGGCTTGACTCGCTCCGCGGGCAGGACGGCGACGACGGAGATGATGGGTCAACGCCGACAATCACGGGCGGCACCGTTACGGCCCTCGCGTCGAACGGTGCGCCAACGGCCGCGCTCGTCTCGACCGGACCGAATGCCTATCAGCTCAACCTCGGCATCCCGGCCGGGACCAATGGGACGAACGGCGTGACGCCGACGCTGACCGTCGGGCCGGTCTCGACGCTCGTCGCAGGTGCAACACCCACGGCGACGCTCGTCTCGACCGGGGCCAATGCCTACCGTCTTGACCTCGGCATCCCTGCCGGGGCCGCAGGGACGAACGGGGTGACGCCGACGCTCACAGCCGGGACCGTCACCACGCTCGCCGCGGGCGCGAGTGCGACGGCGGCCCTCGTCTCGACCGGCGCGAATGCCTACCGGCTCGACCTCGGCATCCCGGCAGGACAGACTGGCCCGGCGGGCTCGCTCACCATCCCCATCAGCACGCCCTCCACGGGCACCACGTTCACCGCCACGTCCGGGGACAAGGACCACCTCCGCGCGCTCACGAATGCGAGCCCCATCACGGCCACGCTCCCCACGCCGACGAGCCTCTCGTTCGCGGCCGGGGATTCCCTCGCGCTCTACCAGGGTGGGGCCGGTCAGGTCACCCTCGTCGCAGGGTCCGGCGCGACGCTCGCCGGGACGGGGACGAAGACGCGCGCCACCACGTCGGTCGTCACCGTCATCGCCCTCTCCGGCACGGCCTGGCTCGCCGTCGGCGACCTCACGACCTAGCCGGGCGTCTGCCCCGCCCCCTATGAGCATCCCTCTGCTACGGATGGGCATCGCCGCCTCGTCGCGGCCCGCCCTCACGTACCTGCTCCGCGACGACTTCACAGCCGCGCAGGCCGCGCCGCTCGCCGGCATCCGGACGGCCGTGCCGGGGCCGGGGACGCTGACCATCACCGACCCGGCGAACCTCCTGTCGGTCGCGGGCGGCGAACTCCTGATGACCGGCAACGGCAGCTTCGTCACGCCTCACGTCTATTCGCAGGGCGTCGCCCGCACGGCGGGGCAGGCGCTCTACCTGCGTGTCAAGATGGGCACGTCGGCGAGCGTGAACCTCCAGTTCATGGTGACGAGTGCCAAGGCCCCCGGCACGGCGCCGTATTCGCAGATGGACGGCGCCTCGTCGGACGCGGGCGGGTTCATCTTCGACTCGGGGTCGCTCCAGATGTGGGAGAAGTCGGGCAACCCCCGCGCCTCAGGGCTCGCCGTTGCGACCGGCACGTACTACGACCTCGCCATCGTGCTCCGGAGCTCGGGGCACTACCTCTTCGCCCGCATCGGCGGCGTGTGGCGCCTCGTGTGGGTCTCGAACGGTGGGAGCACGGCGACGGTGTACGCGGCGGTGCAGCAGCAGGCCAGCGCCTCCACGTCGTACATCGACGCTTTCCGCGTCGCCCCGCTCGCCGGTTCCTTCGCCTCCGACTACGGATTCGCGACGCAGCGCAATGCAGGACTCGTGGCCGCCGGTACGGCCGTCGCGCACGAGGGGGATTTCAAGCTGGAGTGGACGCAGACGACCCTCCCTGCCACGACGGCCCGCGTCTCGTTCCGCTCCGGGTGGTACGTCACGGTCACGAGCGCGGGCGTCTACACGCTCTACGATCCCACGGATACGGTGCGGGGCACACCTGGAACGGGCGTCGCCGCGGGCAACCGGATGGCGGTGATCGCGGAGGGCTCGGCTATCCGCGTCTACCGCGCGGGCGTGCTCGGTCCCACCTACACCTCGGCGACGGTGAACCAGACGGCGACGGCGGGGTCCGTCGTCGCGCTCGGCGGGGGCACCGTCTCGGACGTCGTGGCGTGGCCGCGGACGCCGAGCGGGGCCGCGCTCACCGGGCTCGACCTGCTCGCGGCGTAGGCCGGGGCGAGGATGTCAAGGTCAGCCACGCGACGCGCTAGTGCGTGTGCCGAAAGGGATTCAGCCGGCGGCTGGGTGTAACCTCGTCTGGTCGGCCTTCCCGTCTGGACCCAGTCTCTACGCCCATGAAGCTCAACCTGTCGCCCGATCCCGCCACCCGGTTCCGCCAGATGGCCGAATACTTCGGCGTCGACGAGTACGCGAAGCAGTACGCCTTGCGGGTCGGCATCCCGTTCGACGATGCTGTCCGCCAGATCCGGGAGATGATGAAAGACGGGAGGTACCCCAGCGAGAGAGAGATGTCGTTCCTCGAGTGGAGGTGCCAGAATGAGGAGGGCGCCGTCGAGTTCGTCGCGGACCGTCAGTGGGTAGAGGCGACGCTCGCGAGCCTAGCCTCTGACGGAATCCGCCTGAGAGTGGACGCCTGGAGATACAGGGGGGCGGCGCCTCCCGACTCCATCATCCTCGTTCCCGAGCCCCCAGGACTCGACCCTTTGGACGAGCGCCTCATCCAATTGGGAGCCTGGCTGCACCGACTCGGCCACGTCGACACGTATTCGCTCTGGTACCACAACCTCGGGTTCGACGTCTACGTCGACCGGATGGTGGCCGGGCACGTCTTTCTACGCGCCGTCGACCGGCGTGAGGGAGAGATGCAGCCGGCGAAAATGCTGGGGGTCTGGCTGAACAACATGGAGACCGACCACGATGAGTGGGTTCGCCTTTCTAAGGAGCTGGAGGCTGAAGCGGGGGAGTAGGCTCTACGTGCTCTAGAGTGGCCCGAGCATGCCGTCGGGCCTGAGTCGCAGCAATCCCGCCGGCTCAGCTCGGGCGCGCCTCGATCATGATGTAGAGGCCGCCGTTCGCGTGACGCACCGTCGGCAGCGCCCGGCCGGACCTTGGCCGTCCACCGCGCGCGACGACCGTGGACGACAGGAGGACGCTGACCGAGGCCGAGCAGACCCGGGCGCTGGACGCGCTCCGGGCGCTCGAACGCGCCGCGATGTTCACACCCGACGACGAGCGCGTGACGATGCTCGTCGCCGAGTGGTCCTTCGCCGTCCGGCTGGGCTCGCTCAGCGCGGCCGACGTCGCGGCGATCGCGGCCGAGCTGGAGCGGTGGGGCATCGAGCGCCCGGAGCCGGGCCGTGCGCCGCTGACACGGGGCTGGCGCCGCGCGGCGTGATCCTCACTCCTCACCTGCCGCGCCACCGATGCCCGACCCGCACGCCCATCACCCCGCGATCACGCGCGGCCACTACGAGGTCAAGACGTTCACCGTCGGGCGCATCAGCGAGCCGAACGCGGCTGGTCATTCCATCCTCCACGTCATCGGGAAGGTGCCGATGATGCTGCGCGTCGTCGTCGCCGGCGTCGACCTCCAGGCGTACCTGCCGGACGTGCCCGAGGACGAGGCCCCGCAGGACCTGACGTCGGACGAGTTCGTGCAGCTCGTCGCGCCGTACCTGCGCGAGGGACTCATCGACCCGTGGAAGGGCCGGGGGAGCAACCGGACGCCACCGATCATCGCGATGGAGACCGAGGCCGGGCTGAGCTTCATCCAGGCGGTCGCCTGCCTCAACTAAGCCGCCGGCCGTCTCGTAAGCGCATGACGTGGGTCTACCATCCGTTCGGGTGTAACCTCTGTCGCTCACCTCGCCCTAGTCTGATGCTCTACCGTTTCGCCCTGCTGGTCGCGCTCGCCGCTGGACTCACCGCCTGCGATTCGGAGGCATCGCCCGAGACGTCGAGCGCCATCTCGACGAGCTACTTCCCGCTCTTCGAGGCCGACTTCGGGCCGCCCGGGCGCACCCGCACGGCGACGTTCCCAATGGCCGCGATCACCGAGGACGTCAACCGTCGCGGCGTCGTGCTCGCCCAGATCGACCTCGAGGGCGGCGAGCGCGGCTGGACGGCGATGCCGTTGACGGTCATCGAGGACAGCGTCGTCGCGCACTTCGGGTACCGCCACCGCGTCGGAGAGGTGACGATCACCTACGCCGCCGACGAGCCCGGATCGTTCACGCGGCTCGCCGTCAACCACACGGTCAAGGTCGTGGCCGTCTCGCCCGACGCCGTCGGGGCGGCGTCTGCACGCGCCGCCGTCGCCGCGGGCCGTCCGGCGGCCGCGGCGACAATGCTTGGGCTGGACTAGGACTGCTCAGGCGGCAAGACAGTCCTAGCTGTCGGCTGTGGAATCCATCCGGCCCAGCGACCTGGACGACCGACGGTATGAAAGGAAGCGTGCGGACGTCTGAGACACGTGCAGCTAACTCGTGTCTGCAGTGGACCACCCGACCAGTGTCTCGCTTCGTTCGCCCTCCGCGTCTACTTTCGCACCATCGGGGCGCTCCGCCTCGTGCGGTCGCTAAGCCGCCATGTGTTAGGCAGCCTTACCCTCCCAAGATTACCCCTTCTCTCACAATGTCACGAACACTCAATGACGACTTAGCAGATCAGAGGAGGAGGGTCGATTTCGACACCTACGATATCTCTGTCCAGCAGTTGATATCAATGCTTGATAAATATCAGATAGATATTGCTCCAGAATATCAACGGCATTTTCGATGGAATGCAAAGCAGCAGTCACAACTGATTGAGTCTGTCTTCCTCGGCATTCCCGTACCTCCTTTGTTCATGGCCACGAATAAGGATGGCACCTGGGAGGTAGTCGACGGGGTTCAAAGGCTTAGCACACTCGTTCACTATGCAGCGGATTCACAACTTAGGCGCCGACTAGGGCTCGACCCCGCACTCCTAATTGAGGGACTAGATAAATTGCCAAGTCTGGATGGTCTCTCATTTTCCGATCTACCACAGTCAGCGGCCCTCCAATTCATGCTGAGGCCAATCAAAGTGGTAACACTGTCGGACAAAAGTGACCTCGTCGTCAGATTTGATTTGTTCGAAAGGTTGAATACAGGTGGCGTCTTGCTCAGTGATCAAGAGATACGAGCCTGCGTATTCCGAGGATCTTTCAATGATCTCCTGCAGGCCCTAGCCCAAAGTGCAGAATTTAGCACCGTCGTAAATCTTCCTGGGAGAAAGAAGCACGATCGGTCAGATGAGGAACTAGTACTTAGATTTTTTGCATTCAGAGATAAATATAGAGAATTCAATCACAGTGTGGTAGAGTTTTTGAATGAATACATGAAGACAAAAATCAAGTCCTCAAACTATAAAAGCGACGCAGATTTATTTAAAGAAGTATTTACCCAGCTTGCCCATATATTTCCCGATGGAATTCAGCGAGGAAATCGAAAAAACACACCGGTGAATCTTTACGAAGGTATTACGGTCGGGGCCGCCTTGGCTCAAATGCAGAACGGAGTGCTGCTGGTACCGCCCTCGATGGACTGGATTGACAGTGAAGAACTAAAAGGGTTTACCACAGGTGCGACTAATTCTAGCACAATGGTTAAGGGCAGAATTGAGTACTGCGCTAGACAATTTGGCTGGACAGGCTAACAGGTCCAGCAGATGCCCTTCAGCTACATAATAGGGGAGTTAAGCGCTCGGACCCAAGAGGCCCGAGAACTGCTCAGTGCCGCCTCGCACCCTGGTATCACTCCAGATGCCCAGCGCAGCATCAGAGGAATGATATATGTTTCGCTGTTTGGTATCTACGAATATGTAGCTCATGAAGTCGTAAAAGCAGCGATCGCTGAGGCCAACTCGCATTCAATAGCAATCGAGGACATTGCTTGGGGGCTTGTCCCCTTTGCGCTACATCGTGAGCTCTCTAGCTTTCGTGATGGAAGCATAGCGCGACGGTGGATTAGCTCGCTGGCTTTAGTCAAGCGAACTGCTAGTTCCGACATTGCCATATGCGATGACGTTTTTCCATCCGACGAATCCTACATGAAACCGTCTCAAATGGAGTTGATATTTGAACTATTCGCACTACCAGTATCCCCGTGGCCAGATATGAGGTTCGTCGGCCGAATTCATGAGATGAGAGGTGCTCGGAATAACATTGCACATGGGAGCAGCACTGCCGGGGACTATGGCGGGCGGCTGTCTGATGCAGAAATGAAAGATCGAATTGACGATGTTGAGACACTTTGTTCTCACATTGTACTATCGTTTCAATCAAACATGTCTACCAAGGCGATTTTCTTGAGATAGGAGTGAGCTCGGGCCGCCTAACCTGAGGCTGCAAACCGACGACGCGCGCGAGGGGGAGTGAGGACGCGGCCGGCTGCGTGGGGAAGGCCTTGTGCGCGATGCCGTCGAGCAGGTTGCCGGCCTCCTTTTTCCCGAGGCGAATCATCTCCGTCAGGCCGTAGGTGTGGAGGTCGGCGGCCGTGCAGTTACTCCAGAGCGCGCCGGTCTGGCTGACCGCGACGTCGGGCCGCGCCGCGAACCGGTCGAGCGTCTCGTCGGCCCCGTTGTACGGATACCACTCGCCCCACTGTTTGAAGAAGAGCGCGACGTCGGCCACCTCGCACTGGTCGCGCAGCGATCGCGCCCAGTCGGGGTGCATCGGCCGCGCGCCATGGCCAGACTCGCCGCCGACGATGACCCAGTCGATGCCCTGGTTGTCGGGCACCCGGTAGAGGTTGCCGTCATAGTCGTCGCCGAGCGTGCCGGGCTCGATCGATGTGAGCCACGCATCGAGGTTGACCGGACCGAGCAGCGGCTCGCAGCTGAGAAACCGGACGGCCGCCGGGACCTTGAGCAGCGCCGGGACGCGCTGCTCGGCGCGCTCCTGATCCTCGACCGACGTGCCGAGCCAGACGTTCGCGGGCGGGTTGCCCCCCTCCCACTCCAGCAGCCACTGGTAGAGCGTCGAGCGGCCCTCGGTCTCTGTGAAGTGGCAGTCGTAGTACGCCTGGTAGCGGGCGGCCGAGAGTAGCAGCCGGATGTTCTTCGGCCGCTTCGAGAGCAGCAGCCAGTCGAGGTGCGGCGTCCGGCGGATGAGGTCGAAGAGGCGTAGGCGGGGCTCAACGAGGTCGTCGCGGTACTCGAACACGTCGCCGAGCGAGAGGCAGAACACCCGCCGCCGGACGCCCTCGGCCTCGGCCTGTCGGTTCCACTTCTCGGGCTGCTTCCAGTACGCCTCGGCCGCGACGGGCCGCGCGCCGTCCTTGCCCCAGATGCCGAGCACGGCGGGGTTGCGCTTCGAGAGCGTCTCGGCGTAGCAGTGGTCGCACCCGGGCGACACCTTATCGCAGCCGCGCCACGGGTTGAAGGTGTGGTCGGTCCACTCGATGTTGCTGTTCTCGGCCATGGGATTATGCGTTGCGAGCTGCGAGGCCCTGTGAGAGTGCGTCCTGCACGGACTGGAAGGCTGCGGCGTCGCCGCCGGCCACGTCGGGGTGGGTCGCCTTGGCGCGGTCGCGGTAGGCCCGGCGGATCTCGTCGGCCGTCGCCGTCGGTCCGACGCCGAGGACAGTCCACCACGGCGAGCCCGAGCCCTCCCCCGGTGCCGGCAGTGCCTTGAAGCCAGCAAACGCGGCGCGGACCATCTCGCCGGTCCCCCACCGCTCCAGCCCCCGCAGCGCCTCGACGGTCTTCCCGATCGCGCGGACGTTGTCCTGCACCCGGGCCCAGCGGTCGCACGCGAGGACGTACTGCTCGCCGCGCCACACGTAGTAGACGGCGACGCCGGGGTCCTCGCGCGCGCCGCTCTGGTCGGCGTACATGACGTCGCGCCCGCCGCGGCGGTACGTGGCCACGTTCGACGAGACGACGATGCTGGAGGCCCCGAGCAGACGCAGCTCGTTCATGAGCCCGTCGCGCGCGACCGCCGGCGTCGTCTTGAAGGCGCCCGGCTTGGGCCGCCGGGTGCGAGGGCGGCCGAGGGGCCAGGAGAGCGGGAAGGCGTCGGGCATGGGTTCAGGCGGCGCGGCGAAGCACCGGGAGGGAGTAGATGGGCGCGGCGTCGCGCACGGGCGGCGCGGCCGGGAAGAGCGTGGCCTGCACCGACCCGTCGGCAAAGACCTCGTCGTAGGCGTCCGTCGCGAGCGCGTCGCCGGCTGTCCACTTGTTCGGGTAGACCCCGCGCGCCCAGCAGTCCTGAATGAAGGCGGCCTCCTCGGCGTCGATCAGGTCCACCGGCGGACGCCCGTGCTGGAGCGCGCCCCAGTTGACCGCCTCCTGGATCTCGATGACGCGCGTGAACGCCCACCGCCGCGCCTCCATCGTCAGCGGGCCCATCCGGTACGGCGACGCCGATGGCCGCCCGTCCTGGTTCGTCTCGCCGTGCTTGCGGTGCCGGTGCTGCGGCAGGCGCAGCTCGCGGTAAAGCGGACGGAGCAGGCGCAGCGGGTGCAGGTAGCCCCAGCGGTCCGGGTACCGGTCGATCAGCGCGTCGAGCGCCGTATCAGCCGTCGCGAGTGGGCAGCCCGTGCAGCCCGTCCGTGCGTTGATCTCCTCGGCCTCGCTATCGCCGTACGCCTCGGCGAGCATCGCCGTGTCCCACGCCCCGTACTGGGGCAGCGGCGCGAAGAGGCGCAACCAGTCCCACACGCGGCAGACGCGCCAGTGCAGGATCGGCGCGAGCGTCGCGGTCAACGTGCCCGGGATCGTGTGTTGGTACCAGCCCTGCCCGCACTCGGCGCCGTTCTTCGAGCACGACATCGCGATGCGGCCGTCGCGGATCGCGCTCTCGCCGAGCCGGACGCCGGTGATCATGAGCGGGCGCTTCGCGTCGGCGGGCCATTCCGCCTTCGGCACGCCCACGAGGTGCGGGTTGAGCTCGAAGAACTCGCGCTCGACGCGGGCCTGCATCGGGACGACCTTGAGCGCCGGCGTGCACCAGCGCAGCGTCTGGTTGTTGGGCGGCGGAACCCCTCGTCCAAGGATGTACGGGAAGAACCGCTTCTCCAGAGGCGCGAGGACTGTCTCGACGGTGAGCACACAGCCCGTCGTCTGCCAGGCCTCGGAGGCGGCGATCTCGCGGATGCGCGCCATGACGGCCTGCGCGCCGGCGGCGAGCGGGACGAGCTCCATCCGGGTGTCGGCGTAGAGGACGGTGATCCGCTTCGGTGCCGCGACGAGGCCGGCCGCGACGAGGTACAGCGTGACGGTGAGGGCACACGTCGAGTCCTTGCCGCCGCTCCACGCGACGACCCAGTGGTCGTGATCGGCGCCGTGGGCGGCGAGGGAGAGGCGCGTGAAGTCGGTGGCCTCGACGATGTCCTGTCGGCGATCGCCGAAGAGGCTCAGGGTGTTCGTGCTCATGATTAGGCGGCGAGCCGCTGTGTCTGGTTCGTGAGGGCCTCGCGCGCGGCGCGACGCTCCCAGTAGGCCGCGTCCTCCGCGTCGAAGTCGAAGCCCGCGTGGAAGAGCCGGTCCTCGACGTAGGTGCAGGCGTGACCCATCTCGTCCTCGGTGACCGTGCGGTCCATGCTGGAGTCCGTGCGTCCGCCCGTGGCGTCGCTCACGGCATCGTGCCGGAGGTCGTCGACGTACTCACCGGTGAGCTTGTGGAGCGAGGTGCAGCGGGCGTTGAGGAGCCGGCGCAGCTTCTCCCGCATCGGCACGTCCATGTCCACGCGGCGGAGGCGGACCTGCCGCTCAGACGGCGCGCGCCGCGGGGCGGCGTCGCCTGCGAGGGCCGCGGCGATCTCGCTGACCTGTGCGGCCGTCGTGCCGGTCTCGTCCGCGATGCGGTCGAAGCGGGCGCGCTGCTCGGCGGCCTCGGCGCGGAAGCGCGCGACCTCGGCGTCGTCGTGGCGCCAGCCGCCGGAGGTGTCCACGCCGCCGGGGAAGTGGACGCGGACGAAGTCGGCGTAGCCGAGGCCGGCCATGCGCTCGGAGGCGCAGAGGTCGCGGTAGTCGAGCCACGCGGCGCGGACGGCGGAGGGCGAGGCGGCGGGGGTGGTCGTGAGGAGCTTCATCGGGGTAGGAGCGGGTGGCGTGCTGTTCCCAACTTACGGAATCCGTAGCTCAGGGTTCCAGATTCCGTAAACTTATTTCCGGGTTCCGTAACAATGCGCCCGGCCTCGGCAACACCCGGGCCGGGCGCGTCGTAGGTTCTCGCGCCCCCTCCCCTCTCCGCCCGATGGACTGGCCTCCCGACCGTATCCGCACCCTCCGCAAGCGCACCGGGCTTGACCAGGCGCCCTTCGCCCGCCAGCTCGGCTTCGGCAGCGGCTCGCGCGTGAGCGAGTTGGAGCGCGAAGACGGGGCGGTGCCTCCGAGCAAGCCGGTCCAGATCATCCTCGCGCACATCGACGCGCACGGCCCGCTGCCGGTCGAGGCGCTCCCCTCTCGCCGCGCCGAAGCTGGCTGAACCGTTCTGCCCCCGTTCTGCCCGCAGGGTCAGAACGTGTCCTGTTTGGTCATTGGCTGTCAACGAAAAGCGTCCTCCGAACCGCACTGGCGCCCCTTTCAGGGCAGAAAGGCCGTTCGCGCCCGCCCGGCACCGAGACCAAAACCGTCTACGTCGACTTCTCGGGCGGACTCCAGCGGGCGCAGATCGACAACTATCAGGACGCTCTGGAACGACCGGATATGCAGGGGAACTAAGATTTTTGCAAGGCCCCTGCCCCCGCCGCTCACCTCCCCCGAAATGCAAAAAGGGACAGCGTGAGCGGCGGGGGCTCCGTTTGAGCGGGATATGAGCGAGAGCGGAGAGATGAGCATGAACGACTCCGTCAGGCCGTCGGAGGCTGTTATCAGCCTCGTCGGGAGCTGACCGTACGCGATCCCGGCGGCTCGTCTCGTTTGCGTTCGCGGCGGGGTCGTCGCTGGCGAACCTCCGGACCGCCACGACGGGCCAGTGGGCGGCGCCATGCTGGAGGTCGCCCCGAACCCGACGTCCGCGCAGACGTCGTTGTCGTTCGGGCTCGACGCGGCGCAGACGGTCCGCCTGGTCGTCGTGGACGTGCTCGGCCGCGAGGTCGCCCTCGTCACCGACGGCATGCGTGCCGCGGGTGCGCACACGACGACGGTCGACACGGCTGCGCTGCCGTCGGGCGTCTACGTGGCGCGGCTGACGGCGGGCGCGCAGACGGTCACGCGACGCTTCACCGTCGCACACTGGCGCCTGGTCCGCGGTCTCGGACGCCGCGTGGCGCCGGAGACCGCGGCCTCAGATGCATGGCGGTCGGGCGGCGCGCTGACCGGCGAAATGTCGGCCGCGGCGGGGCACACATATCCCCTTCGGTCTCTACATTGGCCCTCTCTCCACTCTCCCACGAGGCCATGCCCCGTTTTGCTACCGTCTTCCTGCTCGCGCTGCTCGCCGCCGGCCCTGCCTCGGCACAGCTCGCGTCCCGCACCCACACGACCGGGACGGCCGCTCTGCGCGTGTTCAACAACGGCTACTACGGCGCTGACGCCGGCGTCCCGATCGACACGACGTTCAACTTCGGCGGTGGCTCGCCGCTCTACGAAGGCCAGCTGCTCGTCGGACTCAGCTCGACCCAGATCTCGGGCGACCCGTACTCCAACGCCGTCCCGACCGATGGGACCCCTCAGCTCGGCTTCGAGTGGTCCTTCGGACCGCGCCCGGCCGTCATCACCCCCCCGGCGCCGTTCACGCAGGCCTACCAGACGACCTACACCGACGCCGGCGCGGCCAACACGACGCCGGCCGGCCTCACGGTCGTGCAGCGGACGTACTCGCGGACGGGGGACCCGTTCGTGATCGTCGAGGTCGACGTGTCCAGCGCGACGGCCCGTTCGGGCGTCTACATCGGCATGTTTGCCGACTACGACATCTCGGCGACGGCCCTCACGGACCGCGGTGGCTTCGACACGGCCACGCGGACGGTCTATGCGTTCAACGCTGCCACGGGCGGCAACCGGAACTACTACGGGATCACGCTGCTCGGCGCGCAGCAGTCGGGCTGGAGCGCGACGGCGATCAACGACGCCCTCACGACGCCAAGCGACGCGCAGCTCTTCACGGCGCTCTCAACTAACGGGACAGCGGCGACGGCCAACGCCGACCGCCGGCTCGTCGTCGGCGCAGGGCCGTTCACGCTCGCCGCGGGCGTCGCGCAGCGCGTGCGTTTCGCGTACGTCGGCGGGGCGACCCTCGTCGCGCTGACGGCCAACGCCGCCGCCGCACAGGCGCTCTTCCCGACGGCCGGCGAGGCGGACCCGTCGGTCGCCGACGGCCTCTCGCTCGGCGCGGCCACGCCGAACCCGGCCTCGACGCAGACGGCCCTCGCCTTCGAGCTCGACGCCGCGCAGACGGTCCGCCTGGCTGTCGTGGACGTGCTCGGCCGCGAGGTCGCCGTCGTCACCGACGGCATGCGTGCCGCCGGCGTTCACACGGCGACGGTCGACACGCAGGCGCTGCCGGCGGGCGTGTACGTGGCGCGGCTGACGGCGGGCGCGCAGACGGTCACCCGACGCTTCACCGTCGCACACTGACGCCTGGTCCGCCGTCTCGGGCGCCGCGTGGCGTCCGAGACGGCGGGGCGATCTACCCACACGACGCCGCCGGCTTTCCGCTGGCGGCGTCGTGTTATGTATATCCGGTTCGGTCTCTACATTGGCGGCTCCCTCACCTCCCCACGTGATCATGGCCCGTTTCGCTACCGTCCTCCTTCTGGTGCTGCTCGCCCTCCCCGGCGCCAGCTTTGCCCAGACCGTCACGCCGACGTCGATCGCGACGGGCGCGCTCAGCACGAAGGTGTTCAACAACGGCATCCTCCATGGCGACTGCAACACGTCCCCGATGCCCTGGCTCGCGTTCAACAACGTCGAGGGCGGCTGCGGCGGCGGCTTCCTCCTTGGCATCTCGGCAACGAGCGTCATCGGCGATGCCTACCTCCTCACAAATGCGACGGGCTGGACGCCCGGCGCAACGGGCCCGTCGACGACGTTTCCGTACCCGACCCTGACGCAGGGCGTCCAGACCGCCTTCTCGAGCGCGACACCGGCCGTCAGCGTCGTGGCGAACCACTACTGGGCGACGAACACGCCCTACGTCGTCCACCGCTACGAGATCACCAACTCGGGCACGACAGCGCTGACGAACGTGTACCCCGGGATGTTCTGGGACTACGACGTCGCAGGCACCGCTGCGGCGACCAACTCGGCCTCGTACACGGCCGCCCAGCAGCTCATCTCGGTGTGGCACGCGCCGACGCCAGCCGCGCTCTACTTCGGGCTGACGGCCATCCAGGGGACCGTCTCGGGCTACCGCTACGACATGCCGTACCAGGCGACGGCGACGACCCCGCACGTCCGCTCGGACCTGTTCACCGGCCTGACGGTGCAGCAGGCGACGACCTCGCCCGGCCGTGACCAGCGCGGCGTCCTCGGCGTCGGCCCCATCACGATCGCCCCGGGCGCGACGGCGGTCGTCTCGTTCGCGTCGGTCGGCGGGACGAACCAGGCCTCGCTGATCGCCAACGCCACGGCCGCCCGGACGGCCGCGGCGCCGGTCGCCGGCGAGGCCGACCCGTCGGTCGCCGACGGCCTCTCGCTCGGCGCGGCCACGCCGAACCCCGCCTCGGCGCAGACGACGCTCGCCTTCGAGCTCGACGCGGCGCAGACGGTCCGCCTCGCCGTCGTGGACGTGCTCGGCCGCGAGGTCGCCGTCTTCACCGACGGCATGCGTGCCGCGGGTGCGCACACGGCGACGGTCGACACGGCTGCGCTGCCGGCGGGCGTCTACGTGGCGCGGCTGACGGCGGGCGCGCAGACGGTCACCCGACGCTTCTCGGTCGCGCACTAGGCACCGCACCGTAGGGCCGATCCCTGCGAAACGCGCTCCGCCGGACCCGGGTCCGGCGGAGCGCGTTTCGTTTCCCCTCCCGGACTCCCGCCGCCTCTCGCATGGACTTCTTCTCCACGGCTCCCGCCACTCACTTCCCGCCCGTCCAGGGCGTCCGGATGGACGGCACGCCGCTCGCGCTGCCCGACGCCGCAGGCGCGGCGTTCGTCGTGGTGTCGTTCGAGGACGACGCGGCGCCGCTCGCCGGGCAGTGGCAGCGCCTCGGCGTGCGCCTAGCCGAGAGCGTCGCGGGCGCCCCGCTCACCGTCGTGGACCTGCTCGTCGTCCCGCCGAAAATGGCGCTGCTCGGTGAGATGGCGCTGCTGACGGTCCGCGCGCGTGCCGAGCGCGAAGTCGCAGCGGGCCGCATCGCGGTCGCGTACACGCCGCGCAAGCCGCTCCGAAAGGCCCTCGGTATGCGCTCGCGCACGGACGTCTCGGCGTTCCTCGTCGGGCCCGACGGGGCCATCGCGTGGCGCGGCGACGGCGAGATCGACCTCCACGAGGTCGCGGCGCTCGAAGCGGCTCTCGTGGCGATGGCCACGGCGCCGCCCGGTCAGTAGGCGCCCGAGCCTTTGAGAACGACCTGGACCGTCCGGACGAGGATCACCGCGTCTAGCCACAGCGACCAGTTGCGGACGTAGTACGGGTCCCACCGCTCCATCCCGACGTTGCCGGCGTCCGAGCGGCCCGACACCTGCCACAGGCCCGTGATGCCGGGGCGGACGCGCTCGCGGAGATCGCGGACGCGCTCGGGCAGGTCCTCATGGTGGTAGCGGGGCAGCGGCCGCGGCCCGACGAGGCTCATCGTGCCCTGGAGCACGTCGAAGAGCTGCGGCAGTTCGTCGAGGCTCGTGCGCCGGAGCAGCGCCCCGACGCGCGTGATGCGCGGGTCGCGGGCGAGCTTGAACGTCGTCTCCCACTCGTCGCGGAGCGCCGGGTCCGACGCGAGCGCGCGCGTGAGGACGGCCTCGGCGTTAGGGACCATCGTGCGGAGCTTGCGCGTGCGAAACGGACGCCCGCCCTCGCCGATGCGCTCCTGCGAGTAAAATGGCGACGTCCTGTCACCGAGCCAGACCGCGAGCGCGGCGGCGCCGACGAGCGGCAGCCAGATCGGCGCGGCGACGAGGACGGCCGCGAGGTCCACGGCGCGCTTGACGACGCGCGGCAGGCGCCGCGTAAGCGTCGACGTGAGTTCGAGCCCGAGCACGCCGGCAAAGTCGCGCGGGCGGACCCACAGGCTCGGCGCCTCGAAGAGGTCCGGGATCACGACGACCGTCCGGTAGCACGCGAGTGGCCCTTCGAGGAGCGCCACCTGGTGCTCGCGCTCGGCCTCGGGGAGCGCCAGAAAGGCGACCGACGCCTCGGGCGCGACGCGCTCAGTCCCGCCGACGATCTCGACGGTGTCCAGAAAGTCGCCCCAGCGGTCGGGGTCGTCGTCGAAGACGGCGAGGGGGATGTAGCCGATGCCGCGCTCCTCCTGAAGCTGCCGCACGATGCGCGAGCCCGCCGGCCCGGCCCCGTACACGACCACGCCGACGCCCCAGCGGTCGGCCCGGATGAGCGCGGCCTTGACCATCGTCCGCGCCAGCGGCACGAGGACGACTGCCACAACGCCGGCCAGCCCGAGGGCGAGTCGGCTCGACACGTTGCCGGCGTCCGAGTTGGTGTGTGCCAGCCACATCCCGACGGCGGCGAGGCCGAACACGCCTGCAAGCACGAGCACGATACGCCGCAGCTCCTCGACGGCACCGAGCCCCCAGCCGGGCAGCAGCCGGGCCGCAAATGCGACGACGAGGTACAGCGGTACGACGCCCCACGCGAGCCCGATCACCATCTCAGACTCGCCCGTGACGAGTTGCCGGACCGTCCCCGCGAGCAGCAGCGACGCGCCCAGGGCCAGCGTCTCGGCCGCGGCGAGCGCAGCCGCATTCACCAGACGCTGACGCGCGTAGGCCGCTGCGCTCACGCGCGCCGAGGCGACGCGGCTGCGGAACGGCTTGTTGGCGGGCAGGACGATGGTTTCCATGCGTTCGGTCTGGAGGTCAGCCTCTCGTGTCGCACAATCAGAGCGCCGCGCTAGCACGCGCGCCAATGCAGGGCCGGTTTGCAACCCCCGCGCGACACGCGGGGCTCCGCCCGCCTGCAAGTGTAGTGCAACACCGCGGCGGCTCTGGAAAGGACGGGCGAAGATGCACCCGCGGAACGTGGTTTGCCCCTCAACCTTAGGCGCTCTGGCATGTGACGTCTGTGGTCGCGCCCGGGCTTCAGCGCGGGCCGGCTCGAACGAGCCGCGGATCGGCCCCGACGGCCCGCGCCGCGTGCACGCCTGCACCACCGGCACCGGGGGTCGCGGCAGGCACCGCCAGGGCCCGGCGGCCGTCCGGCCATCCCGCCGCGGTCGTCGCCCGGGCGTCGCCGCGGACGACAGCCTGCCACTCGGCGAGCGCATTCGTGCGGAGCCCGCTCTCGCCGTGCGGCGCGGCGTAGAATGCGGACCGCCACAGCGGGTCGCCCGAGATGACGCCGTACACGTTGCCCTCGAACCGCGTCGAGCGGATGCCGGCGCCGCTCTCGGCCTCGACGGACACCTCGCGCGACTCCTCGGGCCGGGTCGCATTCCCGACGATCCAGTTGTTGGCGACGACGTTGCCGCCGTCGGGCGCGCGGCGGTCCGGGTCGAGGCGCAGCCACAGGCCCGTGCCTTCACTCCCGACGACCGTGTTGAACGCGTAGACGTTGCCCGAGGCGGCCTGCGACAGGATGCCCGTGCCGGTCCACGCGAGCCGCCGCGTGCCGGTGACGAGGTTGTGCTGCACGAGCGTCCGCGTCGTGTTCAGCTCCAGCATGATCCCGGCCATCGCGTTGCGCTCGACGCGGCAGCCCTCGATCGTGTTGTCGGCGTTGTCGCCGTCGAGCCAGATGCCGGGGCCGATGTTGTCGGCGGCGTAGTGGCGGCGGATCGTCGTGCCGCGCGTGGCGTGCCACTTGCCGCCGCCGGCCTCCCAGAATGGGTCGTGCGCTTTCCAGTTGTTGCCGACGGCCTGTGAGTCCTCGAAGAGACAGTCTGTACAGCTTCCGACGAACCCGATCTGCCCGTTGTAGTCCGCCCGGACGCGCCGGAACGTGTGCCCGCGGCCCGAGCCGTCGATGCCCGCGCCGGTTGTCCATTCGGCCGCGACGTCCTCGACTAGACTGCTCGCGCTCCCGGCGCAGACCGCGCCCCACTGCGCCCGGTTGGTCGTGTGGCGAACCGTGATCCCGACAAATCGGAACCAGCCGGGCGTCTCCGGGCTGCCGCACGCGGCGTACGGGTCCGAGCCCTCGGGGCGGATGCCGTAGGTTCGAACCGCGACCTCTATTGGACCCGCCGCGCGCGGGCTCGCGTCGCCGTCGAAGCGGGCGACGAGGGATGTCGGGGCGTCGTCGGGACCTTCGACGGTGAACGTCCCCGGTTCGAGGTCGGCGGTCGTCCGGACGGGCCGCAGCACGCGGCCTGCGGCGATGACGAACGGGCGGCGGAAGTGCCAGTCGCCCTCGGCGTAGGGACGCGCGTCCTGCCCGCCCCACGCGCGGCGCCAGCCGGCTCGGCCCGCACGCGTCCAGCCGCTGTCGGCCGGGTC
>DASWMO010000020.1:0-10352 GCA_036399715.1 Rubricoccaceae bacterium
GGAGATGGTGATGCCGGGCGACAACACGCAGTTCACGGTTCAGCTGATCCAGCCGGTGGCGATGGAGGAGGGTCTTCGGTTCGCGATCCGCGAGGGCGGTCGGACGGTCGGCGCCGGCGTCGTCTCCAAAATCCTCGACTAAACGAGACTGAGGGCGGCGGGAGAAGCTTCTCCCGCCGGCTCTCGCAACGGGCCTTCGGGCCACTCCAATGGCAAACCAGAAAATTCGGATCAAGCTCAAGTCCTACGACCACATGCTGGTCGACAAGAGCGCCGAGAAGATCATCCGCACGGTCAAGAGCACCGGCGCCGTCGTCAGCGGCCCGATCCCGCTCCCGACCAACAAGAAGATCTACACGGTCCTGCGCTCGCCCCACGTGGACAAGAAGTCCCGCGAGCAGTTCGAGACGCGCTCCCACAAGCGCCTCATCGACATTCTCTCGACGAGCACCAAGACCGTCGACGCGCTCATGAAGCTGGAGCTCCCCTCCGGCGTCGATGTCGAGATCAAGGTCTGATGAGTCGCCTCGCTGCCTTTCTGCTGGTCCTCGGCGCCCTCTCGGGGTGCGATGAGGCTGACACGACCGACACGCGCCCCGACCGGGAGCGCATCGTTGAGTCGTGGAATGCGGCGACGGCGAACGTCCGTGTCCAGGGCCTCCCGTTCGGAATCCCGGTCGCGGACCTGACGGCCTCAGGAGATGTGCAAACGTTCACGTTCCGCCCCAACGGCACGTTCTCGTTTCTCTTCGACCCGGCCGACGGGCGCCGCGTCACGATCTCGTACCAGGGACAGACCTACGTCTCCTTCCCGCTCGACCGCACCGTTTCGCTCTCGGGCGACTACACGGTCGACGAGGCGACGGACCAGGTGACGTTCTCGACCATCGCGACAGCAACGGCGGACGACTTCCGGATGGGGTACCGCTTCGGCACTCTCTCCGGCGCGGGCTCGCTCGAACTCGTCGCTGAGGACCCCGAGACGCTCGCGCGCCTCTTCGGTCTCGCCGATGCCGATGCCGCCGAACTGGCGCGCGTCGTCACCGGCGGCTCAGTCACCTACACGGCCGGCTCCTGAGCTGGCTCGACATGCCTCCGGGCATGTACCGCGCTCCGGCGCACCGCGCGCCTCGGCGTGCACTTCCTATTCCCGCGCGGCCGGCTCCGGCCTCCGCGCACTGGCTTAACTAAACCAACAGGTTTCAATGAGCGCCATTCTCGGCCGCAAGGTCGGCATGACGAGCATCTACAACGAGGCAGGCACGCAGACCGTGGTTACGGTCATCGAAGCGGGCCCGTGCGTTGTGACGCAGGTCAAGACCGACGACATCGACGGCTACCGCGCCGTCCAGATCGGCTACCAGGACAAGAAGGCCAAGCACACGACGAAGGCCCTCGCCGGGCACTTCTCGAAGGCCGACACCGCTCCCAAGCGCCACCTCGTGGAGTTCCGCGACTACGGCCTCGATGTCGAGCTCGGCCAGACGCTCTCCGTCGCCGACATCTTTGTCGAGGGCGAGAAGGTCGCCGTCTCGGCGACGAGCAAGGGCAAGGGCTTCCAGGGCGTCGTGAAGCGCCACGGCTTCCGCGGCGTCGGCGACGCGACCCACGGGCAGCACAACCGCCAGCGCGCCCCGGGCTCGATCGGCCAGGCCTCTAGCCCGAGCCGTGTCTTCAAGGGCCTCCGTATGGCCGGCCGGATGGGCGGCGAGCGCGTGACGGTCAAAGGCCTCCGCATCGTCCGCATCCTCGCCGACAACAACGTGATCCTGGTCAAGGGCGCCGTCCCCGGGCCGAAGAACTGCATTGTCGAGATCGCCAAGGCGTAACCCGTTCCGGCGGGTCCCCGGCGCACGACCGCGACGGGCTCGCAGAGCATAGCTGAACCAATGAAACTGACCGTTTACACCCGGACCGGCGCTGAGGCCGGCCGCGAGGTCGAGCTCGACGACGCCGTCTTCGGCGTCACGCCGAACGACCACGCGATCTGGCTCGACGTCCGCGCCATCCAGGCGCACATGCGCCAGGGCACGCACAAGACCAAGGAGCGCGCCGAGGTCTCCAAGTCCACGCGCAAGCTGTACCGCCAGAAGGGCACGGGCAACGCCCGCGCCGGCTCGGCGAAGAGCCCGACCCGCAAGGGCGGTGGCACCATCTTCGGGCCGCGCCCGCACGAGTACAACGTGCGCGTGAACCGCAAGACGAAGCAGCTCGCACGCCGCTCGGCGCTCGCGCACAAGCTCTCGGCCGGCACGCTGCGCGTGCTCGAGAACCTGACGCTGGACGCGCCGAAGACGCGCGAGATCACGGGCATGCTCAAGGGCAACGGCCTCACAGGCCGCATCCTGCTGCTCACCAACGGGCGCGACGACGTGCTCTACCGCTCGGCCCGCAACGTGCCGGGCGTCGAGGTCTGCGACGCCGCCCAGGCGTCCACGCTGGACCTCATGAAGGCCAAGACGATCCTCCTGCAGGAGGGTGCCGTCGAGGCGCTGACGACCGCCCTCCGCGCCTCGCGCGCCGGGAGCACGGCCGACGGCACGGCCGACGCCGACTCCACCGAGGCGTAAGCCGCACTCCAGAGACCATGAGCCCGACCATCCTCATCTCGCCCATCCTCACCGAGAAGTCCACGCGACTGACGGAGGAGGGCCGCCACTACGCGTTCCGCGTCGCGCAGACCGCCAACAAGATCGAGATCCGCCAGGCCATCCAGGCCCGCTACCCGGAGATCGACATCAAGGAGGTCCGCACGATGATCGTCCGCGGCAAGCGCCGCCGGCAGCAGACCAAGCGCGGTCTCGTCAAGGGCCAGCGCCCGTCGTACAAGAAGGCCATCGTGACGCTCCGCTCGGGCGAGATCGACCTCTACGGCGACATCTAATGTGGTAGGCGCCAAGGTTCATCCTCGGCCCGGCCCCAGCACTCCGACCCCTCACAGGGGCGCAAAGCCGGCTCGCCGGCAGCTAAGCCCCTCCAGACAATGGCAATCCGCAAACTCAATCCGACGACGCCAGGCCAGCGCCACCGGTCCGTCTCGATGTTCGAGACGATTACGACCGACACGCCCGAGAAGAGCCTTCTCGACACGTGGAAGCGCTCAGGCGGTCGCAACAACAACGGCCGCAAGACCTCACGCCACCGCGGTGGTGGTCACAAGCGCCGCTACCGCATCATCGACTTCAAGCGCAACAAGATCGGCATCCCGGCGCGCGTGGCGACGATCGAGTACGACCCGAACCGGTCCGCTCGCATTGCACTGCTCGTCTACGCCGACGGTGAGAAGCGCTACATCATCGCGCCGGACAAGCTGGCCGTCGGCCAGAAGGTCGTTAGCGGGCCCGACGCCTCGCCGGACCTCGGCAACGCGCTCCCGCTCGCCAACATCCCGCTCGGGACGGCCGTCCACTCGATCGAGATGAAGCCCGGCAAGGGCGCGCAGATGGCCCGCTCCGCCGGGACGTACGCGCAGCTCACGGCCCGCGACGCCGGCTTCGCGACACTCAAGCTGCCGTCCGGCGAGATCCGCCTCGTGCCGGCCTCGTGCATGGCGACGATCGGTGTCACGTCCAACCCGGACCACATGAACATCGAGATCGGCAAGGCCGGCCGCAGCCGCTGGCTCGGCATCCGCCCGCAGACGCGCGGCGTGGCCATGAACCCGGTCGACCACCCGATGGGCGGCGGCGAAGGCAAGGCCTCCGGCGGCCACCCGCGCAGCCCCACGGGCGTGCCCGCGAAGGGCTTCAAGACGCGCAAGAAGCGCCTCGCCTCCGACCAGTTCATCGTCCGCCGCCGCAAGGCCAAGAAGTAACCGACCATGGCACGATCGCTCAAGAAAGGCCCCTACGTGTTCTACAAGCTCGCCCGCAAGGTCGAGGAGATGAACAGCGGCGGCAAGAAGCGCGTGATCAAAACCTGGAGCCGTGGCTCCATGATCACGCCGGACATGCTCCAGCACACGTTTGCCGTCCACAACGGCAAGCTGTTCATCCCGGTCTACGTGACCGAGAACATGATCGGCCACCGGCTCGGGGAGTTCGCCCCGACGCGCACCTTCCGCGGGCACATTGCCGGCAAGAAGGACCGCCGCCGCTAACTCCACCGCGTCGCGCGCGTCGTCTGAAACGCACCCTCTGCGAGCATCCGCTCCAGGGTGAACACGGACCGCGACGCGCGCCAACCAACACTCAAATGGAAGCACGCGCAAAGCGGAAGTATATCCGCTCCAGCCCCCGCAAGATGCGGATCGTGGCCGACGTCGTCCGTGGCAAGAATGTCGCCGAGGCACTTCGGACCCTGCACTTTCTGCCCCAGAAGGCGACCCGGCCGATCGAGCTGACGATCCAGTCCGCCGTCGCCAACCTCGTCGACCAGAACGACGACGCCCGGATCGACGTGGACACGCTCGTCCTCAAGACGATCCAGGTGGACGAGGCCCCGTTCCTCAAGCGCTTCATCCCCGTCTCGCGGGGCCGGGCCCACCCGATCCTGAAGCGTTCCAGCCACCTCACCGTCGTCGTCGGGACTCCGGCGGACGCCTAACCAACAGCACCATGGGACAGAAGACCAACCCCATCGGCTTCCGGCTCGGCGTGATCCGCGGCTGGGACTCGAACTGGTACACGGACGGCTCCTTTGCCGACAAGATTGTCGAGGACGAGGAGATCCGCCGCTACCTCGACGCGCGCCTGAAGCGCGCCGGCCTCAGCCGCACGGTCATCGAGCGGACGCCGAAGCGCGTCATCCTGACGCTGCACACGTCGCGCCCGGGCGTGATCATCGGCCGCGGCGGCACCGAGGTCGAGAAGCTCCGCGCGGAGCTCCAGAAGATCACGGATAAGGACATCCAGATCAACATCAACGAGATCAAGCGGCCGGAGATCGACGCGACGCTCGTCGCGCAGAACATCGCGCAGCAGCTTGAGGGGCGCGTCTCGTACCGCCGCGCGATGAAGATGGCGCTTTCGTCCGCGATGCGGTCGGGCGCGCAGGGCATCCGCATCCGCCTCGGCGGCCGCCTCGGCGGGGCCGAGATGGGCCGCGTCGAGCAGTACCTCGAAGGCCGCGTCCCGCTCCACACGATGCGCGCCGACATCGACTATGCCGAGGCGACCGCGTTCACGGTCCAGGGCACGTCGGGCGTGAAGGTGTGGATCTTCCACGGCGAGGTCATCGGCAAGCCGGACCTCTCGCCCAACGCGTCCGCGCAGCGCCAGCAGAGCGCAGCCCCGCAGCTTCCTGAGCGCCGTCGGCGTGAGGGTGGCGAGGGCGGCGACCGTGGTCGCGGCGGCCGTGACGGCGGTGGTGGTGGCCGCGACGGTGGCCGTGGTGCCGGCGGCGCAGGCGGTGCCGGCCGTGGCCGCGGTGGTGCCGGTGGCGGTGCGGGCGGCGGTGCCCGAGGCGGCGCCGGCGGCGGCCGACGCTAACCCTTCTGAGCCTTACGAACCGTCCTGCGGGCGCACCCGCAGGACCCCAGACCTGACCGATTATGTTGATGCCGAAGCGGACCAAGTTCCGCAAGATGCAGAAGGGCCGCGTGACGGGGCTCGCCCACCGCGGGTCGCGGATCGCCTTCGGCGACTACGGGATCAAGTCCCTCGATGCCGGCTGGCTCACGAGCCGCCAGATCGAGTCCGCCCGTATCGCCATGACGCGCTACATGAAGCGCGTCGGCAAGGTGTGGATCCGGGTCTTCCCGGACAAGCCGATCACGAAGAAGCCTGCCGAGACCCGCATGGGCAAGGGCAAAGGCTCGCCCGAGTACTGGGTGGCCGTCGTCAAGCCGGGCCGCATCCTGTTCGAGATCGGCGGCGTGCCCGAGGACGTCGCCCGCGAGGCGCTGCGCCTCGCGATCCAGAAGCTGCCCGTCCAGGCCAAGTTCGTCATGCGCCCCGAGCTGACGCCCGTCGGCCTCCCGGCTGAGACCGAGGCGGACGCTGACGTCCCGACGGGCGCTGCGGACGAGTTTGAGACGACGCCGAGCGACGCCGCGACCGACGCCGCCTGATTCCCTGCTCCGCACGCGTGCTCAGGCAGGACGCGCGGGGCCTATCCGACCCGACCATGAAGACCAGCGACATCCACGCCCTCTCGGAGAGCGAGATCGAGCAGCGCATCGCCGAAGAGCAGCGCGACCTCACGGACCTCCGTTTCCGCCGCGCCGTGGCGGGCCTGGAGAACCCGATCGTGCTGCGCGAGAAGCGCCGCGACATCGCCCGCATGAAGACCGTCCTCGCGCAGAAGCGGGACGTCCTCGGCGGCGATGTCCCGACCGACCTCACGGGCGGCGTCGAGGCCTAATCCGCCCCGGCTCCAGCCGTGCTGCGCCCGGATGGCCCGTCCGTCCGGGCGCAGCCGTGAAGCTTCGGCGCGACCCCGGCCAGTCCCGGCGGTCTGACAGAACCTTCACGGGACATGCCGTATTCTCTGAGGCTATGGGCGACCCGACTTCGCCCGGCGGCCCGGCCGCCCGCTCCGTTACCGGAGCGCTCCGTTTCCGTAGTTGGTGAGGTCACGGCTCACCAAGCGACCCCCTTCCATGGCAGAAGTAACCGATACGACGGCTGAGGCCGTCGAGGCCCGCAACGCGCGCAAGCAGCGCGTCGGCCTCGTCGTCTCGTCCAAGATGGACAAGACGATCACCATCGCGATCGAGCGGCAGGTGAAGCACCCCATCTACGGCAAGTACGTCAAGCAGACGACGAAGCTGAAGGCACACGACGAGACCAACGACGCTGGCGAAGGCGACACGGTCCGCATCCAGGAGACGCGCCCGCTCTCGAAGACGAAGCGCTGGCGCCTCGTGGAGATCGTTGAGCGCGCCCGCTAATCACCCGCTGCGTTCCTCGAGTGGAGCGCGCACAGACTGAGAACCCATGATTCAGCAAGAATCCCGGCTCAACGTCGCCGACAACAGCGGGGCGAAGCAGGTGCTCTGCATCCGCGTGCTCGGCGGCTCCGGCCGCCGCTACGCCCGCGTCGGCGACCGCATCGTGGTCAGCGTCAAGAACGCGATCCCCGGTGGCAACGTGAAGAAGGGCGACGTCTCCAAGGCCGTCGTCGTCCGTACCAAGAAGGAGTACCGCCGCTCGGACGGCTCCTACATCCGCTTCGACGAGAACGCGGCGGTCCTGCTCAACGACTCGGACGAGCCGCGCGGGACGCGCATCTTCGGCCCCGTCGCGCGCGAGCTCCGCGACCGGCAGTTCATGCGGATCGTGTCCCTCGCACCTGAAGTCCTCTAAGCCGATGCCCCGCACGAAGAACAAGCAGAAGAAGCTGCACGTCAAGAAGGGCGACATCGTCGCGCTGACCAAGGCGATCACGAGCTCCGAGGCGCTCGGCCAGGACCGGCCCAAGGGCTACCAGGCCCGCGTGCTCAAGGTGTACCGCGCCAAGGAGCGCGTCCTTGTCGAGGGCGTCAATGTGCGTTACAAGCACACGAAGCCCGACCAGGCCAACCCCAACGGTGGCCGCATCGAAGCTGAGCGTCCGATCCACGCCTCGAACGTCCTGCCGGTCGACGGCAACGGCAAGCCGACCCGTGTCGGGCGCAAGCTCATCACGGACCCCACGACGGGGCAGGGCCGCTGGGTCCGCGTTGCCAAGACGACCGGCCTCGAGCTGGACCGCTAACCACCCGCGCGCGTCCCCGACGCGCGCCAACCGTCGGGTGCGGGAAACGTCTGCGTGACGCCCCGTGCCCTGGCCACCCTCTATGGAGAACTACACCCCGCGGTTCAAGAGCCGCTACCGCGAGCAGGTCGTGCCAGCGCTGCAGGAGCAGTTCGGCTACGCCAACATCATGCAGGTCCCGCGCCTGCAGAAGATCGTCGTCAACAAGGGCGTCGGCGAGGCGTCGCAGAACAAGAAGATCCTCGACGACGCCGTGCAGGAGATCCGGACCATCACGGGGCAGCAGCCCTCGGTCCGCCTCGCCCGCAAGTCGATCTCCAACTTCAAGCTCCGTGAGCAGATGGCCGTCGGCGTGGCGGTGACGCTGCGCGGCGACCGGATGTGGGAGTTTCTGGACCGCCTGATCACGCTCGCGCTCCCGCGCGTCCGTGACTTCAAGGGTGTCCCAGACCGCTCCTTCGATGGCCGCGGCAACTACACGCTCGGCGTGAAGGAGCAGATCATCTTCCCCGAGATCGTCATCGACCAGGTCGCGCGCATCTCAGGGCTCGACATCACCTTCGTTACGACGGCGCAGACGGACGAGGAGGCGCAGGCGCTGCTTCGCGCCTTCGGCATGCCGTTCGTCCGTCGCGAGACGCAGGACGCCTAACCCAAACTCCCATGGCCAAGAAGAGCCTCATCGCCCGCGAGACCAAGCGCCGCAAGGTCGTCGAGCAGTACGCCGAGCGCCGTGCGCAGCTGAAGAAGGAGGGCAACTACGAGGAGCTCCAGAAGCTGCCCCGTAACGCGAGCCCGGTCCGGCTGCACAACCGCTGCTCCCTCACGGGGCGCCCCCGCGGCTACATCCGGAAGTTCGGCCTCAGCCGCAACATGTTCCGCGAGCTGGCCCTCGACGGCAAGATCCCCGGGATCCGCAAGTCGAGCTGGTAATCCACCGTGGGGTGTGAGTAACGGGCGGCTGCGATGAGCACCAACCTGTAACTCCACCCCGAGTTATTCCTCTAGCGGCCAGGTGGCGTCCCGCCCTCGGGGGCGGGCGCCAAACCGGCCGAAGAACCAATGAGCGCTATCAGCGACCCCGTCGCGGACTTCCTCACCCGGATCCGCAACGCCCAGAAAGCCCGCCACCCGCATCTCGACGTCCCGGCGTCGAAGCTCAAGCGGGCCATCACGCAGATCCTTCTCGACAAGGGCTACGTGAAGGACTACGTCAACATCGAGGACGACAAGCAGGGCCTGATCCGGGTCTACTTGAAGTACCTCCGCGGCGGGATGCCGGTCATCCAGCGCATCGATCGCATCTCGAAGCCCGGCCTGCGCCGCTTCGTCGGTGTCGACAAGCTGCCGCGCGTGATGAACGGCCTCGGCATCGCCATCGTCTCGACCAGCCAGGGCGTGATGACGGACAAGGAGGCCCGCCGCGCCGGCATCGGCGGCGAAGTCCTCGCCATCGTCCACTAAGAGCCAGCGCTCGGTACCCGGCGCTCCGCGCTACCCCCATGTCTCGAATCGGAAAACTGCCGATCCTGACGCCCGACGGCGTCACGATCTCGGTGTCGGACAAGAACCACGTCGTCGTGAAGGGCCCGAAGGGTGAGCTCGCGCTCGCCGTGGACCCGGACATCTCCATCGCCCAGGGCGACGAGGGCTTCGAGGTCACGCGCCCGACGGATCAGAAGCGCCACCGCGCGCTCCACGGCCTCACGCGCTCGCTCGTCGCCAACATGGTCGAGGGCGTCTCGAACGGCTACCGCAAGGAGCTGGAGGTGATCGGCGTCGGCTACCGCGCCGAGGTCACGAACGGGATCCTCGAGATGGCCCTCGGCTTCTCGCACCCGATCTACTTCCTCCCCCCGGACGGCATCACGCTCACGGCGACGACCGTCCGCGGCCAGAGCCCGCGCGTCGTCATCGAGGGCATCGACAAGCAGCTCGTCGGTCAGGTCGCGGCCAAGCTGCGCGCCCTCCGCCCGCCGGAGCCCTACAAGGGCAAGGGCATCCGCTACTCGGACGAGTTTGTCCGCCGCAAGGCTGGCAAGACGGCCGCTCGCTAATCCTCCGTGCTGGCCTCGGAGCGCGCACCGCGCACCAGGGCCGGCCTCACGCACAGGACCGACGGCGACTCCCGTCGGTCTCAACTGCACCCGACTATGTCCAAGACCGCAACGAAGACGCTCCAGCGCGCCCGCATCCGCCGGCGCATTCGGGCCAAGGTGTCCGGCGGCGCGCAGCGCCCCCGCCTGAGCGTCTTCCGCTCCAACAAGCACATTTACGCCCAGCTCATCGACGACGCCTCGGGCGTCACGCTCGCCGCGGCCAGCACGCGCGAGAGCGGGCAGGCCGGCAGCGGCGTCGAGGCTTCCAAGGCCGTCGGCCAGCGCCTCGCCGAGCGCGCCAAGGAGGCGGGCGTCGAGACCGCCGTCTTCGACCGCGGTGGCTACCGCTACCACGGCAACGTCAAAGCGCTCGCCGAGGGCGCGCGCGACGGCGGCCTCCAGTTCTGACCCTCGGGTCGCACCCATTCCGAAAACACAGATGGCTCAGCAGCAGAACTCCCGCGGCGGCACCGGCGCCGGTGGCCCCCAGCGCGGCCGGCCCGGACAGGGCGGCCCCGGCGGACAGGGCGGTCCCGGTGGACCCGGCGGCGCGCGTGGCCCCGGCGGACCGGGCGGGCTGGGCGGCCGCCGCAACGACCGCGGCGGACGCCGCGA
>DASWMO010000021.1:0-21260 GCA_036399715.1 Rubricoccaceae bacterium
GTCACCCGCGCCTCGGGGCCCGTTCCGCCGACGCGCGGCGCGAGCGTCTCACGGTAGACACCTCCCCGGATCAGAACCGCGTCGCCGGGCCGAAGCGCGCCGAGGGCAGCGGCCCGCGCGAGCGTCCGCCACGGGCGCGCGGCCGAGCCGTCTGCGCGGTCGTCGCCGCTCCGTCTGTCCACGACGAAGGTGCGTCCTCCCGGCGCGGCGTAGGCCGAGAGCGCCGGCCAGCATTCGGCCTCCACGCGGGCCTCGCCGGGCGGGCAGGCGGGCAGCGGCTCAGCCGGACCGAAGGAGGACACGGCAGCGGTCACGGTGCCGCCGGGCACGACGATCTGGACCGGCGCGGCGCGGCCCTCGCATCCTGCGGCGACCACGAGCAGGAGGAAAGCGGCAGCGGCGCGCGTCATCGCCAGACGAGCTTGGGGCAGTCGAACGCCTCGGCGTAGCGGGCCTGCGCCTCGACGCCGCGGACGCGCATGAGCCCGAGGAACGTTTCGGCGTCGAACCAGGGCTTGCTGGCCTGGCTCGGGAAGTGGCGCCCGAGGAGGTCTGCCTTGCGCGCAGCGGTCTCGGCGTCGAGTGCGACGTAGGCGTTCGGGCGGCCGAGGTCGCCGTCCCACTTGGGGATCTCGTAGGCCGCGATCTGCGGGGCGCCGCGGAACGTCTGCCACGTCGCCCGCGCGGCGGCGCGGTGGTCCTGGTGGGCGTCGTCGAGGCGGTGCGTCAGCACGAGGTCCGCAGGTTCGGCGTCGCGGAGCGACCGGAGCGCGTCGCGGAGCGCCTCGGCGTCCTGCGGAAAGAGGCCGTCGCGGAGTGCGTGGACGTCGACGGTTGCGCTCGCGGCACCACTCAGGAAGGCCGCTGCGCTCGACCGGGCCTCGGCCTCGCGCTCCGTTCCACCGCCCGAGAGGACGGCCCAGCGAACGTGCACGTGCGGGCGCTCGGCGAGCAGGCGCAGGACGGTCCCGCCGGCGCCAATCTCGATGTCGTCCGCATGCGCGCCGAGGCACACGAGCCGCAGCGGGTGCGCCGCGTCACGGCCGAGACGGTCGGGGAGCGCGAACACTAGCCGAACGTCAGCGGCTCGCCGGCGAGGCCATCGCCGGACCAGCCGTGGCGCGGCTTCCAGACCTCCCACGGGGCGTCGCCCCGGAGGAAGATGTCTTCGAGCAACTGCTTCTCCTTGAAGGTGTCCATGCACGCCCAGAAGCCGTCATGGCGGACCATCCCGAGATCTTCGGCGGCGCGCATGCGCTGCGCGGGCGCGTCGAGCAGGTCCTCGCCGGGGCGCAGGTAGTCGAACACGCGCTGGTTCATCACGAAGAAGCCGCCGTTGATGCGAAGCCCGATCTCGGAGACGTGCTGGACGTCCGTCACGCACCCCTTCTCGTCGGCGACGACGACGTGGCTCGTGTAGTTCGGCTGGACGCCGAGGAATGTCGCGGCGCGGCCCGAGGCCTGCGCCTCGGCGATGACGGCGTCGAGGGGCGCGTCGGTGACACCGTCGGCGTAGTTGGCGAGAAACCACTCGTCGTCACCGAGGAACGGCCGCACCGCGGCGAGGCGCTCGCCGACGGTCGCCTCGAAGCCCGTATCGACGAACGTGATGCGCCAGTCGTGGATGTCGGACCGGAGCAGCTCGACGTCTCGCCCGCCGGTCATCACGAAGTCGTTCGAGACCGTCTCGTCGTAGTCGACGAAGTAGCGCTTGATGTGGTCCGCGCCGTGGCCGAGGCACAGGATAAAATCCGTGTGGCCGTGGTGGGCGTAGTACTTCATGACGTGCCACAGGATCGGCCGGTAGCCGACGGTCACCATGGGCTTGGGGAGCACGCCCGAGTGGTCGCGGATTCGGGTCCCCTGGCCGCCGCAGAACAGGACAACTTTCATGGGCTCGGTGCGGGTGAGTGGAGGGAATAAACGGGCGCGACGGGCGCCGGGTTAGAGAAGGTGCGGGCGGGGGTCGGCGCAGCAGAATCCGCCGTGCCGGGCGCCGTCCAGACGGTTCCGCTCGTCCGCCGGATGGCGGGCTGGACGGGCCGGCCGACGCCGAAGGGCTCGACCGAGCCGGCGTCGAGGGCGTCGCAGTAGACGCGGCACGCGGCGGCGAAGGCGTCGACGGTCTCGTCGATGGCATCGTCGTCGTGGGCGGCCGAGACGACAAAGCTCGGGCCGAGAATGCCGCGCCGTGTAAGCTCTTGGAGCATCAGCGTGCGGTAGGGCTGACTCGGGCGGCCAGCGGCGTCGGCCGTCGTAAAGACGAGGTTGGAGTCGCGCCCGGCGACACCGACGAACCCGCCGACGCCGGTGGCCGTGATGGCCTCCTCGGCGCCGCGGCGGAGGCGCGCCCCGGCCCGCTCCATCGCGCCGACCGGGTCGTCGTCGCGGGCGATCGTCATCGCGGCGACGGCCGCGGCGAGCGCGTGCGTCTCGGCGCCATGCGTGGACGAGAGCAGAAAGACGCGGTCGCGGTCGGTCGTCATCCCGCCGAGGTCCATCAAGTCCGCGCGGCCGGCGAGGGCGCTCACGGAGAAGCCGTTGGCGAGGGCCTTGCCGAAGGTCGAGAGGTCCGGCGTGATGCCGTAGAGGCCCTGTGCGCCCGAGGCGTGCCAGCGGAAGCCGGTGATCATCTCGTCGAGGACGAACACGACGCCGCGCGCGTGGCACAGCGCCTGCACGGCCCGGAGGTAGTCCGTCGGGTCGTCGGCACCGCGCGTGGCCTCCATCACGACGCAGGCTACGTCGTACTGGTCGAGGACGGCGGCGAGCGCGTCGATGTCGCCGTAGGGAAACGCGACGGTGAGGTCTCGGACAGCCTGCGGGATGCCGGCGTCCATGTCGGTCGTCCCGATAAACCAGTCGTCCTGGCTCAGGAACGGGTGGTCGATGCAGACGGCGACCGTGTCGCGGCCCGTCGCAGCGCGGGCGAGCTTGACGGCGGCGGTCGTGGCTGAGGAGCCGTCCTTGCAGAACTTGACCCGCTCGGCGCCCGAGATGAGCCCGAGAAAGGTCTCGGCTGCCTCGCGTTCGATGGACGCGGGCCGCGAGAAACCGACGCCGCGGGCGAGCCACTCGGCGGCGGCGGCCGTCACGCGGGGCTCAGCGTGGCCGAGCGTGACCGCCCGCAAGCCCATCCCGTACTCGATATATCGGTTGCCGTCGAGGTCCACGACGCGGCAGCCATGCCCGCGGGCGATCACGACGGGCATCGCCTCGGGCATCTGGTCGTCGCCGCGGGCATACGTGTGCGCGCCGCCGGGGACGAGGCGGTGCATCGCGGCCTGGTGCGCGCGCGAGCGGGCCCAGCGAGCGGAGTCGGGCGGCGTGTAGCTCATGGCAGCGGGGCGCCGGCCTCGGCGGGCGCGAGCAGGTCGGCGGCGATGAGGCGGTCGGCCGCGTTGCGGATGACGCCGAACGGCAGGCCGCTGCGCTCGGCGGTGTCGAGGAGCGAGTGCTCGCCGTCGGCGAGGGCAAGTGTCCACGAGAGCGCGGCCTGCGCCTGGGGCGGGACCGCGATGCCGCCGATGGGCGCGTAGAGGCCGCGGCGGCCGAGCTGCGGCTCGCCGAACGGCGCGAGGCTGCGGTAGCGGGCGTCGCCGTCGAGGACGGCGAGCGTGTCGCGGAGGACAGCGAGCGAGCCCGCGAGCGATTCGGGCCGCACGAGCGACAGACTGTCGCCCGACGTGTGGTACTCGGGGTACTCGCCGTGCGGCGTCCGCGTGAGGCGCCCGACGGGCAGACTGATCCCCGGTGAGCCGAACTGGCGCTCGTCGTAGCCGTCGGGCGTCCACGGGCGGACGGCGAGCGGCTGTCCGGCGTCCCGAAGGGCTACGGCTACGGCGCGGTCGACGGCGAGAGGCGCCGTTAGCGTGCCGCGGCGCGTCTGTTTGTAGGTGAAGCCGCCGGCGTCGCCGAGGTTGGCGAGGACGAGGCCGTGGCGCACGCGGCGTTCGGGATTGCGAGCGAGCCACGCGATGGCGCCGAGCGTGCCGGGCGCGAAGAGGACGCGGAGGGTGTGACGGCGGCGCGGGCCCGCCGCGCGCTCGGCCGCGAGGACCGCCGCGACGGCGAGGGCGCTCGCGTTGTCGTTGGCGAGCGCCGGGTGGCAGGCGTGCGCCGAGATCAAGATCTCGTCCTCAGTCTCGCCCGGCACGACGGCCTCGCCGTAAGTCAGATGTCCGTCGAACAGATCAGCGTCTATCACAACCTCGGCCTCGCCGCGCTCGCCGAGTTCGGCCGCCATCGCCTCCAGGTCGGTGTGGGCGAGGCAGAAGCCCCACGTCGGCGCGTAGTATGCCGTGCGGTACGGGACAAGGTCGGGCTGCCCGGGGAGCGAGTGCAGGTACGGGCGCAGCGCGTCCATCGTCATCCGCGCGCGGACGGGCCGGCTGTACTGGACGAGGTGCAGTGGACTCGCGACCCAGTCTGCCACGCGGCGGCCCGACGGAAGCGTGAGGTGCGCCTCGCGGACGCGCCACTCGGGCGGGATCGTCCAGTCGAAGACGGCCTCGCCGGTCGGGACTTCGGTCACAGCGAGAGGCACGATCTCTCCCAGGCGCGCGAGCGTCGCGCGGAGACCGTCCCCGGTGAGGCACCGGCGCAGCGGCAGCAGGTCCGCGACGAGCGCGTGCAGTCGCGCCCCGGCGTCGAGGGTCGGGTGCGCGGTGGCCGGAACGGGGGGCAGCATGGCGGGGGGCATCGGGCCAAATATCGGCCTCGGCGACCGCTTCTAAACCCCGTCCCGACGAACGCCAGCGGCGGGCGGCAGCGGCTTAGACCCGCGTCGGGGAATCCCGCAACCTGCCGGCGTCCGGCAACCCCTCCCTCGGACAGGTGTGCTAGACGGGCCACGCGGTGGCTCCCATCTCACCTCCCTCTTCCTCCGATGCGCCTCTCCCTTCTCCTCCTCGCCGTCCTCTCACTGTCGGCGTGCAGCACGATGGGCCAGATGGCCGGCCCGATGGCCGCCACTGCCACTCTCAGCGACCCCGAAATCCTCCGCGTTGCGATGACCTCCAACGAAGGCGAGATCATCACGAGCCAGGCCGTCGTGGGCGAGACCCAGAACGCCGAAGTCCGCCAGTTCGCCCAGGACATGATCGCGATGCACACCCGGCTCAACGAGCAGGGCATGGCCCTCGGGATTCCCCCGCGCGAGAACCAGGTCTCTGCGTCGATGACCCAGAACGCGGCCGGCCAGGCCGGCAAGATCGGCGCGGCGAGCGGGACGGCGCAGGACATGATGTACATCGACACGCAGGTGACGCTCCATGGGCACACGCTGACGATGCTCGACAACGTGCTCATCCCGAACGCCGACGATGCCCGGCTGAAGGCGTATCTCACGACCGCCCGGCCCATGGTGGAGGAGCACCTCCGCCGCGCCCAGCGGATCCAACACTCCATGATGCGCTAAGCTCAGACGACGGTTGCTGAAGCGAGGGCGCGCTCGGGAAGTCTCGAGCGCGCCCTCGTCGCGTCTGGACGTGCCGGCGTCAGTCCGCCTCGTAGACCACGATCACGCGGGCTGACTCAACGTGCTCGCCCGAGCCGCCACCCATCATCCCACCCATCATCGCCGCGACGCGGTCGGCGCCGGGGGTGGGGCCCGAGAAGAACATCGTGCCTGTCACGCCGCCCTCGGTCACACTCAACATGCGCCCGACGCGGACGCCGGACACCTCGGCCGCGAGGTCGGCGCGGCGGCGGGCGTCACGGACGGCCTCGCGGAGGGCCGTCTCGCGAAGGGCCGTCACGTCGCGGCGCTCGAACGACACGACGACGGAGCGCATCTGCGTCGTCAGCGCGTCGTCGCCTTCGCGCGAGGCGAGCTGCCCGACGAGGCCATCGACGGCGTCGAGGTCGTCGACCTCGGCCGTGACGGCGCGTGTGACGCGGACGACCTCCCCGCCCGAATCGTCGGGGCGGAAGCCTGGCCCGTCCTCCTCGTCGTCGCCAACTGCGACGCGGTCCAGCGTAACCCGCGCGTCGGGCACGCCGGCGTCGCGGAGCAGGGCCTGCACGCGCGCGACCTCGGTCTCGTGGAGCCGCAGCGCCTCGTCGAGCGTCGCGCCTTCGGTGACGACCTGAAAGCGGAGGCGGGCGTGGTCCGCCGCGGCCGTCGCCTCGCCCTGGCCCTGGACGGTGATGGTGCGGGGGCCAATCGGGGCCGGCGTGAGCGAGAGCGTCTGGGCGGACGCCACGCCCGAGACGAGCAGAAGGGCGAGAAGGAGGCGAGGCATCAGGGTGGAAGGGTGAAACGGGTGAAGGATGAAAGGGCGAACGTTGGGAGCACAGAGTGTGGCGGGCAAAGAGGACGTCGTTCCCTTTCTCCCCTTCCACCCTCCAACCCGGCCACCCGATTTACGGGTGGAGCCGGCCGAGCAGGCGCGGGAAGGCGCCCGTCTCGCGGACGTGCGGCAGGCCGCAGACGTACGCGACGGTCCGCTCCAGCCCGAGCCCGAAGCCCGAGTGCGGGACCGACCCGAAGCGCCGCAGGTCGAAGTACCAGTCGAACGCGGACTCCGGCAGGCCGTGCGCGGCGACCTGACGGCGCAAAAAGTCGAGGTCAGTCGCCCGCTCGCCGCCGCCGACGATCTCGCCGTAGCCCTCGGGCGCGAGCACGTCCATGCCGAGCGCGAGGCGGTCGTCCTCGGGGTCGCGCTTCATGTAGAACGCCTTGACGGCGGCCGGGTAGCGGTGGACGAGGATTGGTGTCTCGAAGTGGCGCGTGAGGACCGTTTCGTCGGAGCCGCCGAGGTCGGCGCCCCACTCGAACGTCCGGGCAGACTCGCGCCACTCGGGCAGGTAGCGCAGCGTCTCGTCGATCTCGGCGAGGCGGCCGGCGATCTCGATCTCGCGGGCGTCGATGCGGCGCTTCTCGCCGGCCTTGGCCGTCCCGTGGCGGGCGCGGTTAGCGACGCGCTCACGCTCCAGCTCGACCTTCTGGTCTTCGAGGCCGGCTTCCTCGGCGTCGAGCAGGTTCTGAGAGGCGGCAGACGTGAGCAGTTCGACGGCCTCGGTGTAGGTGAGGCGCGGGAAGGGTGTCTTGAGGGCGGCTTCGAGCTTGCCCATGTCGCGGCCGAGGATGGCGAGCTCGGTACGGCAGTCCGCGAGGGCGTCCGTGAGGATGCGGACGAGCAGTTCCTCGACGACCTGCATGTTCATGTCGAGGTCGTAGAAGGCCATCTCCGGCTCGATCATCCAGAACTCCGTCAGGTGCCGCCGGGTCTTGGACTTCTCCGCCCGGAACGTCGGGCCGAAGGTGTAGATCTTCCCGAACGCCATCGCCATCGCCTCGCCGTGGAGCTGGCCGGACTGCGTGAGGTACGCCGGCTCGCCGAAGTAATCGAGCTCGAAGAGCGTACTCGTGCCCTCGACGGCGTTGCCGGTGAGGATCGGGGCGTCGGTCTGGACGAAGCCCTCGCCCTGGAAGTAGGCGTGGATGGACTGGATGATGCGGTTGCGCACGCGGAGGGCGGCCCACTGACGCTGGGAGCGCAGCCACAGGTGCCGGCGGTCCATCAGGAACTCGACGCCGTGCTCCTTGGGCGTGATCGGGTAGGGCTCGGCGATGGAGAGGGCGGTGACGGTCTCGGCCTGAACCTCGACGCCGCCGGCCTGCCGCTCGTCCGCCTTGACGGTGCCCTCGACGCGGAAGGCGCTCTCCTGCGTGAGCGAGGCCGCGGCGGCGAAGGCCTCGGCGCCAACGGCGGCCTCGTTGACGACGATCTGGACGAGGCCGGAGCCGTCGCGCATGACGAGGAACGCGAGGCCTTTCGAGGCGCGGGCGTTGTAGAGCCAGCCGTTGAGCGTCACGCGCTCGCCGACGTGCTGGGAGAGGGCGCCGACGCGCGTAAACGGTTCCGTCATGGGATCGAGGCTGGGAGGGGGCGGCGGGGCCTCTCCCCTGCCATGGGGCCAAGATACCGGCCGCGGTGGAGCGCGCCGAGGCCGGGGGAACGACGTTCGGGCGGTGGGGAGCGGTCTCCGGCCGGGTGGAACGACGTCTGGGCCGGGTGGAAGGACATCCGGGACGGGTGGAACGATCTCCGGACGGTGGTGGGCCACGTCCGGACGGGTGGAAAGGCTTCCGGGCGGGTGGAATGACGTCCGGGTCGGGTGGAACGGCTTCCGGGTGGTGGTGAGCGGTGTCAGGGCGGGAGATATGCCGAGGGCGCCGGGACGGGTGTCCCGGCGCCCTCGGCGTCGTGCACGAATTGGCGGGGCGGTTACGAGACGGCGTGCTTGGCGCGCGTGAAGCCGTGGCGGACGGCGTCCTTCACGTTGTCCCACGCGCCGTCGCCCGAGTTGCCGTAGCGGCTCTCGTAGTCCGAGCGCATCGACGCCTCGTGCGTGTCGAAGTCGCCGGTGTAGGTCGAGCGGGCCGAACGGCCGTAGGCGTAGGCGGGCTGCATCTGGGCAAACGACCGGCCCGACGTGCCGTAGGTGCTCTGGAAGTGCGCCTCGTCGTCCATGCCGCCGGCCATTCCCGAGCTCGCGCCCGTCTCGTCGACCTCGACGTGCGTGCTGCGCACGGTCCCGCCGACGGTCTCCTGGCGCTCGGTCGCCTCGAGTCCGACGACGACCTCGCCCGTCACGTGGGCCGTCTTGGCGACGACGGGCTCCTCGGCGTGGGCGACGACCTCGATGGTCTTGTCCTGGAAGGCCGCGTCGGCCTCGGCCGGCGTCAACTCGCGGTCGACGGCCGTGCGGTCGACGCGGACGGACTCCTCGCGGAGGGTGATCTGCTCCTGGACGTTCTCGGACTCGACGCGCGTCGAGACGCGGACGGCGCCGCGGACGACCTCGCGCTTGCCGACCTGGAGGCTCTCCTGGATCTCCTGGAGGCGCTGCTGATTCTGGCCGGCGTACCGGGAGCGCTCGGCCGTGGTCTCCTCGGCCGAGTAGAACGGCGCCGAGGCGTCGGTGGAGGCGTACTCCGAGGCGCGGTCCTCGTAGCGGACCGGGTTGTGCTCGGCCATGATGTCGACGGCCGTTTCGGTGTCGGCGTCCTGCGTGCGGACGACGACGAGCGAGCCGCCGCGGCGGAGGCCCTCGGCGTAGAACGTCGCCTCGTCCCGGGCGACGCCATAGCCCGTCAGGGCGTCCGGCGAGCGGAACGTGGACGCGTCGCCCTCGAACTCGCCCGGGCCGCCGGACTCGTTGCTCGCGAACTGGATGTGGTCTTTCGTGAAGCCGGCAGCCTTGAGGGCGGCGACGACACGGTGGGCGGTGCTGCGGTCTTCGTAGAGACCGACGATGGTCTGGGCCATGACAGGAGAAAGAGAGAGGGGAAGAGATACCGGCCGAGTGGCCGGAGCCTCGCGGGGACGCCCGCGAGGCGGGGTTTAGAGATGGGACGGGCGCTCGGAGGCGCCCGGAGCCGGGCCGGCGGGCAGCCGCTCGACCTCGACGAACTGGTGGCGGAGCACGACGCGCTGCGGAATCCGGGTCTCTTCGCGCCGCAGCGTCACGTGGAGCCGCTCGCGTAGGACGAGGCGCCGCTCGACGACGACGACCTCCTCGTAGATCGGAATGACCGTCTCGTTGCCGTCGGTCTGCACGCCTTCGACCTCGTGCACGACCTCGTTGACGGGGACGCGGCGGACCTCGACGGCCTCACGCCACGCGTCCTCGGTGATGGTTTCCTCGGTCGTGCCCGTGCGGACCGAGACGCGGGCGCGCTCGACCTCGCGGAGGACGCGCGTGACGGAAAGCCGCTCCTGGATCTCCTGGAACGTCTCGCCACCGTACGTGCCCGACGTCGCCACCCGGGTCGCGTCCGCGAAGGCAACCCGGGCGACGAGCCCGCCGTCCGCGCCGGGCCCGATAAGGTCCGGCGCGAGGCGCAGGCGCTCGCCAGAGTCGAGCCGGACCGAAACGGGCTGGCCGGGGACAACCGGGCCGTCGATCCAGCCCGTCTGGCCGGTGGTGTCGCGGAGCGGGGTCACGAGGCCCGGCGCTGCGCGCGGCCGTACCCGTAGCGGACGGCTTCGCGGTCGGCGTCGAAGTCTGCGCCGGTGTAGCCCGAGCGGAGGTCCGCCTCGGCGTCTGAGTAGGTCCGGTTGCGGTTCGCGTCGCCGTGGGCGGACGTGTAACCATACCTATACGCGCCCGACGTCTCGTCGTAGCTGCGGCCCGCAGCGCCGTACGTGCTCGCGTGGTGCGTCTGGAAGTCGGCGTCGTAGGCGCTCACGTCGCCAGTCTCGGCGACGCGCTCGCGGCGAACGACCCGGCCGCCGTCGTCAAAGACCGTGACGCCCGAGCGGACGGTGCCCTCGATGGCTTCCGCCGAGGCGCCCTCGGTGCCGCCGCCGGCGGTGTAGTACACGACGTCCTCGCCGAGGGTGACGTCCGCCACGGGGATCTCGGTGCCGGTGTCGAGCACGAGCGTGGTGACGAGTTCGGCGTCGGTGTCGAGCAGCATCGCCTCGACCGTGCCGAGCGGCTGGCCGGTGCCGTCGACGACCGTCCGGCCGCGAACGTCCTGTTCGTCGTTGACGAGGCCGTAGTCGCCAGAGTCCGTAAGAGAAACGCGGGTCATGGTCGGAGAAGGGAGAGGGAGAAAGGACGCCGGGCGACACGCGCGCCGCCCGGCGCGTCGCCTACTGCGTGAGCGGCGTGAGACCGTTCGGGCGCGTCACCACGACGTAGCCCCGCGTGCCGACCTCGGTCTGGTCTGCCGCGTCGAGCTGGCTCATCCCGCGCATGCCGCGGGTGTAGCTCTTGAGTTCGCCGGTGAGACCCACGAGGTCGCCCTCGTTGACGTCGAAGACGCCGTCCGCGCTGCCAGCGCCCGTCTCTTCCTCGCCAACGTTGGCCAGGATCACGAGAACGCGGTCCGTGCCCGTGCCGACGTAAAACGCCGAGTCGCCGACGACGCTCGTCACGCGGGCGTCCCCGAGGCGGACCGGGCGACCGTCGAGGCTTCCGCCCGTGGCGGAGCCGTCGAGGGCGCGGTCGAGGTCGGCGAGCGTCGTGATGGCCGCCCCGCCTGCGCCCGCGCCGCCATCGGCGGCCGGGGCGTTGGCTCCCGTTCCAGCAGCGCCCAGCGCGTCGTCGGTGCCGCCGTTCCCGGCACTGGCCCCACCCGAGCCGGCGGTATCGACCTGACCCGCCGGGTCGGTCGCTGCAGACTCCTCGGTGTCATTGTTGTCGCGGGAGAGGAAGTAGAACAGCAGCGCCGCGAGCAGGAGCAGCGGCAGAAGCCACATCCAGAGCGGAGTGCCGGACTTCTTTTCGACGGGGATGGTTGCCATGATCGGGAAGGGGGTTGGATGAGAGGCACGCAGGCGTGCCCCGTCTCAACCCCGATCTCCCCCGGCGGTTCAGGCCGCTCGGTCCGAACTGCGGCCGAATGCCTATGACCCGGCAGACCCCGACACTGCGTCCGGGGTCTGCCTGAGAAACCGCCGTCGACTACGCGAAGCGCGTGTCGGTAGGCGTCACGACCGCCGCTCCAGCAGGGGCCGCGCTCGGCAGGTCCACGACTGTCTGCACGGCGACCGGCATGCCAACGGCAGTTGGGACCGCGACCGGTACTTCAATGGCAGTCGGGACCGCAACCGGGACGGCGACGGGGACGGCCACCGGAACAGCAACGGGGTGATGGACGAGCACCTCGGGCACGTCCGGGACCGTCGCTGCGCCGGGGACGGAGCCCGCGAGGTAGACGACGCCGTCGCCGATGGCGAGGTCGAAGGCGGCGATCTCGGCGCCGGTGTCGAGGATCACCGACGAGACGATCTGCGCCTCGGTGTCGATCGAGAGCGCCGACACGACGCCGACGCGGTTGCCGAAGGCGTCGATGGCGGCGTAGCCGCGGATGTCCTGGGTGTCGTTGACGAGTTCCCAGTCGCTGTCGGCCGTGAGAAGAGTGCGGGACATGGTTCTAGAGATGAGAGGCGAAAGGGGGGAGTTAACGGGCGATGCCGCCGGGGCGCGTCGCGACGACGTAGCCGCTCTGGCCGGCGTCTCGCGCGGCGCCGGACTCGCTCGGACCGGGCGCGTAGGTCTCCAGCGAGCCCGTCACGGCGATCTGCTCGCCGACGCGCACGGGCACGTCCCCGCCGGACGGGTCCATCACGACCATCACGCGGTCCGACCCGCTGCCGACGATGAACGCGCGGTCGCTGAGAACCTCGGACACCCGGACGCCGCGCATCTGGACGGCGCGGCCGTTGAGGGCACCGGCTGCCGAGCCCGAGGCGCGGATGGTCCGCCCGACGTCTGCGACGGAGGCGAGAACCGCCTGACCGGCGCGGGCGCCGGCGGCAGCACCTGCCGCTGACCCGGCTGCGATGGCCGCCTCGGTGGCCTGGTCCACGGACGTGCCGGACGAAGCGCCGACGGGAGCTCCAGACGCTGACGGAAGGGGCGCGCCCGGCGGCGGCGAGGCGGGAAGCTCGGGCGAGACGGCATTCGGATCGGGGACGTCGGTCACGACGGGACCGGCCTCGATGACGTCAGTCTCGGGCTCGTCATCGCCCGCGAGCAGCATCCAACCCGTGAGCAGGACGACGGCGATGAGCGTGGGCAGCACCCACGGCGGGAGACCCAGAAATCGCTTCCGGCGGACAGGGATCGTGGACATGGCGGGACGAGCGGGGTAGTGGAGACAGGACACCGAACCGGCGGCCCGACCGCGTGTTCGCCGGTCGGCCGCGCCGGAGTTCTCCGGTGCAGACGGTCGCGGTATCGGCCCCGCCCCGCCCGGCTAAAGCGCCCCTCCCCCACTCTGCACATGTCCGGCGTCGCAGCCACGACCGAGACCACTCCAGAAGCCTCGACAGGTCCTCGGCCGACCTTCCGGAAACGCACGAGGGCGAGCCGACGCGTGCCGGCCCGCCCTCGCAGACATCCGATGCCGGGTGCCTAGACGGCGAGGTTCTCGAACACGCCCGCAGCGCCCATCCCGCCACCGATGCACATCGAGACGATGCCGTAGCGGTTGCCGCGGCGCTTCATCTCGTGCAGCAGCGTGGCCGTGAGCTTGGCGCCCGTGCACCCGAGTGGGTGGCCCATCGCGATCGCGCCGCCGTTGACGTTCACAATGTTGGGGTCGAACCCGAGCTCGCGCACGATGGCGACCGCCTGGCTCGCGAACGCCTCGTTGAGTTCGACTAGGTCAATGTCCGAGAGCGACAGGCCGACCTGCTTGAGCACCTTCGGGATCGCGTCGATGGGCCCGATGCCCATGATGTCGGCCGGCACGCCGGCGACGGCGAAGCCGAGCATTCGCCCGATCGGCGTCACGCCGAGCTCCTCCATCATGCGCCTGTTCATGATGACCGAGGCGGCCGCGCCGTCATTCATCTGGCTCGCGTTGCCCGCCGTGACGGTCCCGCCGACCTTGAAGACCGGCTTGAGCCGCCCGAGCGCCTCGACCGTCGTGTCGGCGCGCGGGCCCTCGTCGGCCGTGTGCTCGAACGTCCGCTCGACCGCCCGGCGCGTCTCGGCGTCGTAGCGCGTCTCCGTCACAGTCACAGGAACGAGCTCGTCGTCGAACCGCCCCGCGGCGACGGCCGCCGCTGCGCGCTGGTGCGACTGGACGGCGAACGCGTCCTGCTCCTCGCGGCTGACCTTGTACTGCGCGGCGACGTTCTCGGCCGTGATGCCCATCGCGGCGTAGTTGTCCGGTTCCTCAACGGCGAGGTCCGGGTCGGGCGCGAAGAAGAAGCCGCCCATCGGTACGGCCGACATCGACTCGACGCCGCCGGCGACGACGCAGTCGGACTGCCCGAGGACGACCGAGTTGGACGCCTGCGCGATCGTCTGGAGGCCCGACGAGCAGAACCGGTTCACGGTCACAGCCGAGACGGTGACGGGCAGGCCTGCCTTCTGCGCGATGATGCGCGCGACGTTCATGCCCTGCGGGCCCTCGGGGAAGGCACAGCCAAGGACAAGGTCGTCGATGTGCTCGCCGCCGAGGCCGGGCACACGCGCGATGGCGCCTCGGACGGCCGTCGCGGCGAGGTGCTCGGGGCGGACGTCGCGGAGGGCTCCTTTCTTCGCCTTCCCGACCGGCGTGCGGACGGACGAGACGATGTAGGCTTCGTTTAACTGCATGGTGCGGAGGTTCAGGGTAGCGGGGGCGGGAGCCCGTCCCCGGTGCCGATTAGTTGCGGAGCGGCTTGTTGGTCGTGAGGATGCTCTGGATGCGGGCCTGCGTCTTCTCCTCGCCGAGGAGCGACAGGAAAACCTCGCGCTCGAGTTCGAAGAGGTAATCCTCGTGGACCTCCGCAGGCGCCGTGAGGGCGCCGCCGGTCATGATGTACGCGAGCCGCGAGCCGAGAAAGTGGTCGTACGCCGAGACGAAGCCGCCTTCCTCGAACTGGTACAGCGCGATCTCGAACTGCGCGCGGCCGGCCGCGCCGAGGACGGGAATCGCCGTCCGGACGGCGGGCGGGAGGTAGCCCTGCTCACTCAGCGCAAGGACCTGCGCCTTGGCGACCGAGAACCGACGGTCGGCGTTCATCACGATCGTCGCGCCGGCGTCGAAGAAGCCCATCTCCTGCGCCTGCCGGGCCGACGTGGCCACCTTGGCCATGGCGATCTGCTCGAAGTGCTTGCGCAGGAACGGCTGGATGTCGCTCGGGAAGTCGGTGTTGGCCGCCTTCTCGGCCGCCCGAGCCGTCATGAACGTCGTCCCGCAGCCCGCCGGGATGAGCCCGACGCCGAGCTCGACGAGCCCGATGTACGTCTCGGCCGAGGCGACGGGGTGCGGGCACGCGAGCGCCATCTCGCAGCCGCCGCCGAGCACCATCTGGTGCGTCGTGACCACGACCGGCTTGCTCGCGTAGCGGATCTTCAGGATTGCGTCCTGGAAGCCCTTGATGAACGGCTCGATGCTCGATACGCCGCCCATCGCCATGCCCATCGCGACCTCGCCGAGGTTGGCGCCGACGGAGAAGTTGGACCCCTCGTTGCCGATGATCATGCCGCGCAGATCGCGGTCGTTCTCGACCTTGTCGATGGCCTCGACGAGGCCCGAGATCACCTCCTGCCCGAGGCTGTTGGACTTCGAGCGGAACTCGAAGACGGCGACGCCATCGCCCGCGTCGAGAAGGGCGGCTTCAGAGTTGCTCCAGAGCGTCTTCGAGTCGTCCGCTTTGAGGTAGGTCAGGCCCCACTCGTCGGCGGGCTTCGGGTCGGCCGCGTAGTCGCCCGTCGTGGGCGTCCATACCGTCGGCGCGCCGTCGTCGGCGTAGAAGCCGGCCTCGGGGACGTTCTGCACCCACTCGGGCGTCGCAATGCCCGCCTCAGCGAGGGCTGTGCGGACGCGGTCGACGCCGAGGGCGTCCCACATCTGGAACGGGCCCATCTCCCACCCGAAGCCCCACCGGATCGCGCGGTCGACGTCGGCCGGCGAGTCGGCGATCTCTGGGAGTCGGCGGGCGGCGTAGCCGAGCAGGTCGAGCGTCGTGCGGCGGAAAAAGTCCCCCGCGCGGCCCGTGTCCTCCCAGAGGGCGGTGATGCGCTGCGCGAGCGAGCCTTTGAAGGCCTTCGGGTTGATGTCGGACTCCTTTGCCGGCGTGTACCCCAGCGTCTCGGGGTCGACCGAGAGGATGTCCTTGCCGACCTTTTTGAAGAAGCCCGCGCCGGCCTTCTGGCCTGTCGCGCCCGCCTCGACGAGCTTGTCCAGCACGGCCGGCACGCGGAACGTCTCCCGCGACTCGTCCTCGGGGACGTTGTCGTAGAGGTTCGAGGCGACGTGCCGCAGCGTATCCAGTCCGACGACGTCGGCCGTGCGGAACGTGGCGGACTTGGCGTGGCCGATGAGCGTGCCCGTGAGCGCGTCGATCTCCTCGATTGAGAAGCGGCCCTCCGAGAACTCCTTCAGGACGGCGAGCATCCCGTAGACGCCGATCCGGTTGCCGATAAAGTTCGGCGTGTCCTTCGCGACCACGACGCCCTTGCCGAGGTGGACGCGCGCGAAGGCCGAGACGCGGCGGAGCACGTCGGGGTCCGTCTCGGGCGTCGGGATGACCTCGAAGAGCTTGAGGTAGCGCGGCGGGTTGAAAAAGTGCGTCCCGAGAAAGCGCGCCTTGAACGCGTCCGACCGGCCCGCGACGATGTCTGCCATCGGCAAACCGGACGTGTTGGACGAGATCACGGCGTCTGGCCGTGCGGCTTTCTCGATACGCTCCATCACGGACTGCTTGATGTCCAGCCGCTCCACGACGACCTCGATGATCCAGTCGGCATTCTTGATGCTCTCGAAGTCGTCGTCGAAGTTGCCGAGCGTGATCCGCTTCTGAGCCGCGGCCGTAAAGAACGGGTCCGGCTTGAGCTTCGCCGCCGCGGCGAAAGCGGACTGCACGATGCTGTCGGGAGCGCCCTCGCGGCCGATACTCGTCGGCGTCACGTCAAGGAGGATGACCGTGAGGCCGGCATTGGCGAGGTGGGCCGCGATCTGCGAGCCCATGACGCCCGCGCCGAGCACGGCGGCGGTCCGGAAGGGCTTTTCTTTCCACGCGGGAGATTCCGCGGTCGGCGTGGCGGTGTCGGTCAGCGTTTCCATGTCGGATTCGGGGTGGGCTGCGCCGGCCTGTGGCGCGTGGTACACGGAGAAACGGGTTAAGCGAGACGCCGGGGCCAGTCTGTACCGAGAACCCCGGACCTCGTACCCACTAGACGAAGGCGCCGATGCCGGTCACGGCGCGGCCGACGATGAGCGAGTTGATCTCGTTGGTCCCCTCGTAGGAGTAGATCGCCTCGGTGTCGCAGAAGTAGCGAGCGACGTGGTTTTCGAGGAGGATGCCGTTGCCGCCGTGGAGGTCGCGGGCGAGGGCGACGGTCTCGCGGCAGCGGGCGGCCGTGAAGACCTTGGCGAGGCTGGCCTGGGCGTCTGTCATCTGGCCCGCGTCCTGGAGCTGGCTCAGGCGGAGGCACATCGTCTGCATCGCCGTCACGTTGCCGAGCATGTGGACGAGCTTCTCCTGGATGAGCTGGAACGAGGCGATGGGCTTGCCAAACTGGAGCCGCGTCGTCGCATACGCCAGCGACTTCTCGTAGGCCCCCATCGCGCACCCGACGGCCTGCCACGCGACGCCGGCCCGGGTGAGCTTGAGGACCTCGGCGACGTCGGCGAACGAGTTGCCCTTCTGGAGGCGGTCGGCCTCGGGCACGCGGCAGTCCGTGAGCGTGATCTCGCCGTTCTCGACGGCTCGGAGGGCCACCTTCCCGCGGATCGTCTCGACGGCGAAGCCCGGGTTCTCCTTGGCGCGGACGATGAAGCCCTTCACCTGGTCATCCGCTTCGTCGCGGGCCCAGATCACGACCATGTCGGCGAACGGCGAGTTGCCGATCCACTTTTTCTGGCCGTTCAGAATCCACGTGTCGCCCTCGCGGCGGGCCGTCGTGCCCATGCCGCCCGAGACGGCCGATCCCGTGTGCGGCTCCGTGAGACCGAACGCGCCGATCGTGTGCATCGAGCGCATGCCCGGCAGCCACTCGGCCTTCTGGTCCTCGGAGCCGCAGACGAGGATGGACTGCATGGCCAGCCCGGACTGGACGCCGAAGAACGTCGCCGTCGAGACGTCCACGCGGGCGATCTCCATCGTGATGAGGCCTTCGAGGACCGAGCCGTTGGGCTCGCGGTCCGAGAGGTCCTCGCCGTAGATGAGCGTCAGCAGGTCGAGGTCGCGGAAGCCCTTCGTGAGCAGGTCGAGTGGCGTCTTGTCGCGGAGCCAGAAGTCGTTGATGACCGGCTCGACCTGCGTCTCCATGAACGTCCGGACCTTGCGCATCGCCGCGACCTCGTCGGGTGCGAGCAGGCCCTCGATGTCGTAGTAGTCGCCGTTGGGGATGGGCGGCGCGGGGCGGACCTTTTTCGGGGCGAACGCCCGCGCGAGGGCCGCATCGTCAAGGGCGCCGATGTGACCGGCGAGGCGGTTGAGGTCGGTCCGCTCGGCGAGGGCCGCGAGCGCGCCGAGGTCGACGCCACGGGCGGCGAGGCGGGCGAGCGCATCGCCGTCAGCCGGTGCGTCTTCGGGCTCACCGGGACCAGTAGACAAGGCAACCGTGGCTTCCATGGGATCGGGATGTTAACGCTGTTAACGGGGCCTAACGGCCTCGCCCGCGCAGATTGCAAGGTTGCCCCTTGCATGCCGCGGCACCGCCGACGTTCCCGCCGCGGCGCGGCAATCCGCATCGCCTCATACCGGCGAGCCCGGTGGTAGCGACGTAGGCCTCAGACTGCGCCGAGGCGCTTGCCGGCGAGCCAGACCGTCGTCTCGGTGATGCCGTCGCGGCGGAAGTATGCGTCGGCGAAGGCGCGCATCTCGCGGCTCTGGGGCTCGACGGCGAACAGGCTGATGTCCGAAATGGGCGCCTCCCCCGTCCCGAAGCCGGCCTCGGCCTGCTGTTCGAGCACGGCGATGTGCCGCCAGCCGGAGGCGGCAACGAGTGCCAGCCCGGACCGGCTTCGACGATGCTCGGGCGTGACGTACAGACCGGCGTATTCGACCGCGCGCCGACTCGCCACGAGCACGAGGTGCCACCCGACGATCTCGCCTCCGTGCCGCAGCCAGACGCTGAACTCGGGGCTCACGGCACCGGGGTGCTGGAACGGCGTCAGCGCAGCCGTCGCCGGGTCGGCCGCGACGAGCGCCTCGACGTGTGCCCGGTCCGCCTCGGTCAGCGTGTCCCAGTCTGTGATCTCGTAACCTTCGGGCGTCGGGACGGACTGCATCACGGGCTGGCTCATAAAGGCCGATCCGCGGATCTTGTAGTACAGCTTTTGCACAACCGGCGGGTCCCAGCCGGCTGCGGCGAGCAGACCGGTGGTCGCGTCGGCGCCCCCCCAGTCGCTCCGGAATGTGCCCTGCACGGCCCGACATCCGGTGTCAGCGAGCCCGCGCTCGAGGCGTGCGAGCAGGCCCGACCCGATACCCAGCCGGCGAACGTCAGCGGCAACATTCAGACACAGCACCTCGCCGAAGCCCGTACCGGGGCGGATACCTCCGAGCGCGACGCCGGCCGGCTGCCCGTCGAGCGTGGCCACGACGGAAACGACCTGCTCGGCGACGAGGCCGTGCCGACGGCGAAAGGCGAGCGACGGCGCGAGAAGACCGGCGAAGCGGCGCTCGGCCTCGTCGGCGCTCAGCGTGTCGGTGACGAAACGCACCGGGGCGGCTGAAGAAATCATCGGATGGGAGGAGGTCTGGGAACGGAAAGGCGACTCAAGGTAGACGTGGCCCGGTACCGCGCTCTGCATGTGCTCGGAATGCGAGCAGGCGATAAATGTCCGATATGGACGTCCGAAACCGGTTAGGTTCAGGTCATTCCCGCATCCGTTCCTCAGGCTCCCCCCGATGCCCTCTTTGCTCCCCGACGCTCTCCCGTCCCGCACGGCCGCCCGGCGCCGACTGACGTTCCTCCAGCGCGCGTGCGCGCTCGGCGGCGTCTCCCTCGCCGTCCTCTCGCCCGGCGCTGCCGCACAGACCGCGCCTGCCCAGACCGACCAGGCCACTCGCGTGCGCGAGGCGCTCGCAGCGATGACACCGGCAGCACGGGCGGAGGCGCTCGCCCGCTACGGCTACCGCGAGTTGCCCGACGGCCAGATCGTCCGCGCGGATGCAACGGCCCGCCCTGCAGGTGGGCGCATCCGACCGGCCAACGCCGCCGCGGCGCGCGCGATGGGCGGCGGGCCGTCGTACGAAGCTCTGGCGACCAACCCGTTCGGGCTGGAGCGCATCGACGAGCAGTTTACCGATGGCAACGAGGCGGCGCCGGCTGCGGCCGACTTCGACGGCGACGGTGACCTCGACCTGCTCGCAGGGACGGACAGTGGCGCGTTCAACTACTTCGAGAACACGGCCGCCCCGGATGCTACCCCGGTCTACGCCCCGGGCGTCGTCAACCCGTTCGGGCTGCGCTCGGTTGGCATCGCCATCCACCCGACCGCCGGCGACCTCGATGGCGACGGTGACCTCGACCTGCTCGTCGGCTACAAGGATGGCACCCTGGCCTACTACCAGAACGTCGCCGAGGCCGATGCGACGGCGCCCGTCTACGGACCCGCCTCGGCGCTGTTCGGCCTGGCGGATGCAGGCGACGACGCTGCGCCGCGGTTCGTGAACTTCGATGGCGACGACGACCTCGACGTGCTGGTCGGCTACAAAGACGGCACCCTGCTCTATTACCGGAACGATGCCGAGGCCGGGGCAGCGCCGACGTTTGGTCTGGCCCAGGCCAATCCGTTCGGCCTCACAAATGTCGGCTTCTATGCCCGGCCGACCGTTGGGGACCTCGACAGAGACGGCGACCTCGACGTGCTCGTCGGCAACAAGACCGGCGACCTGCTCTATTTCCCGAACAATGCGGAGCCCGGGGCGACGGTGCCCGACTTCGGGCAGGCCCAGGCCGACCCGTTTGGTCTCTCGAACACGGGCTCGCCGAGTCCCACGAACGCGAACTCGCCGGAGATGGCGGACCTCGACGACGACGGCGACCTCGACGTGCTCGTCGGCCTTCAGGCCGGCACGTTCACGCTGTTCACCAACACGCCCACCGTCGGCACGACGCCCGCGTTCGGCACGCCGCAGGCCTCGCCGTACAGCCTCACGCGCGTCCGCTCCGTCCAGCAGGCCAGGCAGACCAGCGTCACGCAGGGTGACCTCGACGGCGACGGTGACCTCGACCTGCTCGTCGGCACCCAGAGCGGAGTGTTTGCCTCCTACGAGAACACCGCTGAGCCTGGGGCGACCGTCCCGGTGTTCGACACGCCGCAGCTGAACCCGTTCGGGCTGGCCGCGACTGGCACCAACAGCCGCCCGAGCCTCGGCGACCTCGACGGCGATGGCGACCTCGACGTGCTCTCGACGAGCGGCGAGCAGACGTTCGTCTACTACGAGAACACCGCCGGTCCTGGCGTTATGCCCGTCTTCGGCCCGGCCCAGCCGGGCCCCTTCGGCCTCGTCCAGGCAGGCAGCGTCGAGCCCTCGCTCGGCGACCTCGACGGCGACGGCGATCTCGACGTGCTCGCGGGCAATCGCTCCGGGGAATTCGTCTACTTCGAGAACACGGCCGGCCCGCAGGCGGCGCCGACCTTTGGCGGTCCGCAGTCCAACCCCTTCGGGCTGACGTCGATCGGCGGAGGAGCACCGCCGCCGCCGCGGCCCGCGGCGCTCCGGGGAGGCTTCCCCACCAGCTCCCCTACCCTCGCCGACCTCGACGGCGACGGTGACCTCGACGTGCTCGCCGGCGGTTACACGGGCACGTTCACCGTGTTCGTCAACACTGCCGACCCA
>DASWMO010000022.1:0-8066 GCA_036399715.1 Rubricoccaceae bacterium
GAGAAGTACGCGACGGCGCTGCTCTTCCCGAGCGCGGACGCGCTTGCCGTGTGGGGCAAGGCGAACGGCGTCACGGGCGACGTGCACGCGATGGTCAAGGACCCGCGCGTGCTCGCCGAGTTCGAGTCGATCGTCGCGGGCGCGAACGCGGGCATGGACCACTGGATGCAGGTCAAGCGCTTCCGCCTCTGCCCCGAGACGATGACGGTCGAGAACGGCCTGCTGACGCCTAAGATGAGCGTCAAGCGCTCGGACGTCTCGAAGCAGTACGCGGCCGACATCGCGGCGATGTACACGGCGAACGTCAAGGAGGGCGCCCACGGCGTTGCGGCCGTCGCGTGACGCGGACGGCGCGTCCCGGGCCTGACCGTAAGCGTCAGGTTCGAGACGCGCTGTCCGCGCGTTTCCACGACGCCGGTTGCGCCGCGTTACCGCACGACGGTCGCGCGGACGGTCCGAGTCGCGCCGGCCGTTTCGAGGCGCAGGACGTAGACGCCGGCTGGCAGCACCGACGCGTCGAACGTCGCCTCGTGGGCACCGGCTGCGTGGAAACCGTCGTCGAGGACGGCGACGGTCCGCCCGAGCGCGTCGTAGGCGAGCAGGCGCGCCGGGCCGGCCTCGGGGAGCGCGTACCGCAGGCGCGCGCGGTCGCGGACCGGGTTCGGGAACGGCGCGTCGAGGCGCAACTCGGCGGTCGGCGCCGGGGCCGTGCTCGTGGCCTGCCCCGCCGCGAACCCGACGGGCGCGTAGGCCCCGCCGAGGACACCTGCGACGGTCGCCGCGTCGAGGCCGAACCAGGGGCCGAGAACCGTCGCGTAAGCGCTCCGGAAGTCTGTCGAATGGACGAGGTTGCCGGCGCTCGTGAGCGCGCTGAGGTCCGGCGCCGTGCCGTAGAGCCCGCCCGTGACACTCGGGCCGAAGGCGAAGAGCGGCGCAGCCGTCCCGTGGTCCGTCCCGCCCGAGCCGTTCTGGCCGACGCGCCGGCCGAACTCCGAGAACGTCATCGTGAGCACGCGCTGCGCGTGGCCGGCCGCCGCGAGGTCGGCGTAGAACGAAGCGACCGAGCCCGCAAGGTCGCCGAGGAGGGTCGCGTGCGTCGTCGCTTGGCCGACGTGCGTGTCGAACGAGCCGAGCTGGACGACGAACACGCGCGACGTGAGGCCGCCGCGGACGAGCTTCGCCACGGCGGCGAGGTTGTTGCCGAGCGTCGTGTTGGGGTACGTCGCGGCGTTCGTGCCGGCGGACGCCGCCGTCTGGACGGCCCCGACGTAGCGGTTGGCGGCGTTGGAGACGGTCCGCGCGTAGCTCAGCTCGGCGCCGTAGGGGAGCACGGGCACATCGTCGGGGTCGTACAGGCCGCCGTTGGCCTGGATCTGCGCGATCGTCGCCGCCGACTGGAGCATCAGGCTGAAGTCCGTATCGCCGGACTGGAACAGGAGCGGGTTCTGGCTCCCGATCTGCACGGCGGGCGGCGTGTCGGGCAGCGGCTCGCCGACCGGATGGTCGAGGCGGAGCGTGCGGCCGGCCCACCCGCCGGCCGGCTGCGACTGTCCGACCGGCCGCGCCGTCGACCACGTGTCGGTCCCGTCGAAGTGCGACAGACTCGGCGCGGGGTAGCCGACCGAGTGGACGACGGCTACGTCGCCGCCGCTCCACATCGCCATGAGCGGCGCCATGCTCGGGTGCAGCCCGACGCCGTCAGCGAGGCGCAGCGCGGCCGTGTCAGCGATGCCGAGCGTCGGGCGGGCGTTGTGGTAGAGGCTGTTGCCGACCGGGATGACGGTGTTGAGGCCGTCGTTGCCTCCCTTGAGCTGGATGAGGACGAGCACGCGGTCCGTGTCGATGCGCGACAGGTGCGAGAGCAAGCCGCCGCCCGTCAGCGCCGACGCGCGCGTTGTCCCGAGGACCGAGCCGAGGCCAATGGCGGCCGTGCCGAGGCCGGCGCGGGCGAGAAAGTCGCGCCGCGTCCATGTCGCGTGGTCAGCGTCGTGCGCGGCGCCGTGTTCGAGGGCGACGGCGCGGGCCTCGTCGTCTGGCGTGGCGCCGTGCTCGCTGTGTCCGTGCCCATGGTCGTCGTGCGAGTGGCCGTGCGGGTGCGCGTGGTGCGACATGGGATCAGGCGAGCTGGGCCTCGGGCAGGCGCGAGAAGAACTGGAGCACGCCGCGGAGGCGGTTCTCGGCGCTGGCGACGGTCGGATTCCACTCGTAGTCCGGGATGCCGCCGAGCATGACGGTGACGGCCTCGGCGCGCGTCGAGGCCGAGAGCGGGACGGCGACGACGTGCTCGGCGAGTGCGTCGACGAGCGCGTAGGGGTTGCCGGGCTCGGGCATCGAGAGCGCGAGCGCCTGCGCCTCGCGCTTGCGCGCCCAGAGGGCGTCGGTCGCGAGCCACCGCGACGGCAGGCGGCCGGTGTCCAGCCACAGCCGACCGCCGGGCCAGCCGGCGACGTCCGGCGGCCGGAACAGGTCGAAGCCGCCCTCGACGCAGCGCGTGCGGATCGTCGAGTAATAGGACCGCGGGTCCGAGTAGCCCGTCGTGGCGAGCGTCCCGAGGAGCAGGTCGAGCGGCGAGCGCAGACGTGCCCCGAGCGCGCCGGCCGAGAAAAAGTGCGCGCTCGCGAGGAGCGCGCGCACGACGGGCTCGGTCCGGAAATCGTTGGCAAGTAGCAATGCCGCCATCTCGGAGCGGACCTGCGCGTTGGGCTCGCCCGCAACGAGCGCGCGGTAGAGCACGCCTGCGAGGCGGTGCGCGACGGCCGCGCTGCGCTCGGTGAAGACCAGCGCCACGGCCTCGTCGTAGCCGAACGCGCCCGTCCGTCCGAAGACCGTCTTGACGCCCGTATCGAAACGGGACGGGACGAGGACGCCGTCGTTGGAGGCGTCGACGACGGTCCAGCCCGTCAGGCAGCGAGCGAGCTGCGCGACGTCCGTCTGGGTGTATGTCGCCTGCCCATCGGGGCCCTCGGTTCCGGTCGTGAACAGCTCGAGCAGCTCGCGGGCGTAGTTCTCGTTCGGTGAGCCGGTGCGGTTGAGGTTGCCGTTGAGGTAGACCAGCATCGCCGGCGTGAGGCCGACGTCGTGGATCAGCGTCCGATAGCTCCCGAAGGCGCCTGCGCGCAGGACCGCCCAGTAGTGGACGAGGCGGTGAGCGCGGTTGCCGTAGCTGTTGTAGTTCGTCGGGACGGCGCTGTGGAGGGCGAGCGTGAGGCGCTCGCGGAGGCCCGTCCCGGGCGCGCGGACTGCGAGCGCCTCGTCGAAGACGCCCTCCTGCTCCGACCGGAAGGCCACCCCGTTGGCTGTGTTATAGGCGTCGATCTCGGCCTGCGGGGCGGTCGAAGGCGGGCGGAAGAGCGTCGCATAGCTCGGGACCGGCACGGGCACTGCGTTGACGGCCGTATCGACGATGCTCGTCGCCGCATGGGCTGGCGTCATGGTGAGCAGGCGCGTGACCTCGGCCGGGGGCGCGTGGAAGCCCGTCCGGCGGAGCAGGTGGCGCGCGCGGCGCGCGTCCCACGGCGCATCGGGCGTCGGCGTGAACGGCGCGAGTCCGCCGGCGTACGGCGGCGCGACGCTCGGCGGCATCTTGCGCTCGGGCGGCGCGGGGCGCCCGGGTACCTCGACGGGGGGCGGCGAGGGCGCGGAGGCACGACGTCCGAGCAGGAGGGATCGGCGGTCCATCACGGGGCGGGGCGGGAGACGCGGTGAAGATCGGCCCGATCCGTGGCAACATGACGCCGGAGGTGTCACGATTCTGCGTTGGAACGCGCCGGGACCCGGATCCGGGATCTGTCGGGCCGGTCAGACGGCTTCCACCCTGCACCGCCGTGCCGACCCTGCCCGAACCCTGGCTCCGCGGCCCCGTCGCCGGCGTCGCGCCCGTCTTCCAGCCCGTCGCGCACGCGCTCCAGCACGCCGTCGAGGACGTGCGTGCGGCGCTCGCGGCGTTTCCCGATGCCGGTCTGGACGCGCGGCCGGCGGGCGTCGCGTCGGTCGGGTTCCACCTGCGGCACATCATGGGCGTACTGGACCGCATGGCGACCTACGCCTGTGGCGAGGCGCTCTCGCCCGAGCAGTTCGCCGCCCTTGCCGCAGAATCCGAGCCTGGCCCCGAGTCGGTCACCGAACTCGTGGCGGCCGTCGAGGCGGCGGTCGGGCGATTTGTCGACGGCCTGCGGCAGACATCCGAGACAACGGCGTTCGACGCGCGCAGCGTCGGGCGGCAGGCCCTCCCATCGACGGTTCTCGGGCTGCTCGTCCACGCGGCCGAGCACACGCAGCGCCACGTCGGGCAGGTGCTCGTGACGGCCCGGATCATCGCGATCGCGCCCGGCTGACGCGGCTACGCCTCGTACTGGTCGCCTGCTGTGCTCGGACCGGGACCCTCAGCCGCCTCGTCGATCTCCCACTCCGGGACGGGCCGCTCCGGCGCAAACGCATACCGCGACGTCGTGTCGAAGCGGCCGCCGGCGCCGAGGATGTGCAGGTTGAGCCCGATAAGGTTGATCGGCTCGCCGGCGACGGCCGTGTCCATCGACGAGTAGACGAGGTCGCCGGGGTCGACGATCGTGACTGCGCCCGAGCCATAGACCTCGAACGAGCCGTCGGGCCCGAGGCACAGCGCGGTGTCCTCGTCGAGCCCGACGCCGACGGCGAACGGGTTGAACGAGACGGCCGAGAGCAGCCGCCCGAGGCGGTCACGCTGGCGGAAGTGCTGGTCGATGATGAGTCGGTTGGTCAGGCCGAGGCCGGGCGCGAGCAGCACACCGTCGGCCGTCGGCGTGGCTCCGGGCTCGCCGCCGGCGATCATGTGCTCGGGCATGATCGCCGCTCCCGCCGACGTCCCGGCGACGGGCACGCCGGCCGCGTTGCGCCGCCGGATGGCCTGCGAGAGCGGCGTCCCGCCGAGAATCGTCGAGAGCCGGAGCTGGTTGCCGCCCGTTATGAAGATGCCCGTCGACTGCTGGACGGCCGTGAGGTAGTCCGCGCGCTGCGCGTGGGCGCGCTCGGTCATCGGGAGCACGTCGACATGGGCAGCGCCGAGGTCGTGGAAGAGGGCCGCGTAGAAATCGCCCGTGTCGGCCATCTCGGACGCGGTCGGGATCACGGCGATGCGCGCGTCGGACCCTCCGGCGAACTCGACGAAGCGCCGCAGGATGGCGCGGTCGCCGACCTTGTTCTCGGCGCCGCCGATGGGCATAATGAATCCGCGGGGCGTGTCGCCGGTCGTCGGGGAGGGCATGTCGGGGGACGGTCTGGGTTGTCGTAGAGACGCGCCGTGGCGCGTCTGGACCCGAGCGCCAGCCGCGCACGAGCAAAAAAAGGTCAGGCTTCGAAGAGGCCGCGGAGGACGGGCAGGCTGTCGCGGACGTGCCACCGTCCGCGCGCCATGACGTCCGTGGGACGACCGTCGGGGCCGAGGATCACGAGGTCGGCGTCCATGCCCGGGGCGACGGCGCCTTTGCCGCGCAGGCGCAGCAGGCGTGCGGGATTGCGCGTGAGCGGCGCGAGGGCGTCGGAGAGCGGCACGCCGCGCGCGAGCAGGTCCGCGAGGAGGTCCGCGAGCGCAGCCGACGTGGCGAAGCCCATCCGGAGCATCTCGCCCTGCGCGTCGAAGGTCGGCAGACAGCCGCCGCCGTCGGACGAGACCGTCAGGCGGTCGAGCGGCAGGCCGGCCGCGAGAAAGCGCACGACGGCGTCGGCCGCGGAGACCTCGCGGTCGCCGGGGAGCAGCCCGCCGGTGGGGTCGTCCGACGGGAACGCGGTCAGGTCGACCGTCACGCCGCGCTCGGTGAGCGCGAACGCCTCGTCGAGGAGGGCCGCGCGGCGGTTGACGTGCGTCGGGTGGAAGGTCCGCGGCGGGATCTCGGTGGTGTCGAGCAAGTCGCGGATGGTGGCGAGCCCGCGCGCGCCGTCTCCGAGGTGCAGGTGGAGCACGCCCGCCTTGCCGGTCATCAGCCCGCCGACATGGCAGTCGGCCGCGACGCGCGCGACCTCGTCTCGGGTCGGCTGCGAGGAGCGGTGGTCTGAGACGGCGAGCTCGCCGAAGCCGATGATCTCGCGGACGAAGGCGATGTCGCCGCGGACCGTCCCCGTGAGCGTCGTCGGGGGCAGGTGGTAGCCGCCGGTCCACGCGAACGCCGAGAGGCCCTCCTCGCGGAGCGCGCGCACGCGGCGGACGAGGCCGCCCGTCGTGCGCGTCGTGTCGTCGGTCCCGAGCAGGCCGACGACCGTCGTGACGCCGGCCGTCGTGTAGGCGCTCAGTGGCGGGGCCGGTGCGGCCGTGTGTGGACCCGCCTCACCGCCTCCGCCCGTCACATGAACGTGCGCGTCGACGAGGCCCGGCACGAGGCGGCGCCCGCCGACGTCGACCGTCTCGACCGTCAGCCCGTCGAGGCGCGGCGGCGCGTCGGTGATGGCCACGACACGCTCGCCGGCGACGACGACGCAGCGCCGGCCGAGCGGCTCGGGCGCGTACACGTCGGCATCGACGAGGACGGTGAGGGCGGGCGTAGACGGCATCCCCGAATCTACCGGCCGCGGGGCCGGCCGGGCGTGAGGGATGCGGAAAGCCCGGCGAACCTCGCGCTCAACCCGGCGTGATCGAGGGCACGTCGAAGCGCAGCGGCGGCGGGACGCCGTTGGCGCGGTCGAGAAACTGCTGGAACGACTCGGTCTCGTACGTGCCCCCGTGGACGTACTGCAGGACGAGCAGGAGCGTCGGTGCGTCGCGGAAGCCGGCGATCTTGGTGATCGGCACACCGTCGGGCCCGACGAAGACCGTCGTCGGCGTGCCGACAACGCCGAAGGCCTGCCCGAGGGCGGCCATCGAGAGCGTGTGCTCGAAGAACGGGACCTCGGCGGGACTTTCGAGGTCTAGGCGCGTCGCCGTGAAGTGCTCGGCGACGAACGCCTGGACGGTCGAGTCTGTGTAGGTCTCCTGGTCCATCCGGGCGCACCACCCGCACCAGACCGCGTAGCTGTGGACGAGCATCACCTTGTTCTCGGCGCGCGACTGCGCGACGGCTGCGGCCATCGGCTGCCACGCCGGGGCGCTCGCGGGGACAACGGAGGCGTCGGTCTGGGCGGACGCCGGCACGGCGGCGGCGAGAACGAGCGCGAGCAGGAAACGGCGCATCGGCGGGGCGTGGGCGGAGCGAAAAAGGTACGGCGGCGCGCCGGGGCAGGCTCACCGGGTGAGCAGGCGGGCCATCGACGCCCGAAAGCGCTCGGCGTCGTCCTCCCAGCGGAACGCCGCGCGGAGGCGGTCTAGTCCGGCGCGGAAGGCCGGGCCCGCGGCCGGGTCCAGCCCGCGGCGGACGGCCGCGGCGAGCGCGGCGTGGTCCTCGGGGTCTGCGACGACGCCCGCCCCGGTCGCCTCGACGGCTGCGCGCAGCGGCACAATGCCGGCCCCGGCAAGGATTGGCACGTCGGCGGCGGCGTACTCGAAGAGCTTATTCGGCAGCGACAGGCGGACGCTCTCGGCCGTCGCCTCAAAGGCGGCTGCGCCGAGGTCGGCGTCGGGCGTGAGCGCGAGCAGGGCTTCCGGCGGCGTGAACGGGACGAGGTGGAAGCGGCCCGCGAGGTGCTCCTGTGCGAGTGCGCGGAGGTCGGCCTCCTGCGGACCTTCGCCGATCAGGACGAGCGTGGCGTCGGGTACGTCGGCAAGGGCGCGGATGAGGTGCGGCAGGCCACGGCCTGGCCGCAGCAGGCCCTGGTAGAGCACGAGCGGCACGGCCTCGGGCAGGCCGACGAGGCGGCGGAGCGCGCCCGTCCGCACGCCGCGAGGCGCGTCGCTGAGGTTGCGCACGACGACCGGCCGCGGTATGCGCCGCTCGGCCGCGAGACGGTCCGCGAGCGTGTCGTTTACCGCGAACACGACGGCGCAGCGCGGTGCGAATCGCGCCTCGACCGCCGCCCACACCCGCCCGACGGCTGGACGGCCGGCGTCGAGCCCGGCGTACCACTCGCGGGCGTCATAGGCGAGGCGGGCGCCGTGGGCGCGGGCCGCAGCCGCGGCGGCCGGCAGCACGTGCAGGTCGCTCGCGAGGACGACGCGCGCCGGGTGC
>DASWMO010000023.1:0-9582 GCA_036399715.1 Rubricoccaceae bacterium
GTCGTCCGCATCACGCGCTACGGGCGGCCCCACCCCCGTATCAACCCCCGCATCGAGACGCCGCGCTCGGGCGGGCGTGCCCAGCTGTACGTCGATTACACGATGAGCGAGGCGCCGCCGAACCTCAGCTTCCCCGGGAGCACGGCCCTCGCCGACACACTCCAGACGCTCGACATCGTCCTCACGCCCGTGGACGACGGCGTAGACGAGCCCACCGAGGCGGTCGTCCTCTTCGTGTACTGCAGCGACGGCACGGGGCTCTTCGGCCCGATCCAGTCGGGCTGCACGACCGCCCCGGGGCCCGGCTTCTTCAGCCTCGACATGACGCTGCTCTCAAACGGTGCCGGCTCCGGGCTCGCCATCGGGACGAGCCGGCCGGAGCGCATCGGCGGCACCGGCATCGTCACGTTCACGCTCAACGGGCAGGGGTTCACGCCCGACATGACGGCCACGCTCTCCGGGCCCGGCTCGTTCACGGCCGACACCGTCGCCGTCGTGCGGGCGGGCGTGCAGGCCGAGGCCCGGTTCGCCTTCGAGGGCGCCCCCGCCGGCAGCTACACGCTTACGCTCACCGGGCCGGGCGGAACGTCCACCCTGCCCAACGCCGTCACCATTGATGCCACTATCGAGGCCGGCTCGTCGGACGTGTGGGCGCTCTTGCAGTCCAACCCGTTCCGGCCCGGCCTCTCTGCGACCCAGCGGATCGAATACGGCAACGACGGGGCGACGGACGCCTACATGGTCCCGATCCGGATCACGATCCCTGCCGACGCTGAGGTCGAGTTTCTCGGCGAGATGCTCGACTACGGCCTCGGCGTAACGACGAGCCAGGATTCGCTCTGGCAGCTCCAGACGATCCGGCGGCCGGACATCAGGGGCACGCTAGGCACAGGTCGACGGGGGGGCGGCGACCCGAACATGATCGAGCAGCAGGTCGCCGTGTTCTACATCCCGTTCGTCCCGGCCGGCGGTACGGGCACGCTCGCCTTCCAGATGATCAACTCGGGCGACAGCTACTGGACCGTCGAGGTGGGGACGCCGTGGAGCGACCTCGACCTCGACACGCTCGTCGACGATCCGGCGATGCTCGCCGCCGACCCGGCGCTCGCGGCCTTCGCCGCGGCGGACTGCGGCGTCGGCGGGCGGATGTTCGAGGACGCTGGGCGCGCCGAGGCGTGCTTCAAGTGTATCGGTGCCATCGCCAGTGCCGTAGCCGGCGTCTTTCCGGCGGCGAACTGCGCCAAGGCGGCCATCGAAACGGGGATGAATACCGGCTTGGCGCTGGCCCACGCCGTCCACGGGGACCAGTCCGACGCCATCGTCTCCGGCGTCGACGCCGCGACGGGCCTGCTCGAGGTGGCCGTGAACTGCGCCAACGTCCTCTTTCCGCCCGCGAACCTTCTCCACGGCGGCCTGCTGGTCTACAACCTCTTCACCAGGGTCAAATCCGGGGCGGGCGCGTTCAGCGGGGCCGTTGACTGCCTCAAGTGCGCCGGGTGGGAGGAGCCCATCTGGGACGTGCTGGAGGTCTTCCGCGCAGCGGACCCGAACGAGAAGTACGGGCCGGCCGGCATCGGCGACGCCCGTTACGTCTCCGACTTCGGCCGCGTCCCCTACGAGATCGGCTTCGAGAACCTCGCGACCGCCTCGGCCTCCGCCGTCGAGATCGTCGTCACGGACACGCTCGACGTCGACCGCCTGGACCTCTCGACGTTCGCGTTCGGTCCGGTCGTCCTCCCCGACACCACGCTCCGCCCGCCGGCGGGCGTCCAGTCGTGGACGACGTTCTGGGACCGCCGGCCCGAGCGCCAGTCCATCGTCCGCGCCGACATGCACCTCGACCGCACGACCGGCGTGGTCCGCTGGCAGATGTCCGACCTCGACCCGGAGACGTACGCGCTCCAGGCCGACTCGCTCGACGGCTTCCTGCCGCCCAACGACGGAACAGGCCGCGGTCAGGGCCGCGTGAGCTTCCTCGTCCGAGCCGTCGATGACCTACCCGACGGGACGACGCTCTCGAACCGGGCCACGATCCGCTTCGACCGTGAGGACCTCATCCAGACCAACACGTTCTCGAACACGCTCGACCTCGGCGCGCCGACGAGCCGCGTCCGCGCCGTCGCCTCGGCCGGGACGGACTCGACGTGGGCTGTGAGCTGGTCCGGCACTGACACGGCGGCTGGCGTCGGCTCGTACGACCTCTACGTGCAGGCCGACGGGGGGCCGTTCGAACTCTGGGCCGTCACGAGCGACACGACGGCTGTGTTCACCGGCGCGCCGGGTCCGGTCTACGGGTTCTTCTCGCTGGCCCACGACTGGGTCGGCAACGTCGAGCCGCCCAAGACCGAGGCCGAAGCCGCCACGGTCCCAGTGGTGGCAGGCGAGGGCCCGTCGAACCTACCTGCCGAGTTGACGCTCGCGCTGCCGTACCCGAATCCGGTCCGCGGGGCACTCGTGGTCCCGTTCGGGCTCCCGGCTGCTGAGCTCGTGCGCGTGAAGGTCTTCGACATGCAGGGCCGGGTCGTCGCCGTGCTCGCCGACGAGGAGCACGCGGCCGGGTGGCACGCGCTACGGTGGGACGCCGACGTGGCGGCCGGCGTCTACGTCGTCCGGCTAGAGGCCGGGGGCGTCGCCCGAATGCGGCGTCTCACTGTCGTGCGTTAAGCGTGGGGTGGTACGTGCGGGCGGACGTGACGCCGTCCGCGCGAGGGACTCGGGCCGTGAGGTGTTGTCCATCCCAGTCGTCACCACCCTGGGGTAGGGGCCAGGTTCGATGGTTGGTACACGCCCCTCGCCGAGCGCGATCTGATGTGACGCGACAGATGCCTCCCGGACCACGACGCCGTAGACGAGTTACTCCGTTACAACGAACAGCGACGGTGCACGTCGAAGACGCTGACTCAGGTCGCCGGCGTGACGCTGCTCGACTTGGTCGTGTGCGGGTACGAGGGCTAGCACAAGAGCCTAGCCGAGCGCGGGCTGAGGTAGTCGCGTGCCATGGTACCTGTCCTCCGTTAACCCCTACTCTGTCACTTCGCCCGGTTCTCCCAGACGTGGCGATGGCAAGGACGGCTTTGACGTGTGCCCCATCAGGATCAATCAGATACCACGGCCGTGGCGGTCATGTCAGCGAGTCGGTTCATGCCTCCCGGCTCGCTTAGGAGTCCTGCCGTTCTACCTGACGACGAGGACGCGACGGCTCATGGCTAAGCCCTCGCTGACCGCACGGACGACGTATACGCCAGCCGGGAGCGCCGAGGCATCGAACGTGAGCCGGTGATTGCCGACGGCGAGTGGGCCCTCGTGGAGCGTCTCCACGCGGCGACCGAGCGCGTCGTACAGCGCGACAGACACGTCCGAGACGCTGCCAAGCGTGAGCGTCAAGTAGGCTAAGCCCGCGACCGGGTTCGGGGCCGGTGCAGTAAGCGCAAGTGCATCTGCCTCGGTCGGGGCCTCGGCGGCCGTCGGCATCTGGGTCGCAAAGACCGCTCGGGCCGTATTGTCTGAGATCAGAACGACCCCACTGGCGAGCGCCTCGACGGCGATCGGGCCAGCCAGCCCGTCGGCTGCCGTCGCCAGCGGGCCGAGCGGAGTCCCGTCGGCCGCGAACCGGGCCACGGTCGCCGCCCCGAAGTCGGCGACGACGACTGACCCGTCGGACAGTGCGACGACGTCAGTCGGCTGAGTGAGGCCCTGGGCGAACGTCGACACGGTCTGGCCGTCGGCCGAGATGCGGAGGACCCGGCCGTTCGCCGAACTCGTTACCAAGACGGTCCCGTCGGCTAGGGCCGCCATCCCGAATGGGCCGTCGAGCCCGTCGGCAGCATCGACGACGGTCCCGAGTGGCCCGCCAGCTGCCGTGAACCGGAGGACCCGGTCATCCCCGAAGCTCGACACCCAAACGGTTCCGTCGGGGAGTTGCTCAGCCGCCGTGGACTGGACGAGGCCATCGGACTCGTCGGCGAAGATGCCGAGTGAGGTCCCGTTGACGGCAAACCTGAAGACGCGGCCGTTGTCGAGGTCGGTCACGAGGATCGTTCCGTCAGCAAGTTCCTCGACTCCCCGGGGGCTCTGGAGCCCGTCGCTCTGGTCGGCGAACACGACGACGCCGGTGCCCCCGGACGACAACCGGGCGACGCGGACGTTGAAGAGGTCGACGACGAGGACCGTCCCGTCGGCCAGTTGCTCAACCCCAACAGGGTTGCGAATGCCCTCGGTCCCATCGGCGAAGATGGTCAGCGGAGTTTGAGCCTCGGCGGTCAGGCCTACTAGCGCAGCCACGAGGAGGGCCACATGGACGACAGGTATAAGGCGCATCGGGAGGTACGGGGTGAGATGAGGCGGGCGCTCCCCGACCAACGACTCGAACGACAACCATGGGCCCACCCGTATGTGCCGGGACGTGGCTTGTCGTCGAGTCGCACGGACGAGCGCGTGCACCCTCGACGGCCAACGGCCCGCCCTTCCTGACGAACAGAGACTGGAGACGTCTGACGTCCACGTCACCCGCCACCTCCAAGCAGTCGGCGAGGCCCTAGGACACCTCCTTCGTCGGGTTCGCGGACCAGCCCACGAGCCTCGCCGAACGAGGGCTGATATAGCTCCCCGCCAACGGCTGTAATACCCTGCTCCCGGCACTGCTTCAGAGCCGGCGTGCGCCCCCGCAGGGACACGATTCCCTTGCGGAACCAGGCCCGACGGCCGGAGTGGACGCGGCACATCTCCCACTCCGACCATGGCCGACGTCCGCCTCGCCGTCATCTACTACTCGACCTACGGGCTCAACCATCAGATGGCCGAGGAGGCCGCCGAGGCGGGCCGCGCCGCAGGCGCCGAGGTCCGCCTGCTCAAGGTCCAGGAAACCGCCCCCGAGGGCGTCGTCAACGGCCAGGATGCTTGGCGAGCCCACGCCGAGCACACGGCTGACATCCCGACCGCCACGCTCGACGACCTCGAGTGGGCCAACGCCATCCTCTTCAGCGCGCCGACCCGGTACGGCGCGGCCGCCAGCCAGATGCGCGCCTTCTTCGACTCGACCGGGCCGCTGTGGGGCCAGGGCAAGCTCGCGAACAAGCTCGTGAGCGCAATGACGAGTGCGCAGAACCCGAACGGGGGCCAGGAGACCACGCTCCAGAGCCTGTATGTGAGTCTGATGCACTGGGGCGCGATCCTCGTCCCGCCAGGCTACACCGACCCGGCAATCTTCGCCAGTGGCGGCAACCCGTACGGGGCGAGCGTGACCGCGACGGGGGACCCGCTCGGGGAGGCCGACAAGGCGACGATCCGGCACCAGGCCCGGCGGCTCGTCGAGGTCGCCTCGCGGCTCAACGCCTGACGGAGTCGGTCGTAGTGCCGGGTCAGACATGGATCCGCCTGCGACCGAGCCTACACCGAGGTAGCACCACCCGGGTGCCAGCTTGAGCCGTCGTCGGCCGGCGTCGTCGCCACGCATTGGAAGGTGGCAGACGACGCGCTGGCGATCCCGTCCATCGACATGTCCGCCGGGTTCGGCGGTCGGTACATGAGCATCGCCGAGCGCGGGCCGATGCAGCACTGGCCGGCGTACCAAGGGCCGGCCAGGAGCAGGTACAGAACAGGGGGCCGCGACGGCCCACCAGAACCACCCGAAGCCGAAGGTGGCGGAGGCAGGGCATAACCGGGGAAGTCACGCCGGGGGTTGCGGTCTGGAATCGGCGATTCTAGCTCGTATGCTCAGCTGGCGGGCAGTTGCCACCGATGTCCCAATCTCACAAAAGGTCGGGCGGTGTTAGGCCGACACTCCTCACCTACGGGAGCGGTCGAGGCGGCGTTCGTCCCTGCTCAGCACGGCAGGCCTCCCGGGCGGCAGCCTCGTGGCCGAGTTGCTCTATTACAACTAACAACGACAGCCGGCCGGGGAGGTCGTCGGAGTGACGCTGCTCGACTCGGTCGTGTGCGGGTACGACGGCCGGTACACGAGCATCGCCGGGTGTGGACTTGTGCTGTAACCATCGCCGAGGACGGCCGGTCCTCGAGGGGTCCTCACCCGCGCGCAGATGCCCGTTCGCCTCGTCCTCCTCGTAGTGACTCTCCTCGCCCCCTTCAGGGCCTCCGCCCAAGACCGCACGCGAGACTGGCAGGCCGACCTCGACACTGCGCTCACCGTCTTCCTCCCCAAGGACCACGCGTTCGGGCTGGCCGAGCGCGAGGCGTTCACGCTCGTCGTCACCGGGCTCCGCGACTCCGTAGCGCACCTCTCCGACGAGGAGGTCGTCGTCCGGCTCGCGCGTGCCGTCGCCCTCGCCGCCAACGCGCATACCCGGGTCTACCTCCTTCGCAACGCGTCCTACCTCCGCCGCTACCCCATTCGGCTCTGGTGGTTCGGGGACAGCCTTTACGTCGTCCGGGCAAGACCTGAGGACGCCGACCTCCTCGGCGCCCGCGTCACCGGGATCGCGGGCCGCACTGTGGACGAAGCGGCCGCCGCCGTCGCCCCCCTCTTTGCTGGAAACGGGGGGTGGCGACGGTACATGGCTACGTACACGCTCACGAGCCCCGACGTCCTCCTCGGGCTCGGGCTCGTCCGCGGGGGCGGGGCTACCCCGTTCACATTCGAGACGGCCGACGGACGCCTCGTCGAGCGGGCCCTCGACCCGCTCCCGCTCCAGCGCCACAGCGAGCCCACGGAGGCCTAGTGGGACCTCGCCCCGACGCACCCCGGCCGTGACGGTCCCTGGGCGAGCGCGCTCCCGGACGACCCCGACCGGCTCCCGCTCTACCTCCGGCGCCCCGAGCAGGGGTACTGGTTCGAGCCGCTCCCCGAGGACCGGGCCCTCTACTTCCAGTACAACCGGAGCGGGGACATGCCGGCCGGCGAGCCCGTCGCGGCCTTCGGCGAGCGGCTCCTCACTGCCATAGCAGAGCAGGACCCCGAGCGGCTCGTCGTGGACCTCCGGTTCAACACGGGCGGTAACCTCGACGTCGCGTACCCGCTCTTCGGACGGCTCGCGGCGCTCCCGCTCGCCCAGCGGCCCGGCGGACTCGTCGTAATCACGGGGCCGGCGACGTTCTCGGCCGGTCTGTTCTACGCGGCCTATCTCGCCGAGGCGACGCAGGCGGCGTTCGTGGGGGAGTGGCCAGGCGACGACCTCGACTTCTGGGCCGAGGGCGGGCGCGTCGTGCTCCCGCACAGCGGGATCGTGCTCAAGTACACGGACCGGCTCCACAGCTACTCGCCGGACCCGTACCCGGCGGGCACGCCCGTCCACGTGGACTTCGCAGTCGGCGGGCTCATGCCGTGGCAGAGCGCCGCGATGACGGCCGAGGCGTACTTCGGGCGTCGCGACCCGGCCCTCGAGGCCGCTCTCGGGTACCGACCGCGCCGGGGCGTCGGGCGTTGACGCATTCCGCCCCAGTATGGCGACGCCGGCAATCGCACGGTCGTGGCTACCGTCATCGCGCCCGAACTCCTGGTAAGTACCCTCAGGCAAATGTCTTAGCCGTGCTTTACACTCCCACCCGTGCCGCCGTTCGGCGGCCATTCGTTTCGTTATGTCCTCCAACAGCCACGCTATGAGTGCTTGCCTTTGCCTCCTCGCCCTGCTCTTGGCGTCGGCCGGGTGCCGCAGCACCGAGGAGGCCCCGGCGGTGCCGGACTCCCCGGAGATCGTCCGGGCTGCGCTCGTCCACCCCGGCTTCCGCTGGCAGACCCGCGAGACCGCTCGGTTTCGACTCCACGTTGCGGAGGGCTCCTACGCTGCCGCCCGGGTCGACACCGTGGGCCGAGCGCTCGCGCAGGCGTGGGAGGACGTGAGCGCGCGCCTGGGCGCGCGCGGCGAGCCCGAGCCCGAGCGTGTGGACGCGTTCGTCGTCGAAGACCGGGACCAGATCGCTGAGCTCGTCGGGCAGCCGGCGGGGGGCTGGTCAGACACCCGGGCCAACGCCGCTTTCTTCGTCTACAACGGGGAGGGGGCGCCGCCCTACCGACACGAACTCGGCCACCTCGTCTCGTGGCGGCGGTGGGGTGACCCCGCCGCGCTGTGGCTGAGCGAGGGGGTCGCCGTCTATGCCGTCGGCGGGTGCGCCGGGCGTGGCCTCCACGAGTGGGCGGCCTCGCTTGCCGCAGACGGGCTCCTCGTCCCGCTGGGGGAACTGGAGCCGTTCGACTTCACGAAGGCGGCGCCGCACCTCGAAGCGGGCAGCTTCGTGGCATACGTGGCGGAGACGTACGGGGTCGAGGCCGTGCGGGCGCTGTGGTCGGGCGGGCTCGGGGCGGCGGAGGCGGCGACGGGTGAGAGCGCGGCGGCGTTGGAGGCGTCGTGGCGCGCCCACGTTGGGCGGGGAGCCCTCCCGGCCGGCGAGCGGCTCGATGCGAGCGGGCGCGTCCGGTGCGAGTGAGGCCGGCATAACCCGCCGCTGTAGCCGACCGTGGGCTCGGGCCTCTTTTTTTCCAAGAGGGCCTCGTAAGTCCAGATCACCCGACCGTAATGGGCGCGGGAGGGGGTAATCACCCGGTCGCATGGGCGCTCGTGCGTGCGGAGACGGATCGAGCGGGCTCCCGGTCCGAGCGCGACGGCGAGCCGGGCCGCGGCGTCGATGTTGGGGTCGGCGACGTAGACCGTTGCCCCCGAGGAGTTGCTTCAGTACGACGAACAGAGACGGGGCACGCCTGTCATCCTGCGCACGCAACGACTGGGGGCGGCCGCGGGCTTTCTAGTCCATTCGGGCCGGCCAGAGGCGAACGTCCTGTCAGAAGTGGGCAGAGGACTTGTGTTTAGGCTCCCCACGGCGATACATAGGGGCTGGCCTGGGTGATCTCCCCAGCGCTTCCACGTGACCGGGGCGCGCCCCCGCTGCTGCCCCGTGCCTTTCTACTCTGCTCGGCTCGGCCGTACCCGTTCTGCGATCGCCCTCGGCGCCGCCCTCGTCGTCACCCTGACCGCTATCACCGCGTCTGCGTCCGGTGGCCTCCCTGAGATCCTCACGGCGCGCCCGGCAGCCGAGCGAGCAGCGGTCGCCGCGGCTCCCGCCCGTCCGGTACAGACCACGTCTGTCCCCGCAGTGGTCTCCGCCGAGGTCTCCGTTGAAGCGGCCGACTCGCTGTCCGCCGAGGTGGTGACCGAGCCCAGCGTAGCAGCAGTTGATGGGCCCACAACGCCCTACGCTCCGATCCTCGCCCCGTCCGTCACGGCGACGCTGACGGCCGTGCTCGCAGACCCGGCTGACACTGAGGTCAACCCCGGCGACGTCCTCCGCTACATCGCCACGATCACGAACGCCGGAGCCGACGCCGCGCTCGGGCTGGCGTACACGGGCACGCTCGACGCCAACACCACGCTCGTCCCCGGCTCGGTCCGCGTCTCGCCGCTGGCCTCGAGCGACGCGTACCCGGGCGCCTACGCGGGCATTGCGTTCGGGGTCAATGCGGCCGCGGGCCTTCTTGCCAACGACTCCGGCGGGATCCCCGCGGCCACGGTCGCCTCGTTCGGCGGCGGGGCGGTCGGCGGCACGGCGGCGACGAACGCGGCCGGCACCACGGCGACCTTTGGGGCCGGGGGCTCGCTGACGGTCAATGCCGACGGGAGCTACTCGCTCACGGCGCCG
>DASWMO010000024.1:0-6772 GCA_036399715.1 Rubricoccaceae bacterium
GAAGAGCCACGGCAGCAGCAGGGCGACGCCACTCCCCGCCGCCTGCACGGCCCGCCGGGCGGTGTCGGGGCCGACGACCCGGCGCCGGAGGGCCGCCTGCGCCGCCCCGCGCGCGACGACGAGCAGCGCCCCGACGAGCGCGAGGCTCGCCGGGACGGGCAGCAGGGCAGGCGTCGGGTCGGGCACTGCTAGCGGCCCGCGACGGCGATCCGGCGCGTCGTCACGCCCAGGGCCGTGCGCAGGCGGACGACGTAGACGCCGGGGGCCGTCCGGGCCGGCGTCCACGCCGCGGTGTGCTCGCCAGGCGCGACGGTTTCATCGACGAGGACGGCGACGGTCCGCCCGCGTACGTCGACGATGTCGAGCGTGACCGGGCCGGCGGCCGAGGTGCGGTACGCGACGGTGACCGGGCCGACCGAGGGGTTCGGGTAGACGGCGACGAGTCCATCGGGAGCGTCCGCGACCGGCGTATCGGTGACGACCGTCGGGAAGCGCCCGCGGAGGCGGTAGATCTTGAAGCCTGCCGCGTAGGCGAGGCTGTCGCCGTAGAAGCGGAACCGGTTGACGCTGCCGTCGAGTTGCCCGCCGGGCGTGATGGGCGCGTTCGGCCCGGTCCGCGTGGGCGGCAGGCGCGCCCACGAGGCGCCGCCGTCGGTCGTAACGGACGTCAGGCCACGGCCGCTGATCCAGCCGAGGTCGGGCGTCGCGAAGCCGATGCCCTGAAGCGAGCCGCCGTCGGGGACGCGGATCTCGGCCCACGTCTGCCCGCCGTCGACGGTCTTCAGGACGACGGCGTCGGTCTGGCCGTCGGGGTCGTTCGTAAACCGCTCGACAGAGGCGTAGCCGACCAGTCGCGTCGGGAAGGTCATCTTCCAGCCGATGGCGTTGAGGTTCGAGACCGTGTGGCGGACGGTCCACGTCGCTCCGCCGTCGTCGGTCCCGATGATGCGCGCACGGCTGTCGCTCTGGGGCCCGACGCTGCCGATGGCGAGGCCGTGCTGGGCGTCGAAAAAGCGAATGTCGATGAGCGCGTCCACGAGCGGAGCCATCGCGCGCGAGGTCCAGGTCTGGCCGCCGTCGGTCGTGCGGACGATGTATGCCGGCGTGCTGTACTGCCCGACGGCGTAGACGGTCTGCGCGTCGACGGTCCACATGCCGCAGATGCCCATGCCGGACGGCAGCGCGGGCTGGATGCGGCTCGTGATGTCGGTATAGGTCGCGCCGCCGTTGCGCGTCTCGTAGAGCTGGACCGGGCTGAAAAGGACGCCGATCCAGCCGATCTCGGGAGTCGCGAAGGTCGTCGCGCGGAGGTAGCGGAAGAGGTTGGCCGTCTGCGCCCACGTGTCGCCACCGTCGTCGGTCCGCCACGCGCCGCCAGTGCCGTTGACGGCCCACCCGCGGCGGCCGATAAAGAAGACGTCCTCGCTGCGGTACGAGTTGTACGGCGAGGAGGCGAGTTCCTGCCACTGCGGCACAGTCTGCGCCTCGGCCAATGCAGGGACGAGCGCGGCGAGCACAGTGAGGGTCAGTCGTCGGATCATGGTCGGAGGGTCAGTCGCGGCGGAACTTCATGCGGGCGTGCGGGCGGACGCGACCGGCCGGGGTACCGTCGATCGTCGCGTCGGCCCAGCCGTCAGGCCCCGTCGGCGGGCCGATATCGACCTGGGCCGTGTCGGGCACCTCGGCCGCGCGGCGCACGGCGTCGGCCGCGTCGCGGGCGCGGACGGTCTGGTTGGGCGCGCCGGGGCGCTCGGTCTCGAACTGCGGCATAAGGTCAGGTCCGGGTTCACCCGCCGGAGAGGCGGTGGGCCCGGACGAGATACGGCGGCGGCGTGCCCGGCGCAAGGCAAACAGGGACTGGTCCACCCAGGATCCGGTCGGCGCGGCCGCGCGGACGCCGTAGCTTGGAACGCCCCCGCCCGGCCGCCCGTCCAACCGGATCTGCACGCCCCGGAAGCGCTCCCACAGCCCCCGCCCCCATGTTCCCGACCGACCGACCGACCACGGATACGCCTGCCACCGGCGACGGCTCCTCCCTCGACACCGCCCTCGGGGCCGTCTCGACCGAGGCCGCCGCGATGCAGACCGACGCGACCACCGCCGAGGCCGCCGGGCTCTCTCTCGCCCACGCCCCGGACAACCTCGCCAACGACTTCCTGCCGCTCAACGGGACGGACTACGTCGAGTTCTGGGTCGGCAACGCCAAGCAGGCCGCCTATTACTACTCGGCCGCGTTCGGCTTCAACGTCGTCGCCTACCGTGGGCCCGAGACGGGCCACCGCGAATCCGCGAGCTACCTCCTGATCCAGGACAAGATCCGGCTCCTGTTCACGACCGCGATCCGTTCGGACCACCCCATCGCCCAGCACGTCGCCACGCACGGCGACGGCGTCCGCGACATCGCGATCTGGGTCGACGACGCGACAAAGTCGTTCGAGGAGGTCACCAAGCGAGGCGCTGTGGCCATCCGCGAGCCCGAGGTCTTGGAAGACGAGAACGGACGCGTCGTTCTGTCGGCGATGGGGACGTACGGCGACACGATCCACACGTTCGTCGAGCGCAAGGACTACAGCGGGCCGTTCATGCCCGGCTTCGTCGCCGTCTCGAACCCGCACTGGCAGCCCGCCCCGACCGGCCTGAAGTACGTGGACCACTGCGTCGGGAACGTCCACCTCGGCGACATGAACAAGTTCGTCGACTACTACTCGGAGACGATGGGTTTCCGCAACCTCCTCCACTTCACCGACGAGGCCATCACGACCGAGTACTCATCGCTGATGTCGAAGGTGATGTCGAACGGGAACGAGCGGATCAAATTCCCGATCAACGAGCCCGCCGTTGGCAAGAAGCGGAGCCAGATCGACGAGTACCTCGACTTCTACAACGGCGCAGGCGTGCAGCACATCGCCCTCGCAACCGACGACATTCTCGGGACGGTCAAGCAGCTCCGTGAGCGCGGCGTCGAATTCCTCTCCGCACCGACGTCGTATTACGAGGAGCTTCAGGAGCGCGTCGGCCAGATCGACGAGCCGGTCGACCAGCTCGCCGAGCTCGGCATTCTCGTCGACCGCGACCCGGACGGCTACCTCCTGCAGATCTTTACCAAGCCCGTCGAGGACCGCCCGACCGTCTTCTTCGAGATCATCCAGCGCAAGGGCGCGCGGACGTTCGGCGAGGGCAACTTCAAGGCGCTCTTCCATGCCATCGAGTTGGAGCAGGAGCGCCGAGGCAACCTGTAGGCCGGTGCGGGCCCGGGGCGCCCCGGGCCCGCCATGCACAACGAACACCGTACCGCTAGGTCGTTCTACGTCCGTCTCGGGAACGTCCCGCCGAAGCGCCACACGCAGTTCCCCCGCTCCGACGGGGCGCTCCACACCGAGGAGGTCCTCGGCGAAGAGGGCTTCTCGGGGATCGGCTCGATCGCGTACCACCTCCACCCGCCGACGCTCGTCGAGCGCGTAGGCGAGCCCGTCTCGTTCGGGCCTGAGTACGCCGACGAAGCGTTCCTCGCGCACCGCCACTTCGAGGGGCCCCGCGTCGAGCCGCACGGCGACTGGCTCTCGGGCCGGACGTACATCATGGGCAACAACGACGTCGCGATGGCACTCTGTGCGCCGACGGAGGCGATGCCCGAGGGGACGTTCTTCAAGAACGCGACGCACGACGAGCTGATCTACGTCCACGACGGCGAAGGTCGGCTGGAGTCGGTCCTCGGGACCGTCGAATTCCGCCAGGGCGACTACGTCCACGTTCCGCGCACGCTCACTCACCGCTGGGTGTTTACAGGCGACATCCAGCCCCGCCTGCTCGTCATCGAGTCGCCGACCGAGTTCCGCCCGCCGAAGCGGTACCGCAACGACATGGGCCAGTTGCTCGAGCACAGCCCGTACAGCGAACGCGACTTCCGCCCGCCGACGGAGCTGAACACCATCGACCAAGAGGGCGAGTTCACCGTCCTCATCCAGAAGCACGGCAAGCTCTTTCCCTTCGTATACCGCTACCACCCGTTCGATGTCGTCGGGTGGGACGGGTACATGTACCCGTCTGCGTTCTCGATCCACGATTTCGAGCCGATCACGGGGCGCATTCACCAGCCGCCGCCGGTCCACCAGACCTTCGAGTCGAAGGGATTCGTCGTCTGCTCATTCGTCCCGCGCCTGTTCGACTACCACCCGGACTCTATCCCGGCACCGTACAACCACTCGAACATCGACTCGGACGAGGTGCTGTACTACGCCGAGGGTGACTTCATGTCGCGCAAGGGCATCGGGCGGGGCTCGTTCACGCTCCACCCGGGCGGCATTCCGCACGGCCCGCACCCGGGCACGACCGAGGCCAGCATCGGCAAGCGCGAGACGCACGAGTTGGCAGTCATGGTGGACACGTTCGCGCCGCTGAAGCTCACGCGGCAGGCGCTCGCCATCGAGTCGCCGGACTACGTCCTTTCGTGGCAGCCCGAGAAGCACGGCCACCCGCTCCCCGACGCCGCGCCGATCCCGCCGGGCGTCACGCTCGGCGGCGACGGCCACACAACGGCCCTCCCCGAAGGCGCCTCGTCCGCCGACGCGGCGCGGTAGCCCACCCGGGGCCCCGGCGGATTCTGGCGAGACGGCGGGCGTCCGGACGGCGCTCGTCGTCGGCGCTGGCATCAGCGGGCTGGCCGCGACGATCGCGCTTCGTCAGGTCGGGATCAAGGCCGTCGCCGCCGAGCGTTCTCCTGCGTTGCGGGAGGTCGGGGCCGGCATCGCCTTGTGGCCCAACGCGACGCGAGCGCTCGGCCGGCTCGGTGTGCTGGACCGTGTCGCGGCCATCTCGGGCACGCTCACCCGCGTCCGCATCGCGGCGCCCGGCGGGCGGACGCTCTTCCGCGTGGACCCGAGCCGGCACGCGACGCCGGCGCTCTGCATCGAGCGGCCGGCGCTCGTCCCCGCTCTGCGATCCGCCCTTCCCGAGAGCACCGTGCACTTCGGGCGGTCCGTCGCCTCGGTCGAGGACACCGGCACGGGCATTCGAGCTCGGTTTTCCGACGGCGGCGAGGCCGGCGCAGATCTGCTCGTCGGGGCCGACGGCTTGCGGTCGGTTGTCCGCGCGGCGGTTCTCGGCGAGACGCCGCCCGTGTTCTGCGGTCAGACCGTTGCGCGCGGCATCGGGCCGCTCCTGTCCCCGCTCGCTCCCGGCGACGCCGTCGAGGTGTGGGGGGACGGGTTGCGGGTCGGCATTTTCGACGTGGGCGGCGGACGCGCGTACTGGTACCTCGTCGAGACGCGGGCCGAGGCGGCGGCGGGCCCGGTGACGCCCGCCGAGCACGCGGCGTGGCTGGACGCCCTCGCCGACTGGCACGCGCCGCTCCGCGACACACTCGCCGCGACGCGTCCCGAGTGCATCGCCCGGCACGCCGTCTTCGACCGGCCGCCGCAGCGGCCGTGGTCGCGCGGCCGGACGGTACTCGTCGCGACGCGGCACACGCGATGACGCCGGACCTCGGCCAGGGCGGCGCGATGGCGCTAGAAGACGCCGTTGCGCTCGCCGATGCGCTCACATCGTCCGCGACGGTTGGCGCGGCGCTCGCCGCCTACGAGCGCGTCCGAGCGGCGCGGATCGCGCTTCAGTCGCGGTGGTCCGGCCGGCTCGGGCAAGCCGGCGGACTGGCTGGGCAGGCGCGGAACTGGGCGTCTCGCGCCGTGCCGTCGCGGCCGGCTTCGCGTGGCCTTTCGCGTAGCGGTGTATCTCCCGCCGAACCGTTACGTTCGGGATGCTCACCCACCCCCTCCGGCGATGAGACTCCTCCTGGCGATTGCGCTTCTGTCGCTCGCCGCCTGCCAGGGCGACGACTCAGCCTACTCCGAGGCTGCACCGGCTATGATGGCCATGGACATCCAGGCCGCGCAGGCCCCGGCAGCGCAAAGTCCCGCAGTTCCCGCATCCGGGCCCGCGACGAGCCGAGCCCCCCGCGTGCTCGTCCGCACGGCCGAGATGCGCATCGACGTGCGCGACTATGCCGCGGCCCGCACCCGCGCCCTCGCAACTGCTCGCCGCCTCGGTGCCGTCGTCTCAGGCGAAGACGAGCGGCGCTCCGCATACGAGGTTGCCAACACGCTCACGCTCCGCGTCGACGCCGCGCGGTTCGACTCGCTCCTGGACGCGATGGCTGGCCTCGGTGAGGTCACCGCCCGCAGCGTCTCCGTCGAGGACGTGACCGAGCAGGCCGTGGACCTCGACGCGCGCCTGCGCGCCCGCCGTGCAGTCGAGGCGCGCTACGTCGAGATCCTGTCGCGGGCAGCCTCCGTCGAAGACGTGCTCGCCGTCGAGAAGCAACTCGCCGAGACGCGCGAGGAGATCGAACGGGCCGACGCGCAGCAGCGCAGCCTCCGCGACCGTGTCGCCCTCTCCACCCTCCGGCTGACGCTCGCCGAGGAGTCGGCGACAGGCATCGCGGACGGGCCAGGATTCGGCTCGCGCCTCGCGGACGCCTTCGGATCGGGCTGGGACCTGCTTCTCGGCCTGCTCGTCGGCCTCGTGTCGCTGTGGCCGCTCGCGTTCGTGATCCCGGCTGTCGTGTGGCTGTGGCGTCGCGTTCGCAGTGCCGTCGCCCGCCGCCGGCCCACGGCGGCGCAGCAGGCCAATCTGGACCACCCGGCCGGCACCGTCTGAACGCGACGCCGCCCGCCTCGGGGAACCAGTCCGAGGCGGGCGGGGAGTCGATCGGAGCGGCGGGTCAGCAGCGAGCGCCGGTCGGGAGCCCCCACGTCGCGGCGGGCATCTGAGGGGAGTC
>DASWMO010000025.1:0-13918 GCA_036399715.1 Rubricoccaceae bacterium
GGACGCCTCGCGGAGGACGGCGACGGCGGCGGCGAGCGAGTCCATCGCGTGGAGCGAGCGCCCGAGCGCGATTCGGACGTCGGTGCGGTCCTGCCCGCCGGCGAGGCCGCGGCGCAGGAGGCGCGCGGACGTCGGGAGGTAGGCCGGAAGCGGGTGCGCCTGCTCGTAGAAGTTGAACAGCGCCAGGCCCGCCTCCGCGTCGGACTGTGCGGCGGGGCGCGGCGTCTCGGCCCGGCCTTCGAGCTCGCCCTCGCGCAGGACGACATTGACGAGCGTGTGCGGCTCGGTCCGGCGTCCCTCCGTCTCGGTCGGCCCGCCGGCGCGGCCCGGCGGCGGGTTCTTGCGGATCCAGTGGTCCGTGAACGAGACGTGCGGGATGTCCGACGTGCCCGCGCGGCGCATGTGGCACGAGGCGCAGTCGCCGGAGAGCGCGAGCGCGGGCGTCGTCGCGCCCGCGCGGTCACAGAGCGGCCCGTGGCCGGGCGTGACGGCGCCCGACGGCTCGGGCGTGTGGCACGAGCGGCAGGCGGCCGAGTAGGTGTCCGGTGGCAGTTCCGCCTGCGCGACGTGCGGGTCGTGGCAGGTTGTGCACGTCATCGGCGCCGGCGAGCCGAGCGAGCCCTGGAAGCACGGGCTCTGCACCAGCCGCTCGGCGTGGCTCGCGATGCCGAACGACTCGGGGTCCGCCAGCGACGCCTCGGTTACGAACACGGCGCGGTGCGCCGAGAGCGGGCGGCCGGGGCGGTACGTCGTCGGGTTGTGGCCGGGCGCGTAGATGGTCTGGCCCGTGAGGTGGCACTGCTGGCAGACGTCGAGCTGGAGCGCCGTCGAGAGCTTCGCCGGGTTGACGATGAGCGTCTCGGTCGGCTCGCCGCCCGCCTCGAATGCCTCGACGTGGGCCGAGCCCGGGCCGTGGCAGCGCTCGCACGAGATGCCGAGCGGAACGCTCGTGTAGAAGTTCTGACTCGGCGCGTGGCCGGGGGCGGCGTCGTGGCATGTGAGGCATTCGAGCGTCACGGGCCGCTCGAAGCGGAGGTTGCCGCGGGCGTAGCCGGGGCTGAGGTCCCAGAGCTGGCGCTCGACGTACCACGTGAGCGGCATCTCGGTGAGGTAGCCGCCCGCCTCGGCGCCGGCCGGGGGCACATCTGTGTCCGAGGCCGTCCCGCCGGCCATCATGAGATAGGACCGCGTCGCGTTGCCCGAGCCGACGACGTGGCTCGCGGCGTAGACGCGCGAGTAGCCGGGCTCGTCGGGGTGCGTCTCGCGCTGGAACAGCGAGTCGCCGCGGACGAACGCCTGGTAGCAGTAGCCGCCCGTCGGGGAGCCGTCGTCTGGCGCGCACACGACGGGGCTCCGGCCCTCGGCGTCGAAGTGCTCGGGCGCGCCCTCGCGGGCGAAGCGCGACACAGAGCGGCCCATGGCCGAACGCTCGTACGTCTCCGAGATGTCCGCGTGGCACGACGCACACGCCGCGTCACCGACCGTCGTCCACGCCTCGTCCGACGCGGCGACAGGAGCGGGCGTCCGGCACGCCGAGGCCGCGGCGACGGCCGCGGCGATGAGGACGGCTGCGGGCAGGACGATACGGAACGACTGGCCGGACACGGGCGAAACGGCGGGGGCGGACGCGGCGTCCAGAGCACGCGCCCGGACGCCAGCAAGATACCCTGGCAGGCGGGCGCCTCGGGGGAGCGGCACAGCGATTGCCCCCCTCTCGGCAGCCCCCTCGCGCCTCTCTGGCGCTGCCCCGGTCTCCGTGTCTGTTACCGATCTACTCTCCCGCATTCCGTTTCCGCCCGCCCGCGCGGCGGCCCGGGCGCGCGCCACGGCGCCGGCGCCGGAGGCGGCCGACGTGTCGTGGATGGCCGACGCGTGGAGTGGCTACACGGCCCCCGCGGAATTTGCCCCACGAGCAGAAACGCGGCCAGCGGCCCCGCTGCCATCGTGGGTTGTGCTGGCGCTCGGCGGCGCGTCGCTCTCGACGCTCGGTCTGCTGGGCCTGCTGGTGCTCGGCGCACGCCCGGCCACCCCGGCAGCCGACGCCCTTCCCGCTCAGGTCGCGGCAGCCCCGTCTGCCGCGCCGACCGCTGACACGCCGGTGGCCGCCCCCGAGACGACCTTCGGGACCGAGCCGCACGCCATCCCGGGCGACGTCATCGCGCGCCTCGAAGCGGCGAGCAACGAGCCGCTTCACGGCGAACTCACGCAGCTTCTCGACGCCATCCAGGTCGGGTTCGGACACGAATCCGCCGCCCTCGACCCCGCCCTCCGCTCGTATACGGTCCGCATGGCGAGCCGCTTCGAGTGGAATCCCGATACCTTCCGGGTCGCCGTGCGCGCGCCGTCGGCCGAGCTGGCCGAGGCCCGCGCCGCCACGCTCCGCCGCATCTTCGGCGACGCCGTCGCCTCGCGGCGGCTCCAGATCGAGACCGCCACCGGCCCCGATGCCCTCACCCTCGCCTCGCGCTCCTCCGATGTTTGAGACTCTCGCCCTCGTCCTGATCGGTGTCCTGGCGGTCTGCGCCGTGGTCGCGAGCCTGTACTACTTCCGCCGGGCGCAGCTCCACGAGGCCGCGCAGCCCGACCCGACCGAAACGGTCGTCGAGATGCGCGCGCTCGGGCAGCGCATCGAGACGCTCGTCGGGCAGCAGCAGCTGCAGGGCGAGACGACCCGGCAGCAGATGGCGCAGAAGATGGACGCCGTCGCCGAGGGCATGACCCAGCAGCGGACGCACCTCGCGGGACTCCAGAACGAGCTGCGCCACGAGGTCCGACGCCGCGACGCCGAGATGGAGGAAATCCGGACCCAGCTTGCCTCGGTCCAGCACGCGGCCGCGCGGGCCGCACTCGCCGCTCCGGCTCCGCTCACACTCGCCCCCGCCCCGCCGGCCACTGCGCCGCCCACGGTCCAGCCTCCGGCGTTCGAAGCGCCCACATTCGAGGCCCCGGCATTCGAGGCGCCCACGTTCCAGCCGCCCGCCGCCGAGACGCCCGCCTTCGAGTCATTCTCGGACGTTCCGATGGGCGACGGCTTCGCGGCCGCCTTCTCCGACGCGGACGGGTGGGACATCGGGGCGCCCGCCCCGACGCTCTCGGACCCGTTTGCGAGCCCCGCCGAGCCGCCGACGGTTGCCCCAGCCTTTGAGCCCGTCGCGCCGTTCGTCGCGGCCGATCTCTTCGCCGCCGACCCACCCGACGAGGTCGCCCCGCCCGCGGAAGCCCCCCCGCCCGACGCAGCGCCCGGCTTCACGTTCGAGGACCTCACGCCCGCCTTCGAGGTGCCGACGTTCGAGTCCCCCGCGCCCGCCCCGGCCGCGTGGACACCCGCCTTCGAGCCAGCCACCTTCGGCACGCCCGCCGGCGTCTCCCCCACCACGCCGGCACCCGCGGTGCACGCCCCCGCGCCGCCCTCCGAGACCGCCTGGATCGCACGGGCCGACCGCCCCGAGCCGACCGCGGCGTTCCCGACATTCCAGATCCCGACCTTCGAGATGCCGGCCGCCGAGGCTCCCACGTTCGCGGCGCCTGCCTTCGAGGCTCCCACCTTCGAAGCGCCCGTCTTCGCAGCCCCCACATTCGAGGCGCCCGCCTTTGCGGGGCTGACGATGGACGTCCCGCCCCCGGCACCCGTCCCGGATGCCGCCGCGCCGTACGTCCCGCCGGCCGGCGCGGACACGCTCACGGTCATCTCGACCATCGACGACCTCACCCAGCAGGCGCTCTACATGGCCGGCGTCACGTCGCTCGACGAGATCGCCCGCTGGAACCGGACAGACGCCCGCCGCATCTCGTCGACCGTCGGCGTCTCCGAGGACACGATCCTCAACCACTGGGTCTTCGAGGCGCAGGCCGCTCTGTTCCAGTCGTTCTCGTCCACGCAGCGCTAGCGGCCTTCTCTAACTGGCGGCCTCTGCTAGAACGACCCCTTTGTGCTCGGCAGCGGGTCCCCGGCGGCGTCGCGGCGGACGGCCGCCCGGACGGCCCGGCCGGCCGCCTTGAACAGCGCCTCGGCGCGGTGGTGGTCGTTCGCGCCCGCCATCAGGTGCAGGTGCAGCGTAAGTCGGGCCGCACTCGCGACGCTCTGCCAGAAGTGCGGCACCATCTCGGTCGAGAGCGCCCCGACGTGTTCGCGCGCGAAACCCGCCTCGGGCTCGGCCCCGAAGACGAAGAACGCCCGGCCCGAGAGGTCGACCGTCGCCCGCGCGAGCGCCTCGTCCATCGGCACGACGGCGTGGCCGTAGCGCGCGACGTATGCCTTGTCGCCGAGCGCCTCGCCGAGCGCCTCGCCGATCGCCAGCCCGACGTCCTCAACCGTGTGGTGGTCGTCGACGTCGAGGTCGCCGGTCGCGCGGACCGTCAGGCCGAGCCCGCCGTGGCGCGCGAACAGGACGAGCATATGGTCGAAAAACCCGACGCCCGTCGAGACCTCCGCCTCAGTCCCGGGCGCGGCGTCGAGGTGGAGTTCGACCGTGACGTCGGTTTCCCTCGTCGTGCGGGCAATACGGGCGAAGCGGGGGCGGGTCGGATCGGTCATGGCCCGAAGCTAGCCCCGGCCCGAATCGCCCCGGCGGTGTGACCGGCAGAACGGGTCCGGCGGCTCTCCTGTCGTCCCCTTTCCCCGACTCCCCGACTCCCATGCGCCTCTCGACGCTCCTCGGCCGCCTCGCCCTCGCAGCCCCGTTCGCGCTCTCGCTCGCCGCCTGCGACTCGAACACGGACCGGCCACCGCGGCGGGCCATCGTCACGGCCGTGCAGATCGACGACGGCCCGCTCCGCGACGTCAACGGCGACGCGTGGGACGGCGCCGGTGGCGGCGGGCCCGAGATCTACTTCCGTCTCTTCTACGCCGACACCGACTTCCGCACGCGCCCCGGCGACGACGTGCTGAACCCCCGCGACGACCGCTTCGTCGTCAACACGCTCAACCCCGCGCAGCCGTGGGTAGACGACACGCAGGGCGTCGACTTTCCGCTCGTCTGGTCCGTCGACGGCGGCTTCGAGGTCCGCGACTTCCAGGAGCCTTACCGCGTCGTCCTCTACGACTACGATCCGACGAGCGAGGACGACCCGATGATCTCGACGCGCACGTTCACGTTCGACGAGCAGGCGCCCGACCTCGTAGACGGCCGCGAGGACACGATCGTCCTCGACGGCGTCGGGGCGGACGAGACGCTCGTCCGTGTTCGCCTCCGTGTCGTCTACGAGTCGTAACGTCCGGCTCTCTCCTGCCTGCCCTCGCCATGCCCCAGGACCCGCCCCTCGACCCGACGAACGACCTCCCCGACGACTTCGAGCCGAACGCCTCTGACGACGACCCGTGGCAAGCCGAGCTCGATGCCGAGGTCGCCGCCCACGACAACCTCTCGCCGCACCCGATGCGCGCCCGCATTGAGAAGATGTTTAGCGGGATGGACGAGATCCGGGCGATGTACCCCACGCCAGAGGCGCGCGCCGAGGCGCAGATCGACGAGGCGGGCTGGCGCGAGATGGAGGCCCTCGAAGCCAAGATGCGCGAGGCTTACCCGGCCTTCGTCGCCGAGGACGACGCGGTGATCGAGCACACGCGCCGCGAGAACCGTTCGGCCGAAGAGCTCGCCCGCCGCCGCGCGGCCGTGGACGAGGCCTTCGCCGCGATGGGCATCCTGTTCAACTAGCCCCGGGATTACCGCACGGGCGCCGTGGCGTAGCCGACGGCACCGTCGCCGCCGATTGCCGACTCGGGGGCACCGTGCCGGATCAGGTCCGCCGCCTTCTCGCCGATCATCAGCGCCGCCGCATTCGTGTTGCCGTTCGGGACCGTCGGCATGACCGACGCGTCCACGACGCGCAGGCCGCGCACGCCGCGCACACGCAGGCTCGGGTCCACGACCGAATCCGCATCCGCGCCCATCCGGCACGTCCCGACGGGGTGGTAGAGCGTCTCGGCGTTCTGGCGGACGTACGCGAGCAAGTCGGCGTCGGTCTGGACGTGCGCGCCGGGGTCGATCTCCGGCCCGCGGAACGGGTCGAGGGCCGGCTGGCAGACGATCTCGCGCGCGATGCGGAGGCCGGCGACGAGCGAGGCCGCGTCGGCCGGGTCGGCGAGGTAGTTCGGGTCGATGAGCGGGTGCGCGGCCGGGTCCGCGGAGGCGAGGCGGATCTCGCCTCGGCTCTTGGGCCGGACGAGCGTCGGGCCGAGCGAGAAGCCGTGTTCGGTCGGCGGGACGAGGCCGTGGTTCTCGAACATCGCCGGGGCGACGTGGAACTGGACGTCGGGCGCGCGCTCGCCCGGGCGCGTGCTTAAGAAGAGGCCCGCCTCGGCGACGTTGGACGTCAGCATCCCGCGGCGGAAAAGCAGGTACCGGGCGACGCTCAGCAGCCGCTCGGCGTCCATCAGCGAGCCGCCGCCCGGCAGGCGCGTCCGGAGTCCCGTGATGAGGTGGTCCTGGAGATTCTGCCCGACGCTCGGTCGGTCCGCGACGACGCCGATGCCCATCTCGCGCAGGTGCTCGGCCGGCCCGACTCCCGAAAGCATCAGCGTCTGCGGCGTGTTGACGGCGCCGCCGCACAACACGACCTCGCGGCGGCAACGCGCGAGCGTCGTCTCGCCCTCGCGCTCGACCTCGACGCCCACAGCCTGCCCGTTCTCGAACGCGACGCGGTGGACGTGCGCGTGCGTCCAGACGGTGAGGTTGGGGCGGCGCAGGGCGGGCTTGAGAAAGGCCGCCGCGGCCGACTGGCGGCGTCCGCGCTTCTGCGTGAGGTCGTAGAGGCCGGCGCCCTCCTGGTCGGGCCCGTTGAAATCGTCGGTTTCGGGATAGCCCGCCTCGGCCGCCGCGGCGACGAACGCTGTCATCGACGGATGGGCGTCGCGCGGGCGCTCGACGCGGAGCGGCCCGCCCGTGCCGTGGTAGGCGCTCGCGCCGCGGCTGGAGTCCTCGGACTTCTTGAAGTACGGCAGCACGTCGGCATAGCCCCAACCGTCGCAGCCGAACGCGGCCCACTCGTCGTAGTCCGAGCGGTGCCCGCGGATGTAGATCATCGCGTTGATCGACGACGACCCGCCGAGGGTCTTGCCGCGCGGCCAGTAGAGGTCGCGCCCGCCGAGGTGCGCCTGCGGGACCGTCCGGTAGTTCCAGTCGACATCGGACTGGAACAGCTTCGAAAACGCGGCCGGAATGTGGATCTCGGCGCGTGTGTCGGGCCCGCCGGCTTCGAGGAGCAGGACCGTCGTGCCCGGGTCCTCGCTCAGCCGGGCCGCGAGGACGCAACCGGCCGAGCCGGCACCGACGAGGACGTAGTCGTAGAACTCGGACGATTCCATCGGGGCGCGGGCGGGTTGACGGTGTTAACGACGCACCGCGGCAAACTAGCGCCGCGCGGCGCCGGACCGCCCGGCCTAGAGGTCCGACGTGAGCCCCACCGTGATACTCGCTGCATACGCGGCGCGGTCGTAGCTCCGGTCCAAGTTCACCGACCGCGAGACGGCGGGCGTCAGCGATACCCGCACGCCGGGCAGGACCGTCTGCGCCGCGATCGCCACGCTCGCCGTCGCGGCCACGTTCAGCCCGGCGTCCCGGCCGTACCCGCGCGTGACCGGGAAGAGCAGGCCTACGGCCACCTCCGGGACGACCGACACCTCGGGCTGGTGCACGAGGCGGTACGACACCGACGCGATGGGCCCGAGGAGAGCTGTAGACTGCCCTCCTCCCGCGACAATGTCGTACTCGGCTCCGAGCGCGACAGCGACCGGAGCGCGCCGGCCACCCGGGTACACGAACGCGGCGAGGCTGAAGGCCCGGGCCGTTTCGTCACCCGGGAACGTCAGCGAGGCGGCCGCGCCCATGTGCTCGGTTGCAAGTTCGGCGCCGACGGCCGGGCCAAGCCAGCCAACGTCCGCGAGGTAGCCGAGGGCTGCGCCGGCGGAGCCGGCGAGCGGAGCGTCCGACGTGCGAACCTGCGCCGAGGCGGCAGCGGAAAGCCCGAGGGCGAGAACGAGGAGCGAGCGCATTCAGGGTGGGTCGGGCGACCTCGCGAACATAACGCGGCGGGGCCCAGCGGATACGGCGCCATGGCTGCGGCGCCCGCCGCCCGCGGCCGGCGTCAGAAGTAGACCGAGAGGCTCAGGTCCGTCAGGTCTGTCCCGCCGCGGACGAACGTCGACCTGACCGAGTCGTTTGAGCCGAACGGGTTGGACCGGTCGGACTCGCGACGGTCGACGGCGATGCCGAGCGTGTACGCCGCGCCGAGCGTGACGCCGCGGGCGATGCGGACCTCAGCCCCGAGCAGGGCGCCGACGCCGATCGAGAGCGTCGTCTCGGACTGCGAAAAGCCGCCCGGCGTGTCGGGGCAGCTGGCCGGGTCGCACGGGATGCCGTCGAAGTCAGCCTCGAACCGCTGCACGCCGAACGTTGCGCCGGCTCCGACGAACGGCGAGACGATCCCGCCGCGGCGGCCGAGGTGGTTTTCGTTCCACACGGCGAGCGTCGCGGAGGTCCGCGTGGACACGCGGTTCTCGTCGTCCGCATCCTCGGTCCCGAAGCCCAGCCCGAGGCTCGTCCCGATCACGGTCCGGTCGGCGACGCGGTAGCGGACGCCGATGCCGCCGAAGGCCGGCGACAGGTCCGTCAGCCCGGCCACGCCGACGACGAGCGCGAGGTCGCCCTTCTCAGCGAACGGACGCGCGCGCTGCGCATGGGCGGCTGCGGGGACGACGAGTAGAATGAGGAGAACGAGGCGCATCGGGGAGCGGGGCGGGGGGACGGGGCGGACAGGAACAGGGGGCGGCCGAACGTCACGCCTCGGCCCGTGCGGCGATGCGACGCTCGGCGAAGGCGGCGATGCGGCGCGTCGCCTCGCGGACGTTGTCGAGGCTCGTCGCGTAGGAGCAGCGCACGTAGCCCGCGCCCGATGGCCCGAAGGCGTCGCCGGGGACGCATGCGACGTGCTCCTCGAACAGGAGCTGCTGCGCGAACTCCTCGGACGTGAGGCCTGTCGGGCGGATGTCGGGGAAGCAGTAGAAGGCGCCCTCGGGCTCGAACGTCGGCAGGCCGGCGGCCCGGAGGCCGTCCACGATGACGCGGCGGCGCTCGTCGTAGGCGACGCGCATCGCCTCGACGGCCGGCTGCGCATGGCGGATGCCCGCGAGCGCGCCCGCCTGCCCCATCGTCGGGGCGGACATGACGATGTACTGGTGCGCCTTGTAGATCTGGTCCATGAGCGGCTTCGGGGCGCAGGCGTAGCCGATGCGCCAGCCCGTCATGGCGTAGCCCTTGGAGAAGCCGCCGAGCAGGACCGTTCGCTCCCACATGCCGTCGAGGGCGGGCACGCAGACGTGGCCGCGGGTGTGCGCGTCGCCGTAGACGAGGCGGTCGTAGATCTCGTCCGACAGCACGAAAAGGTCGTGGCGGCGGCAGACGTCCGCGATGGCGTCCATCGTCTCGCGCGTGAGCACGGCCCCGGTCGGGTTGTTCGGATAGCCGAGGAAGAGCGCCTTGGTGTGCGGCGTGATCCGGCTCTCGATGTCGGCGGCCGTCACCTCGAAGTTGGTCTCGGCGCGCGTCGGGACGGGCACGACGGTCGCGCCGGCGAAGCGCGCGGTCGGGCCGTAGGCGACGAAGCACGGCTCGGGGATGAGGATCTCGTCGCCGGGGTCGAGGAGCGCGAGCATCGCGACCTGCATCGCCTCGCTCGCCCCGATGGTGACGACGATTTCGGTCGCCGGGTCGTAGGTCACGCCGTAGCGCATCTGGAGGTCCTCGGCGATGGCGTCGCGGAGCTCGCGGAGGCCGAGGTTGGCCGTGTAGCCCGTCTGGCCGGCGTCGAGGCTCGCCTTGGCGGCGTCGAGGATCGGCGTCGGGCTGACGAAGTCCGGCTCGCCGATGCCGAGCGAGATCAGCGGCGGCTCGGCGTTGGGGTCCATCGTGGACGCGATCTCGAAAAAGCGCCGGATGCCGCTCGGCGGGACGCTCCGGATGCGCTCCGAGAGGCGGGCAGAGAGGCGGGTCGCCTCGGCGGATCTGAGGTCCAGGCGGGTCGCGGTGTCGGTCGCGGTCTCCATGTCCGGGCGGGCAGGTGGGGTCGCCGAAGCTACGCGGAGCGACGGCAGCATGGCGGGGCGCGGGGCCTGCCGGCGTGCCCTTTCCCTGCCCGTCCGGCGGTGTACCTTTCGGCCCGATCCGCCCCCGCCGAGACCGACCCTTCGAGACGCCTCCCGCCCGCTCCGAGTCCGCCATGCGTCTCGTCTTCCGCCGTCCGGCCCGCCGTCTCGCGCTCGCGGCGGCTGCGCTCCTGATCGCCACCCCGCCGTCGTCGGCGCAGCGCCGCGATACGGGCTTTGACATCGCGCAGCTGGACCTCTCGGCGCGTACGGCGGCGCTGGCCGGGGCTGCCGGCGGCCTCGCCGGGGCAGACCCGACGGTCGCCTTCTCGAACCCGGCGTTCCTGACGGGCGACGCGAACCGCACGCTCGCGCTGGGCTTCGTCAACCACCTCTCGGACATCAGCGCGGGCACGGCGGTCTACGCGCGAACGCTGCCGCGCCTCGGCATCGACGCCGCCGCGTCGGTCCGCTTTATCTCCTACGGCACCTTCGACCGCTCCGCGCCCGACGGGACGGCTGACGGGACGACGTTCGGCGCGAGCGAGGCCGCGGTCACGCTCACGGCCGCCCGGACGGTCGCGCCCCGCGTGCGCGTCGGCGGGAGCGTCCATGCGCTCTTCGCGACGCTGGACGACGCGAGCGCGCAGGCGCTCGTCGCCGACCTGGGCGCGACGTATGAGGTGCCGTCGCAGCGGCTCGTCGTCGGCGCGAGCGTCAACGGGTTCGGGACGGTCCTGTCGAGCCTCGGCGAGACCGAGGACCGCCTCCCGCTCGACGTCCGTGTGAGCGTCGCGAAGCGCCTGCGCTACATCCCGCTCACGGTCACGCTGACGGGCTACGAGTTGCAGACCGACGAGGGCGCCGCGTCGGACTCGTCGGTCGCCGTGCGGGCCCTCGACCACCTTATCGTCGGCGGCGAGCTCGCGCTCGGACGGGCGCTGACGGTTCGGACGGGCTACAGTCCGCGCCGCGGGCGCGCCCTCCGCGGGGATGGCCGTCTGGACCTCGCCGGTCTCAGCGCCGGCTTTGGCATCGCCATCCGCCGCTTCGCGCTCGACTACGCGTATACGGGCTGGAGCGAGGTCGGCGGGCTGCACCAGATCGGCGTCCGGACGCGATTGTAGGCGCCGGGGCACGCACCGGGGTTCGTTGGCGTTGTCGCGGGGCACCCTCCCCTGCTCCGATGCGCACGCTGCTCCTCGTTCAGTTCGCCCTCGCCGTCACGCTCGCCGTCGGCGGTTGCGCCACGACGCAATCTGAAGCGTCGGACCTAACGATCCCCGGATCGCCCAACATGGGTGTGCCTTACGAGGGGCCGGGCGCAGCCGATGCCGCGGCTACCGACTCGGTTCGGATTGCACTCGGCGAGACGGCGCAGGTCGGTGCCGTGCCGGTGCGCTTCGTCTCCGTCGTAGAGGACAGCCGGTGCCCGCCCGATGTGTCGTGCGTCTGGGCCGGCCGTGCGCGCGTGCAACTCGTCGTCGGGGCCGAGACCGTGGTGCTCGCCGTGCCGTCGGGCATGGAAGATCCGGCAATGCCGAGCGAGGCGACGGTCGAAGGCCTGACGGTCCGCGTCGCCGCCCTCGCCGGGCCAGGGCCGAGCCAGCCTGGCACCGCGGTGCCGATGTGGGTCGAGGTCGTCGCCGGGCGCTCGCCGGGGCGCTAAACGCGACGCGGGGCCGGCCGCACGTGCAGCCGGCCCCGTCAGGTTAGTTCAGGCAGGCGACCACCTGCGCGAACGTCAGCCCCTCCTCCTCGCGGAGCACGTGGACCGGCGGCAGCAGAGGGTTGGCCCGGCCATTTCCGGGATCGAGCAGGCCTTCGCGCAGAAACGGTGCGACCGTCTGGACGAGGTCGACCGAGCCAAAGGGGCGCTCGTCCGACGCGCCGAGGCGGCCGCCGTCGCGGAGGTGCAGCGCCATGTCCACGTCAGGACGGACGATTCGGATCAGGAGAGGGATCGGCGCCTGGAACGCCAGATTCCCCGCGTCGTCGAGACGGGCGACACGGAACGTGCGGGCCTCGTAGTGGCCCCGCTTGATGGCCGGGTGAGTCATCGGGGTGCGGTGGTGTGACGCAGGAAGAACGCACTACAGGCCGCCACACGTGTGTCATCCGGCCACCACGACGCGTGTTTGCTGCCCCTTCCTCAGTCCGTTCCGACGTCCGGCGGGCGCGTCAGCAGGCCCTGCTTGCGGAAGTGGATCAGGGTCGTCTCGAGCGTCCCGTGGCGCATCCGGCGTTGGACCTCGTCGACGGGCAGGCCGGCGTTGAGCCACAGCAGCGCAGCCGTGTGCGTGAGCGAGTGTGGGCTCACGGCGCGGCGCTTCAGGCCGGCCGCGCGGAGGTGCTCGTTGACGCGCCCGCGGACCGAGCGCGTGTTGAGCCGCGTGCCGTCCGAGCGGTGGCCGTGGCTCACGACGAGCGGCGCGCTGGCCGACGGAGGGCGGCCCCTCGCCGTGAGGTACGCGTCGAGCGGGTCGAGCGCGGCCGCGTCGAGCGGGACGTGGGCGTCCTTGCTCTGGCGGCCCTTGCCCTGGACGCGCAGGTAGGCGCCCATGAGCGTCCGGTCGAGGTCGTCGAGGTCGGCGCGGACGATCTCGATCTCGCTCAGGCCGCCGTAGACCATCAGCGCCATCAGCGCGCGGTCGCGGAGGCCGATCAGCGAGCCGGCGGGGGGCGCCTCTAGCAGGCGCTCGATCTCGTCCGTGCGCAGGACGGCGCGCGTGTGGACCTCGGGCCGGCGGTTGCCCTTGACGGCCCGGGCGGGGTTCTCGGCCAGGTCTCCTCTCGCGACGAGGTATTCGCAGAGGCGCCGCAGGGCTGTGAGGTAGGTCGAGACACTCACCTGGCTGAGCTCGCGCTCGTCCATGAGGTAGCGCTTGTACGCCTCGACGTCGGCCTCGGCGAAGACGAACCGGCTCGACGGGCGCGCGGCGCGGACGGCGTGGTAGCGCTCGAACTCGTTGAGCGCGCGGCGGTACGTCCCGGCCGTCTCGGGGCTCTTCTCGCGGAGGTACTCCGAGACGAACGCGTCGAGCCGGGAGGACAGCTCGGCGACCGTCAGGCGGAGCGGGGGCGGGGCGTCGGCCATCGGCGGGGGATAACGGTTATCCTGCAAAGCTAGAGGGACGCCCGCCGCCCGGCAAGCGTCCCTCCAGCCCAGCGGACACGCGGCTCTACAGCAGCGCCGAGTCGGGCGAGATCGCTTCGAGCGCCTCGCGGTAGGCCTGCAGGAAGCTCGCGGCCATGGCCCCGTCGATGATCCGGTGGTCGTACGAGAGCGAGACGTAGACCATGTGCCGGATCGCGATGACGTCGCCGAGCTCGGGGTCCTCGATCACGACCGGCCGCTTCACGATGGCCCCCGGCGAGAGGATCGCCGACTGGGGCTGGTTGATGATCGGGGTGCCCATGAGGCTCCCGAGCGAGCCGACGTTGGTGATCGTGAACGTCCCGCCCTGGAGCTCGTCCGGCTGGAGCTTCTTGGTCCGCGCCCGCGCCGCGAGGTCCGCGACGGAGTGGGCCAGCCCGATGAGGTTCTGCTGGCCCGCGTTGCGGACGACCGGGACGAGGAGCCCCTTCTCGAGGGCGACGGCGATCCCGACGTGGTAGTCCTTCCGGATCAGGATCCGCGTGCCCTCGACGGACGCGTTGAGGAGCGGGTGGGCCCGGAGCGGCTCGATGGACGCGGCGATGAAGTACGGCGTGTACGTCAGCTTGACGCCCTCGCGCGCCTAGAAGGCCTTTTTGTGCATCTCGCGGTGCCGGACGAGGCCGGTCACGTCGACCTCGGCGAAGCTCGTCACGTGCGCGCTCGTGTCCTTCGAGCGGCGC
>DASWMO010000026.1:0-4095 GCA_036399715.1 Rubricoccaceae bacterium
CTTTGGCCTTCTCGTTCCATCAGTCGTGGGCATGATGGCATATGGTCCACTCCACATGGTCGCTGCCCTCAGCGCGTCGCCAGAATCTCGTCGTCCTGTCCGGTCTGGCATCTAGCCTCAGGATGTATAACCCGCGTCTGCACCCGACCGCCCGTCCCGCGCCACGCCTCGTTCGGTTGTGCGCGTCTACTTTCGCTCCGCCGGGGCACGCTGCTCCGGGCGGCGCGTGAGCCGCCAACAGTTCGCTGGCGCTCCTACCGAATGAAATCGGCCCTCCTCTTTGCCCTCGCTCTCTGCTCGGCGGTGGGATGCGCCACCGCCCAGACGCCCGGGGAGGCACACGACCTGGTCGGTGTCCCCGTCGAGATCTCCGACGGGGACGGGCGGCTCGTTGCCCGACTCAGTGTCGTCGTCCCTGGCGAGTCGGTCTACCCGGGAGATGCCGCATTTGGAGTGTGGTCGGCGGCTGTGGCCGAGGGCGCGCCCCCACCTCCGCTGTGGCCGCTCTTCGAGCAGGGCTCGGTCTCCCCCCGGGCCCTCGTCGTGAGGCGGCGGGAAGACGGCGGATACCAGGTCGACCTCGGTCTCGGGCCCCAGAGGGACGTCGCCCTTTACCTCCTGGTCCCCGATGGCGCCCGGTCCGGGACGTGGGCGACCTGGACGGACGCAGGGCCAGGACCTGGCGGGCGGTGGTCTTCTCCCGAACCGCTGCTCGGGTCGCTCAAGCTCCAACTCGGTCTCCGCATTCAACCCCCGAGCGACTCGGATGGGTGAGCTCCAGCGGCGCCAGCGAACCAGCCGCTGCACCCGACGGCCCGGCCGCCGTCGTGGCAGGATTACTCTTGTCGTCGTGCCGCCGGTGAGCGGCCAAGTGTTCTGCGTACTTCCGCTCGGCTTGAAGACCTTCCTCGCCCTGTTCTGCCTCGCGTTGTCGTCCTGCGCCTATGAGGCCGGCGACTGGCAGGAGGTCACTCTGAGCCTCCCTAACACAATCCCCGATGTCGTCTACCGCCGGCAGTCGATGCCCAACTTCGTTGGGACGGAGCAGTACCGACGCGTCCGCGTTGACGGCCAAGGCGAGGTGGACTTCCCGGTCCAGATGGGCGGGCGTGACCCCGTGAACGTGTACTTGGTGCAAGACTCGTCGGGCGCACGGCTCTACTTCGATGAGGGCCTGTACGGCACGGTCGTAGAACTCGAAGACCTGACGGTCACAGAGAGATCGGGCAGCGCTGACACGATGGGCACGTTCGTCGGCTCGCTCCAGTCTCCGAAGATCTCGGACCTGCGCTTCGTCCCGGCGTCGGTGAGCCCGCCGGCCCGATTTCGGCCGTAGGGCCGCTCGCAGAACCTGCGGCTGCAGCGGACCGCCCGTCGAGCGTCGCTTCCCGTTCGGTCGCTCACCCCTACTTTCGCCTAGCCGGGGCGCTGTGCCACGTGCGGCCGCTGAGCCGCCAAATGTTCTGCCGCCATGCGCACCGCCGCTATCCTGCTCGGGATCGCCGTCTCGGCCGTCGGATGTCAGGAGAAGCCGACGCCGCGCCTCATGGCCGTGCTGGAAAGCTTGGAGGCCGACACGGAAGAACCGCCCCTCTGTATGGGAGGAAACTGCGGGCGGAGTCTTAGCGGGCATGCCCGCCTTGAGAACCGGACGGCCGACACGCTCGCGTTTGCTGTTCAGGGAGAGCAGGCCTACGAGTTTGCCATCCCGCCCGCCCCGGAGGCTCCCGGTGCCTTTGCGCTCATCTTCGGGACCGACACAGTCCGCGTCACGACTACGGTTGAGGGTACAGAGCAGAAGGCGCTCGTCTTGCCGCCGGGAGCGTCGCTGCCTATCCGCTTCCGCGTCGCCGCATCCCCGCCTCCCCCGCCCGGTGTCGCCACCGAACTGGAGGACGAGAGGTTTTGGGGCTTGGCGTACAGCGATTCTGTCATCGTTGCGCTCGCCGAACGGCTACCGGAGGCCGAACTGGCCTACCTCCCAAACAGAGCAGGCCGCTACCCCTTCCGGGTTTTGCCGTTCGACCCCGTGATCACCTCGGAGCAGGTGGGCGGGGACCGGTGGAGGACGTACTGGCAACGGGATATCGTCCGGTTCGCGCGTCCGTCGCCTGCGCGCTGATCTCTGGCGGCAGAACCCGCCTCTGCATCGGACGTCACGGCTGGCGTCGTTGCTCGTCTTGGCGTCGCCGTCTACTTTCGCCCTTCCGCACCTCGGCGCACTGTGCCGCCGCTGAGCGGCCATTCGTTATACGTTCTCCCCCGTGCGTCCCAGTCTCTTCGAGGTCGACGGATTCGAGCCGAGCAGTGCTGCCGCTCCAGCTGTTCAGACGCCCCTCGGGGTCGTCGAACTCCGCTGTGCCATCGGCGGTGACAACTTGACCACGCTCGCCTCAGAGACCGTAGCGGGGACGACGGGGGACGGTCAACTCATGCTCTGGGACTCGCCCGACCTTTGGGCTGAGTTGCTCATGAGGCCGTTCGGGGGGCCTCCGGTCGAACCTGACTCAGGGTGCATCCTCGCCACCTGGCGGCTCCTCGCTCACCGGCCGACGCCGCCGGTCGCACTCTCCATCGGTTGGTCCCCCGGCGCCTCGTGGGTCTATCACAGTCCCGACAGCGGGGAGTGCTTCGATGCCCTGACTTACCAAGACGCCGAGATTGAGGGTGAGACGGTCGACGTGTCGTTCGGGACCGTAAGTGGCGACTGCGTCACGGCCGGGGCCGCCGGTTGGTGGCCCGACCGTTGGACATGGGAAATCCTCGGGTGCGACCACCCATACTGTGAGGGGCTCGTTGAATATGAGCCGGGCCGTCTGACCGTCCCACTCCCGGCGTTTGTCGAGAACGAGCGGTGTACCGTTCGATTCTCGGTGGCGTGGGGAAGCCCGACGGCGGAGCTACCACCTCGTTCCCGAGCAGATGACGCGCTCTGGTCGACGTTTCTGCCGAAGAACGTATAACTCGCGGCAGCAGCGGACCGCCCTTCCGTGGTCGGCGCGCCTCCCGATGTTCGCGTCTACTTTCGCCACATCGAGGCGCTGTGCCTCGTGCGGCCGTTGAGCCGCCCTGTGTTGGGCAGACTCCTTTCGTCCCCGATGACTCGTTGGACCGCACTCGCCCTCACACTCGTGCTCGCTGGGTGCACGGCCACCCGGGAAACCCTCACGGACGATCCCCTCCGCTGCGTCGACTTCGCGACCAACCCCCTGAACCACCACGGGTTTCCTGGTGCCGGCCTCACCCGGGTCGCGCTCGCCACCGGTGACACCGTCCGGATCTGGGCCGTCGACCGCCTCCGGTTCCGGGTCGGTGGGACCATTGACTCCCTCGACCTCTACACCGGGGCGTGGTGGGGTGAGGGCGGGGTACCGAGGCGGGTGCCAACCTCGGCTATCCAAGGTTCCGTGCGGCCGTGGCTCCCGCTCGTCCGCCACCGCTTCATGGTGGGGGTCGGTCTTGGGACCGTGGTCGCGCTCACGAGCGCGGCTGCCCTCTCCACCGACGGCGATTACAGCGAGGCCGATGCGCGGGCGGCCATGATCCTTGGGGCGAGCGGCGGGGCCGCCGGGTTTCTGGTCGTGCCCTTCGGATACCGGCGGGTGGACCGGTGCACCGTCACGCCCTGACCCCCCGTCTGCCCAACCCGCCGCTGCACCGGACGGCCCGTCTGTCGTCTTGATCTCCTAGCTTCTCGGTCCGTGCCACCGGTGAGCGGCCATGTGTTCTGCCGCACTCGCCATGCCCACACTCACTGCTCCTCCCGTCTCTGACACCCGGTTCTGGACGGGCCTCGTCGCCGGTCTCCTCTTGGCCGCTATGGGCGTCTACGACATGACGACTCGGAGCAGCACGCAGCCCCGGTACGGCTTGGCGCTCGTCGCCTTTGGACTCTCGGCGGTCGCGCGCGTGCTCGCCTCGAAGTTTGAAAGCCCCGCCCTTGCGCGTGCCGAACTGTACCTGACGGGTGCGGCACTCGGCATCGTGGCCGTCATGGTTGTGGGGTAGCCCCTGGTGGGGTGCGGCAGAACTTGCCTCTGCACCCGACGGCACGTCCGGCGCCGTGGTAGGGCTTACTCTCGTCTCCGTGCCGCC
>DASWMO010000027.1:0-23131 GCA_036399715.1 Rubricoccaceae bacterium
GCGCGAGCAGAGCCGCGACGCCGCCCGGACCGAGGCCCTCGCCGCTGCCGTCGCGCAGACGCGCCGCGACGACGCGCCGCGCGACGAGGCACCGTCGCAGCAGACGCTGGACCGCGAGGCGCTTATCGCGGCCCGCGCCGCGATGGTCGCGGAGCAGACCGGCGAGCCGGTCGAGACGGCCGAACCCGAGGTCGCCGAGCCCGTTCTCGTCGCCCAGGCACCGGCACCGCGTGCGGAGACGCCGGCTCCCCGTCCGACGCGTGCGGCGACGCCTGTTGCCACGGCGGGCCTGCTCGGGCCGGACGTGTCGGCGCTCGCCCGGGCGCGGCCTACGCCGGCGCCCGTCGCAGCCGCGCCGGCGCCCGTGGCCCGCCCGACGCGTGAGGCCCGTGTGCCCGTCCGCGTCGTCTCGGACCGCGCCGAGCGCCGCCCGACCTCGCACGTCGTCGCCCGCGGCGAGTACCTGTCGAGCATCGCGCGCCAGTACGGCGTGACCGTCCAGCAGCTCCGTGACTGGAACGGCGTCCAGGGCGACCAGCTCTTCGCCGGCCGCCGGCTCATCGTCTCGGCCGACGCCGCGCCGGCACGGAGCCGCCGCGCAGCCGCCGCTCCGGCCCCCCCACCCGCGCCGCGGACGGTCGTGGTCCGCGCGGGCGACAACCTGACGCGCATCGCGCAGCGGGCCGGCGTCACGGTCCGCGAGCTCCAGCAGTGGAACGGCCTCCGCGACGGAAACGTCCGCGCGGGCCAGACGCTGCGCCTGCAGCGCCCCACGCGCGGCTAGGACTGGATTCGGAACGCGAGCGGGGGACCGGGGCACAGCGCCTCGGCCCCCCCGCTCGCGTGTCGGCCCTCCGGTGGGTCGGTTAGAGACGGACCTCGCTGCCCTCGCAGGCGAGATCGGACGCCGCGAACTCCTCGCGGGCGCAGTCGCAGATCCGCGCCAGCGCCGCGTCGTCGTGGGCGGGGTCGTGGTGGAAGAGGTACAGCCGCCCGACGCCCGCGTCGCGCGCGAGGTGGGCGGCCTTCTCCCACGTCGTGTGGCCCCATCCGACACGCAGGCGGTACTCGTCCGGCGTGTACTGTGCGTCCGAGATCAGCACGTCCGCGCCGCGGACGGCCTCGCGCAGGCCGGCGTCGAACGACGCGACGCCGTGCTCGTAGTCGGTCGCGTAGACGAGGGTCGCGCCGCCGCACTCGATCCGGAAGCCGTGCGCGCCCTGCGGGTGGTTCACGGGAAACGGCCGGATCGTCATCGGACCGAGTTGGAGCGGCTCGCCTTCACGGAGCGAGATGGTCCGCGTCGACGCCGCGAGGTCGCTGAAGGGCACCGGGAAGTACGGGAAGCACATCTGGCCGTGCAGCAGGCGGTCCAGCCGGCCGTCGTCCGTGACGGCGTAGAAGCGGACATCGTGGCTGGGAGAGAACAGGGGCGCGAAGAACGGCAGCCCCTGCAGGTGGTCCCAGTGGAAGTGCGACAGCACGACGTGGATCGTCATCGGCGTGCCGGCCGCCTCGGCCGCGAGCGCGTAGCCGAGCGCGCGGATGCCCGTCCCGGCGTCGAGCACGAGAATGGTCCCGTCGGACGCGCGGACCTCGACGCACGACGTGTTGCCGCCCACGCCGAGGTGGCCCGCCTGCGGCGTCGGGATCGAGCCGCGGACGCCCCAGAAGCGGGCCGTCAGGCGAGCGGGATCGGAGTGGGGGGCAGGCATCAAACCGGGCAGAACGTCAGAGGTGATATCGCCGAAGGCCGGTCACCGTTTCCACGGCGACGACTTTGAGAATGGCCGCGGCCGGTACGCCGAGGGCCATCCCGAGCACGCCCCCGAGGCGGCCGCCGACGAGGATCGCGAGCAGCACGAGGGCCGGGTCCATCGAGACCGTCCGCCCCGTGATCCACGGCTGGAAGACGATGTTTTCGACCGTCTGGAGCACGACGAAGACCGCGATCACGCCGGCCGCCTGGCTGAAGTCGCCCGTCGTGACGACGGAGACGACGAGCGCGAGGCCCGCCGAGACGGCGAAGCCGACGTACGGCACGAGGTTGGCCAGGCCCGTCACTGCACCGAGGACGAGGTAGTAGTCCACGCCCAGCACGCCGAGCGCGAGCGCCGTCGAGAGGCCGACGAGGAGCGCGATCACGGCCTGCCCGCGGAGGTAGCCGCCGAGGTGCGCGTCGGCCTTGTAGAGGACGTTCATGCCGAACTCGAAGTAGCGGTTCGGGACGACGGCGAGGAGGCGCTTGCGCAGGACGGGCCCGTCGCGGAGGAGGGTGAACAGCACGAACGGCACGACGACGCCGTTCGAGACGGCGTTGAGGACGGTCGGGAGGTAGCCCACGAGCGGGGCGCTGTCGGACTCGGCCCACTGCCGCACGGCCGACGTGAGGCCGACGTCTTCGGCACGCGTGCCGCGGAGGTGGGCCGCGATGGCGGCCTCGGCGCGGCTGAGCAGACGCAGCAACTCGCCACTTTCCCAGCGTAGCTGGATCTGCTCCGCCTGCGCGGCGATGGTCGGTGCGGCCGCGTACGCCGTTCCGCCGACGACGACGGCGAGGCCGACGAGCACAAGCGACGTCCCGAGCGTCCGGCCCATGCCGAGGCGTTCGAGGCGGTCCACGAGGGGCACGAGCAGGTACGCCAGCGTCGCCCCGAGCACGACGAGTGCGACGAGGTCCGGCGCGGCGCGCACCACGAGCACCATGAGCGCGAGCGAGCCGAGCGCCACCCAGAGGCTGAGGGTTCGGCCGGGCCGCGTGGGCGCGGGCGTCGCGTCGTCCGTCATGCCGCCTCTGTGCCGGCCTCGGCGCTCCCAGCGGTGTCGGGCTGCAGCCGCGCGATCTCAGACCGAAGGCCCTCACAGTCGCTGGCATAGCCCTCCGACTCGGCGCTGACCTGGACGAGCCGCATCCCGACGAGGCGCGCGAGCGACAGGAGCACCTTCACGCCGAGGCGCGGGCTCCGCTCGAGCAGCCCGAGCAGGTCCGGCTGGAAGAGGCTTAACAGCGTGCAGTCCGTCTTGGCGCGGGCCGTCGCGGTCCGGATGACCTCGTTGAGGAGCGCGATCTCGCCGAAGAAGTCGCCGTCGCGGAGTTCGACGAGTTGGCGGCCCGAGGGCTCGGACTGGATCGAGACGACGCCGCGCGAGATGATGTACATCCCGAGGCCGGGCTCGCCCTGGACGAACACGGACTCCCCGGCGACATAGTCGCGGCGGTGAAGCAACCGCTGCACGGCGTCGATCTCGCGCGGCGTGAGGTCCTCGAAGAGCGGGATCGCGCTCAGCAGCGTGTCCTCGGGGTCGGGCGCGTCGCGGGTGATCAGGCTCGACCAGAGGCTCTTCATCGCGTGTCTCGGGGTTCGGCGGAGGCGCGGATACGCGCCGGGGCCTGTGCTGATCCGCAGGCGCCCCGCCGGGTGCCCCCGGGCCCGCCTCGGAGGGCGTGCCGACGTGCCCCGGCGCGTGATCGCCGCCTTACAGCAGGCCGAGGGATGGCACAATGGACGGCTTGCGGCGCCGGCGTGCCGTAGACTCAGGGACCGTCCCTCCGGCCCTTCGAACCAACCCCATGCGTTCCAACTTCCTGAGTGCTGCGGCACTCGTGCTCGCTGCGCTCTCTTTCGCCTCGTGCGACTCAGCAGACGGCCCTGGCGTGGCGTACGGCGGGGTCACGGTCGAGCCCGTCGGTGGGGCGTCGCTGCGCACGAGCGGGACCACGCTCGTCGTGTCCGACATCCCAGCCGGAGCGGAGGGCGGCTTCGCCGTGCCCGGCCTGCGCCAGCGCGTCGACGCGACCATCGACCCGATCACGGTCCCCGACGGCGGCCGCTTCGGGACGCGCGTCGAAGCGGCGGACGGCTCCGAGATCGCGTCGCTGTTCGCGGTCGGGCTGCCGCAGGAGCGCGTGCGGTTCGTGTTCTCGTTCGGCGCCGCGGCTGGCGTGACGGCTGTCGCGCTGGAGTACAAGCTCGATGGCGTGACGGTGTTCAAGCTTTCGAGGGTGCCCGTCGTCGCCGGCCGGCCCGTCGCGGGAATGCTGCTGGAGCAGAGCGGGGGCGAAGGCAGCGGCAAGTCGGGCTCGGTCCACGCCGTCCGCGACGGCGGCCGGTGGGTCGTCGTGTCGGACTCCGAGGGGTCGGGCCAGCGTCCGGCCGGTGACACTGGCGGCGAATGCAGCGGCTTCCTCGTCCGCCCGCCGGCCGTGGCCGGCGTGCCCGTACCCGACATGCCGATCTGCGTCGACTGGGTCGAGGTGGCGCCGCTGACGGGGACGGCCCCGACGGCCGCGCGGACGGTCGTCGTCGCGCGCGGCCTCCCCGGGTTCACCGTCCGCACGCTGGCCGTCCAGTAACGCCGCCTCGTCCGGTCGCCGCACCTCAGCCCACGGCGACGGGCGGGGCGCTGGCCGGAATGCGGATCGTGAACGTCGTCCCGGTCCCGACTGCGCTCTCGACGGCCATCGTGCCGCCGTGGACCTGCGTCACGATGTCGTACGCGAGCGAGAGCCCGAGGCCCGTCCCCTCGCCGGCGGGCTTGGTCGTGAAGAACGGCTCGAAGATCTTTTCCAGGACGGCCTCGGGGATGCCCGGCCCGTTGTCGGCGAGCGCGATCTCGACCGTGTCTCCGGCGCCCCCGGCGGCGCCAGCGGCCGGCTCGCGACGCGTGTGGAGCGTCACGGCCGGCGCGTAGTCCGCCTCGCCGGCCCGCTTGCGCTCGCCGACGGCGTGGAACGCGTTCGAGAGCAGGTTGATGAGCACGCGGCCGAGCTCCTGCGGCACGACCTCCGCCTCGCCCGCCGCATCGTCGAAGTCGCGGCGGACATCCACGACGAGGTCGGCGTCGTTGGCGCGCGCGCCGTGGTAGGCGAGGTTGGCGTACTCCTCGACGAAGCGGTTCACGTCCACGCGCGCCCGCTCGACGGCCCCGCCGCGGCTGTGGAGCAGCATCGCCCGCACGATCCGGTCCGCGCGCTGCCCGTGCTCGCGGATGCGGCGGGCGTTGTCCTGGAGGTCGTCGAGCAGGTCGGTAATAGTCGGCAGGACCTCCGCGACGGGCCGGTCGCCGGCGGCTTCGAGGTCCTGCCGGAGGTCAGCCGCGAGGTCGACCGAGAGGTCGGCGAAGTTGTTGACGAAGTTGAGCGGGTTCTTGATCTCGTGCGCGATGCCGGCGGTGAGCTGCCCGAGCGATGCGAGCTTCTCGGACTGCACGAGCTGCGTCTGGGTCGCGCGGAGCTCGCCGAGCGACGTCTCGAGGCGCGAGTTGGCGGCTTCGAGCTTGTCGTTGGCCTCGTGGACCTCACGGGCGCGCTCGACCTCGGCCGCGGCGCGGCGGTTCTCGGCCTGGAGCGCGGCCGTCTCAGCGCGCTGACGCTCCGCGTCGGCCTCGGCCGTCTCGGCGCGGAGTTCGGCCTCGCGGCGCTCGGCGCGCTCGCGCTCCTGCCGCAGCAGGCGCGTCTTCTGCCACCGCTCGCCGCGGACGAGCGCGACGCCGGCGAGGCCGATGAAGGCGAGCGTGGCCCAGACCGTCCGCCACCACGGCGGCCGGACGGTCACAGCGATGGCCGCCCCGGGCTCGCTCCAGACGCCGTCCGGGTTGGCGGCCTGCACGCGGAAGGTGTAGCGGCCCGGGTCGAGGTTGGTGTACGTCGCCTCGCGGGCGGTGCCGGCGTCGCGCCACGCGTCGTCGAAGCCCTCGAGGCGGAAGCGGTAGGTGTTGCGCGCGGGGTCCGCGAAGTGGAGCCCGGCGAAGCGCAGCGTGACGTACTCGTCGTCGTAGCTCAGCCGGAGCGTGTGCGCGACGGGCGCCGCGGCGTCGAGCGCGCTCTCGGGGCCCGGCACGACGGCCTGTCCGAGCACGTCGACGCCCGTGATGACGACCTGCGGCGGATTGCTGTTGCGGGTGACGACCTGCCGCGGGTAGAACGCGAGCAGCCCGTCCGCTCCCCCGACGAACAGCCGGCCGTCGGGTGCCCGCGCGGCCGGCGTGCCCAACGTCCGGTCCGCCCCGCCGACGCCCAGGCGGCTCGACGCGACGCCCGACGTCGGCTCGATCTGGTTCAGGCCGCCGCTGGTGCTCAGCCAGAGGTAGTCGCGGTCGCCGGGGAGGATCGCGAAGACGGTCTCGCCCGCTAGGCCGTTGTCGGCAGCGGTGTAGCGCCGGACTGCCCCGCTTTCGTCGACGTGGACGAGGCCGTTGCGTCCACCGGCCCACAGGCTCCCGTCCGTCGAGGCGTGAAGGGCGTAGAGGTCGTCGCCGACGAGGGCCGAGTCGCCGGCCGCGGCACCGGTGCCGCGGCCGGGACATGCGAAGGCGCCCGCGCCGGCCGCGCTCTCCAGCCGGCACAGGCCGTCGGCCGTCGCGATCCAGAGCGTCCCGTCGGCCGTCTGCGTGAGCGCCCGCACGTTGTCGCTGATGAGCGCGCCGCGCTGCCCGGCCCGCGCGCGGAAGCGCCGCGCCGTCTTCGCCGCGCGGTCGTAGAGCAGCAGGCCGTCCGAGAGCGTCCCGACCCAGAACTGGCCGGCGCGGTCCTCGAAGAACGCCTGCACCGTCGTCAGGTTACCGATCTCGCCCTCTACGGGCGCCTTGTCGAGCGCGCCGCCCGACGCGATCTGGTAAAAGCCGGCCCCCTCAGTCCCGACCCAGACCGCCCCGGCCCGGTCCTGGTAGAGCGCCGAGACGGCGTGCGCGCCGAGACCGCCCTCGACGCCGATCTCGGTGTGCGTGAACGTGCGGCCGTCGACTGAGCGGTCCAGCGTGCGGTCCGTGCCGACGTAGAGCGTGCCGTCGCGGGTCGCGAGGACCGAGCGGACCGTCGTGCTCGCGAGCGACGCCGGGTCGTCGGTCGCGTGGCGGAGGCGGACAGCCGTGCCGGAGGAGCGGTCGAAGCGGTCGAGCCCGGCGTAGGTCCCCGCCCAGAGGATGCCCTGGCGGTCTTCGAAGAGCGCCGCGACCTGGTTGTCGGCGATGGCTGCCGGGTCGTTGGGGTCGGCCTCGTAGAGCGTCACGCCGGCCCCGGGCGTGAGCCGCCGCAGGCCGCCGCCGAGGGTCCCGACCCAGACCGTCCCGCCGGTGTCTTCGTGGACAGCCAAGACGAGGCGCGCGTTCAGGCCCGGCCCCACGTCGACGGGCGTGAAACGGCCCGAGCGCGGGTCGAGAGCAAACAGCCCGTCACCTGCGGTCCCGACGAGGACCGAGCCGCGCTCGCTGAGGCCGAGCGCCGAGACGTCCGCCGCGGTCGCCCCCTCCGGACGGAAGGTCCGGAAGCGGCCCGTCGTCGGGTCGAGGCGGGCGAGGCCGTCGCCCGTCCCGACCCACACGACGCCGCGGGCGGCGTCCGGCAAGACCGCCTGCACGACAGCGTCGGGAAGGGCCGTCGCGGTGCCTGCGCGGGTCTCATAGACGGTCACGTCGAATGGGCTGACCGTGCCCGCCTCGTCGGACTCGTCGGGCTCGCCGGCGCGCCGAACGACGCGGGCGAGGCCGCCGTCGGTCCCGGCCCAGACGACGCCAGCGGTGTCCACGGCGACCGCGAGCACGTTGTCGTCGGGCAGCCCGGCGACGGTTTCGAACGCCTCGCGGGCCGGGTCGTAACGGCTCAGCCCGTCCGACGTCCCGATCCACATCTCGCCGCCTGCCCCCGCAGCGAGCGCGAGGATCTCGTTGCCGACGACGCTCGACGAGTCCGCGCGGTGGCGGAAGACCCGCACGTCGAGGCCGTCGTAGCGGGCGAGGCCGTCTGCTGTCCCGATCCACACGAAGCCGAGCGCGTCCTGCGCGACGGCGTAGACGGCCTGGCTCGGGAGGCCCTGCTCGCGCGTGAGGTGTCGGAAGGCGACCGCATCGGAGCCGTCGCGGGCAGCGGCGGGCCCGGCCGTGCCGGGCGCCGTTGCGGGCTGAGCGGCAGCCCAGAGGCTCGCCGCGGCGACGAGGCCGACGGCGAGCGCGGCTGCCATCGGCACCGGAGCCGCGGGGTGGGGCCACCGGCGGCCGAGCCTCCACCGGCGAGCTAGGGCAGCGGGTGCGTCCATCACGTCAGCGCCGGGCTCGCGGCCGTGCCGAGAGCCGCCGCGGCGAGCGGCGGGAGCGCGGCGAAGCGCAGCCGCGCCCACGGACCCGCCTCGTCTTCCCCGACCTCGACGACCTTGGCGTACACGGCCTCGCCCGGCGCGTCGCGCAGCGTCAGCCGGACGTCCGTACGCGTCTGCACGGGCGCATCGATGCGGACGAGCGCGCCCGATGGCGACGCTCGCACGACGGCCCCCGTCGCGCCCGTATCGACGAGGCGCTTGCCGTCGAGGACCGCGAACGTGAACGGCGCCTCGGCCGCGAGTTCGGCGAGCGCGCCCGCATCGTCCGGCACGGACTGGTCGCCGATGCCCGAGACCGAATGGATCGCGACGGGCTCGGTGAAGCCTTTGAGCTGCGCGTGGCGCGTCTCGCCGATGCGAACCGGGCCGGCGTCGCCGCCGGTCGCGGCGTAGGTCGGCTCCGAGACGAGCGCCTCGCCGGGCGCGGCGAGCGTCTGGATGCGGCTCGTGAGGTTCACCGGGCTCCCGACGACGCCGTACTTCGCGCGCTTCTCCGAGCCGATGGTCCCCACGATGACCTCGCCGGTGTTGACGGCGACGGTCATCTCGAGCGGCGGCAGGTCGCGCTCGGCGAGGCGCCGGTTCACCTCGGCCATCTGCTGCTGCATGTCGACCGCGCACGCGACGGCCTTTGTCGCGTGGTCCTCATCGCGGATCGGCGCGCCGAAGATGACGAGGATCGCATCGCCGATGAACTCGTCGATGGCCCCGTCGTGCGCGTCGATGACGTCCGTCATGACGGTGAGGTAGACGTTGAGCAGCTCGACGACGCGCTGCGCGTCGAGGCGCTCGGCGAGTTGCGAGAAGCCCGAGATGTCGCTCATCAGGACCGAGACCTCGCGCTTCTGGCCGCCCGAAAACGCCTCGGGGTCCGAGAGAACGGCGCCGGCGATCTTGTCCGAGAGGTAGCGCGTGATGGTCGCACGGACGCGGTCGGCCTCGCGGTCGCGCTCGACGGCCTCGCGTGCCTGCCCGAGCGTGATCCGCAGGTCCTCCATGTTGATCGGCTTCGTAAGGAAGTCGAACGCACCGCGGTTCATCGCCGTCCGGATGTTCTCCATGTCGCCGTAGGCCGTCACGACGACAGCCTTCATGAGCCGGCCGAGGTCGCCGAGGCGGCCGAGCAGCGTCAGCCCGTCCATGCGCGGCATGTTGATATCCGTCACCACGACCTCGACGTCGGGGTGGGCGGCGAGGTACTCCAGCGCCTCGACGCCGTCGGCGGCGAAGGCGAGCGTGAGCGACCCGTCGCGGACCTGCTGGCGGAACGTCTGGCGGATGAGCGGCACGAGGTCCGGCTCGTCGTCGACGAAGAGGATGGTCAGGGCCTGCGGCATCGGTCGGGGGTCTGGGCGGGCGAGGCGACGGGGAAGCTCGCCAGAACGGTACGCCCGGAAGGGCCCGCGGGGTTCTGTCCGGCCGCGACCGGCCGATACTCCGTCCGGACCCGCCTCTCCCGCTTCGTGACGCGCCTCGCTCTGCTCGCTCTGCTCGCCGCCGCCCCTGCCGTCCGCGCCGCGGCCCCAGCCTCTGCCCCGCCCGACACGACGCGGGCCCGCGCCCTCGCCGACGATGCCCTCGCCGACTCGATGCGGGTCGACGCGGTCCTCGCGTGGGTCCGGCAGGAGGACGAGGCCCGTCGGCAGGCCCGACCGTCCGGCCTCCGCGCGCGCGTCGCGGCGCTGCGGCGCCAGATCGCCGCGCCGGCCCTGCTCGCTGTCCCGCCCGGCGCCGAAGCGCTCGTCGACCGGCAGACGGCCGTCGTCAGCGGCCGCTTCGCCGACACGGTCGGGCGCGGGCGCTGGATGCTGCCGATGATCGAGCAGGCCCTGCGCGGGCGCGGCCTGCCGGACGAGTTGAAGTACGTCGCGGTCATCGAGAGCGCGCTCAACCCCTCGGCGACGAGCCCCGTCGGCGCGGCCGGCCTCTGGCAGTTCATGCCCGACACGGCCGCCGAGTTCGGCCTCGACGCGTGGAGCGTCCGCGACCCGATGCGCTCGACCGACGCCGCCGTCCGTTTCCTGGACACCCTCGGGCGGCAGTTCAACGGCGACTGGCAACTCGCACTCGCGGCGTACAACTGCGGCCCCGGCCGCGTCGGGCGCCTCGTCGCCGCGCACCGCGCCCGAACCGGCGAGACGCCAACATTCTGGGACCTTCGGCCCTCCCTGCCGGCCGAGACGCGCGACTACGTCGTCCGCTTCATCGCCGCGGCGCAGTACTTCGAGACGCACCGCGACGTAGAGATCTAGCGCGGCGGCGGGGACTGGGAGACGACCTCTAGGCGCGGACGCCGAGGAGCACCTCTTCCCCACCCCGTTGTCATCCTGACCTCGTTTCAGGATGACATGTTTGAGGGAGGTGGCAAATGAGAAGCGGGGCCGTGGTGCAAAGGGGCAGCGGGCGTTGCTGCGCGACGTTCGGGGTGTCGCTCCCCCTCGACGCCGCTCCTCCAGCGGCGGCACGGTTGGGCGACGGAGGGAGTGGTGCGGCAGACTGGCTATGCGCAGTCCGGGTGAAAGTGTGTGACCTATGTATCTCCGGGCAGGGGGCCCGGGTTGACCCTGGCATCCGGCCGCCGTGCCGCCGGGTCGGCGGCCGGATGCCAGGGCGGATGTCCCCGGCGCGGGCCTCCGCTTTGCTCACCACCAGGTTTCGAATGTCCCGGCTTTCCGTTTTCTGCCTCGCCGCGCTGTTTGTCGCGGCGTCCGCCGCCGCCCAGCCCGCTGTTCAGCCCGTCGCCGTCTCCACCGAGTCCCTCGCGCCGCCCGCGGCCGACACCGTCTCGGTGGACACGACGACCGACAACGCTGCCCTTCAATGGGCCGAGCAGGCCGTTGAAACGCGCCGCCGCGTCCAAGCCGAGGTCGCTGTGACGACGGTCGAGGGCCAGGGTGCGGCCTTCCGCGACGTCCTCGCCGAGTACCACGCCGGCGGCGCGTCGGGCTCAGCCACCGCGCTCTCGTTTCCGGCCGACGCCGCGCCGCTCGTCGAGCGCCAGCGCGGCATCGTCGCGACTCGCTTCGCCGCCGCTGTCGAGCGCGGGCGCCGCTTTCTGCCGATGATCGTCCGCGCCCTCACGCGCCGCGGCCTGCCCGCCGAGCTTCAGTACGTCGCGGTCATCGAGAGCGCGCTCAACCCGGCCGCGACGAGCCCCGCAGGGGCAGCGGGCCTCTGGCAGTTCATGCCCGGGACGGCGGCCGACTTCGGCCTCGACGCGTGGAGCGTCCGCGACCCGCAGCGCTCGACGGACGCCGCGGTCCGCTTTCTTGACGGCCTCGGGCGGCAGTTCGACGGCGACTGGCAGCTCGCGCTCGCCGCCTACAACTGCGGACCGGCCCGCGTGCGCCGCCTCGTGATGGCCTACGAGGCGCGGACCGGCGAGACGCCGACGTTCTGGGACCTCCGGACGTCGCTGCCGACCGAGACGCGCGACTACGTCGTCCGCTTCATCGCCGCTGCGCAGCACTTCGCTGGCTGATCGGGCGGTTTGTGCGGGCCGACAGACGAAAACAACCCGCCCGGCGATTTCTCACCGGGCGGGCTGGCAAGCAGGGAGTTCCTGCAGAGAGTCACCCCGCCGAAGCGCGGTGCTGCCCGGCTCACGCGACGTGCGCCGGACGGGTTCCCGCCCCGCCTCGCCCTACCTTTCTCTCCTTCGTCCTGCCCTTCCCGATGCCCCGTCTGTCGCTCGCCGCTCTTCTCGCCGTCATCCTCGCCCTCGCGCCGCCCGCCGATGCGCAGCGCCGCGCCCGCCGGACCGCCCGCTCGGCCCGCCCCGCCGCGGCCCAGGTGCCGGCGCCCGCACCGGCGCCTGTCGCCACCAACGTCTACGAGATCACGACGCCCAAGGGCCGCCTCGTCGTCCGCCTCTTCGACGAGACGCCGCTGCACCGCGACAACTTCCGCGCGCGCGCCGCGGCCGGCCTCTTCGACTCGACGCTCTTCCACCGCGTCATCCCGACGTTCATGGCGCAGGGCGGCGACCCGAACACGCGCGACGACGACCCGTCGAACGACGGGCTCGACTCGCCGGGCGCGACGATCCCGGCCGAGATCGGCCGCCCGCACGTCCGCGGTGCCCTCGCCGCCGCCCGCCAGGGCGACGAGGTCAACCCGCTCCGGGCGTCCTCGCCGAGCCAGTTCTTCCTCGTCCAGGGCCGCCCGTTCGGCCCGCGCGAGTTGCCCCAGGTCGAGCCGATGGTCCGCCAGGGGACGGGCAACCCGTCGTTCACGTTCGCGCCCGACCTCGCGGCGCGCTACGCGACCGAAGGCGGCGCGCCCTACCTCGACGGCCAGTACACCGTCTTCGGCGAGATCATCGAAGGTCTCGACGTGCTCGACGCCATCGCGGCCGTCCCGACGCGCGGCCCGGACCGCCCGACCGAGGACATCTGGATGGTCGTCCGCCCGCTCGCCCCGGATTACGCGCCGGCTGCGGCGCCCTGACGGGGAGCATGCTCAGGCGAGCGTGTGGAAGACCTGCTGCACGTCGTCGTCGCCTTCGAGGCGCTCGATGAGCTTGAGCACGTCGGCCGCGTCCTCCTCGCTGAGGTCCGTTTCGGCGAGCGGCACCCACTCGGCTTCGGAGGACAGCGGCTCGATGCCGCGTGCTTCCAGGGCGCGCTGGAGGTTGCCGAACTCGGTGAAGTCGCACCGGAGCACGAGCGTCGGCTCGCCCTTGTCGGTCTCGGACTCGCCCATCTCGTCGAGGCCGGCGTCGATGAGCTCCAGCTCCAGTTCCTCGGGGTCGCCCGGGACGGACTCGGCGCGGAGCGTGAAGACGCCCATGTGCCGGAAGAGGTACGTCACCGAGCCGTCCGTCCCGAGCGCGCCGCCGCCCTTGTTGAAGTGCGTCCGCAGGTTGGCGACGGTCCGGACCGGGTTGTCGGTCGCCGTCTCGATGACGAGCGCGATGCCGTGCGGCGCGTAGCCCTCGTAACGGAGTTCCTCGTAGTCGGTCGCGTCGCGCCCGACCGCCCGCTTGATCGCGGCGTCGATCTTGTCCTTGGGCATGTTGACGGCGCGCCCGTTCTGGATCACGCGCCGCAGCATCGGGTTGCCGTCGGGGTCCGGCCCGCCGGCGCGGACGGCGATCGTGATGTCCGTGCCGATGCGGGCGAACTGCTTCGCCATCCGGTCGAAGCGCGCAAACATGGTGTGTTTGCGCTTCTCGAACATGCGTCCCATGCAGAGTATCGGGTGAGTCTAGGCCGGTAAGATCGCACCGGGCGTGCGGCCTCGGCGCCGTGCTGTCTGCCGCTACCGCTCCCGAATCGTCGTCTGCGTCGTGATGCGCGCGAACGAGCCGAAGACACCGAGCCCGCCGCGGACGTTCGTCGTCACGTTGGGGACCTCCCCGGGCGAGATTGTCGTCGGGTTCTGCTGGAGCGTCTGCGTCTCGACGAAGTCCTGGAAGGCGTCGTCGAGCGCGACGAGCGAGATCGTGGACGGGCCGTAGAAGCCGAACGCGAGCCACGGCACATTCACGATCGCCGTCCCGTCGCCGGGCAGGACGTAGCTGGACTCGTTGATGATCGGCGACGAGCCGGAGGTGTAGAGGTCGTTCGGGTCCTCGTCACAGACGAGCCGGTCGCCGACCTCGTCGCAGTCGGCGAAGAGGGCGACGAACGGGACGGGCCGGAAACGGCCGGGCACGTTGCGGCTGCGGAAGCGCTCCTCGCCGTCAACGACGACAGGCTCGAACTCGTCGGGCGCCTGGGCGGCCGTTGAGGCGATGTAGACCGACTGGCGGCCAGCGACGGAGCTCGTCGTGATGCGGAGCTGCGGTCCGCGCGGGTCGGCCTGGTAGAAGACCTCGTCGGGCGGCGGCGCGACGAGCGTGATCTCGGCCGGGACAGTCGTTTCGGCGGTGACCGTGTCGCCGAGGGCGACCGCGACGAGGCGGTACGTCCGCCCGGCGAGCGCGGCCCGGGTCAGCGTCGGCACATAGGCGCCGGTCTCTGCGTCGAGCGCGTACGGCACGGCCTCCTCGACGACGCCACCCGATGCGCTGAGCAACTGCACCTCGACACGGGCGTCTCGCAGGACGGCCGTCGAGTCGTAGACGCTCCCGAGCGGGACCGTCCGCGTGATCCGGACGTCGGCGAGGCGCTCGCTGGCTTCGAGGAAGCCCGCCACGACGACCTGCGGGCCGGTCGACTCAGGCGCGGCTGTGTCGCACGCCGAGACGGCGAGTGCGAGTGCAGCGAGGGCGAGAAATCGGGGCATCGGGCGGAGGCGCATCGGCTAGAAGCGGACGGTGAACGAGACGTTGGGCAGGCGCGGCAGCTGCGTCACCCGCGTGATCTCGACGGGGTTGGCGTCGAAGTCGTACGTCACGAACCACACGTTGCGGCGGCTGTACAGGTTGACGACCTGCAGCTGAACCTCGGTGTCGCGGAACATCAGCGTCCGCCCACTCCGTGCGAGCCCGACGTCGACGCGGTGGTAGTTCGGCAGGCGGGCGTTGTTGAGGCTCGGTGAGAAGAGGCCGTCCGCGCTCGTCGTGCTGAACGGCAGGCCGGAGATCTCGTAGCGGTCCGTCGGCGCCGTGTACGCCTGCCCGGTCGCGAACGTGCCGGCCGTCGTGACCTTCCACCCGCGGCCGATGTCGTAACTCGCGACGGCGGTAACGTCGTGGAGGCGGTCGTACTTGGGGGGGAAGTAGGTCGAGAAGGCGGGCTCGGCGGGGTAACGTCGGCGCGTCGTGCCGAGGGTGTAGCTCAGGAGGCCCGTGAGGCGGCCGGTCCCCTTTTCGAGCAGGAACTCGGCGCCGGCGGCGTAGCCGCGGCCGAAGCGGAACAGCTCCTGGTATGCCAGCCCGGACACGTCCTGCACCTCGGGCCGGATGTCGAACAGGTCGCGCATCGTCCGGCCGTAGGCCTCGACGTCGAGGCGGTAGCCGCCGCCGAGGCGCGTCTTGGCGCCGAGCACGAGCTGGTCCCCGCTCTGCGGCTCCACGCCGACACCCGTCGTGACCCACGTGTCGAAGGCAGAGAAGGCCTCGTTGGAGATCAGCGACAGGAACTGGTGGTAACGGCCTGCCGCGGCCTGGAGCACGACGCGGTCGCCGAACGACCGCTCGACCTGGAGCTGCGGCGAGACGCGGACGTAGGTTGCCGGGATGCCCGCGGCGTCGGTCCGCAGGTCGTCGGTGACGCTGCGAAACGCCTCGGCGCGGACGCCGGCCGTGACCGAGAACCCGGCCCCCGGCCGCAGGCGCGTCTGGAGGTAGGCCGAGCCGTACGTCGACGGGTTGAGGTAGTCCGTCGCGACGGTCCCGTTGAACTCCGACCGCAGGCCGAGACGGAGAATGCCGCCCCAGACGCCGCCGCGGAGGGAGACGTCGGCTGTCGGGCTCCACTCCGTATCGAGGCGGCCGGAGTAATCCGTGATCGTGTTGGGGCGGCTGAAGGTCGTCTCGGCGATCGTCCCCGTCGGGTAGCTGAAGTAGCGGCTCGCGGTCGCGCGCGCGCTCGCGAAGACGGTCCCGGAGAGGATGCGGTTGTAGGCCAGCGACGCGGTCCGGTTGCCGTAGTCGAGCGCGAACTCGCTGTCGTCCCCGAAGCCCAGCCGGACGTTGTCGCGGCCGGCGTAGACGGCGAACGAGAGGCGGTCGCGGGGCGTGAGGTCGACTCCGACGCGCGCGTTGACGTCGTAGAAGTAGAACCCGTCCGGGACGGCCAGGCTGTCGGGCGTCGTGCGGAGGTACGCGAGGAGCGGTTCCAGCGTGGACCGCCTCGCGGCGAGCATGTACGAGCCCCGCCCGCCGGCAATCGGCCCCTCGACGCCGACGCGGCTCGCGAGCACGCCGAGCGTCGCCGTGCCGGCCGTGCGGCTGCGGTTGCCGTCGCGGCTCGAAATGTCGAGGACCGAGCCCAGCCGGCCGCCGTACTCGGACGGGTACGCGCCCTTGAACAGCCGGACGTCCTTGATCGCGTCGGTGTTGAACGTCGAGAAGAAGCCGAAGAAGTGCGTCGGGTTGTAGACCGTCGTGCCGTCGAGCAGGATCAGCGTCTGGTCCGGCGAGCCGCCGCGGATGTAGAGCGCTGAGGAGAAGTCGCTCGCGGACTTGACGCCGGGTAGAAGCTGGATCGAGCGGAAGAGGTCGGCCTCGAAGACCGTCGGCAGGCTCTGGACGAGGCGGATCGGGACGTCGGCGACGCCCGGAGGGCGCTCGTCCGAGAGCGACTGCTGGCGGGCCTCGACGACGGCCTCGCCGAGCGACTCGGGCGTGAGCGCGGCGTCCGCCTGGCGCGTCTCGCCGGGGGCGAGCGTGAGTTCGATCCGCTGCGCGGCGTACCCGACGTAGGACACGCGGAGCACGACCGGCCCGGCCGGAAGGCCCGCGAGCGAGTAGAAGCCCTGCACGTTCGTCGCGACGCCGCGCTCGGTCCCACTAGCTGGGCTCTCGACGCGGACCGTCGCCTGGACGAGCGTCTCGCCGGTTTCGGCGTCGCGGACGAACCCGTTGACGGTCGCCGTCTGGGCGGCAGGCGCAGCCGCCCCGAGCAGGACGCCAGCGAGAAGGAGAGCGAGGGGTCGGAGCATCTGGACGGAGACGGGAGACAGCGAGGCCGGTTGCGACGCCGTCACGGTAACGCCGCAGCGCGAACCGGAGAAGGCCGAACGGGGTCCCGCCGCTCGTCCGCATGCGGCTTTCCGCCAATCGTCACCCGCGGCTTGCTACTCGACGACCTCGGGCGTGTCCGCCTCGTCCACGGTCTCCATCGGGATCGGGCGCGCGGGCCGCTCGCCGGTGTCGAGAAAGTGCCGGACTTCGAGGACGGCGAGTTCCTTTCGCTTCGCTTCGAGCATCACGTCGTACGGCGCATCGGCTGGCCCGACCTGCGCCATGATGTCGACGAGTGCCTGAACATCGTCCATGTCGAGATAGTCCGCGTGGCCCGTGCGGGTGCCGGGCTTGTGGGACGAGAGGTGGAGCTTCGGCGGGCGCCCGTTCCACGTCGCCGCGGCGCGGTCGAGGAGCGGAATCAGGCCTTCGTCCTCGGTCGTGCCCGAGGGATTGAGGCGGTGGTGGAAGAGGTCCACGATGACGGCCAGCCCGGTCCGCTCGGCGAGCCCGACGACCTCGGCGAGCGTGAACGTCGTGTCGTCGTTTTCGATGGTGAGGCGCGCGCGCGCCTCGTCCGAGAGGCGCGGCAGGTTGCGCTCGAACGCCTCCATCGCGGACGGCTTGTCGCCGTAGGCCCCGCCGACGTGAAGCGTCATCGTCCCCTTCGGGTCCATCAGCTTCAGCACGCGGGCCTGGTGGTTCAGCTCGTCCACAGAGTCCTGGACGACCTTTTCGCGCGGGCTGTTGAGGACGGTGTACTGGCCGGGGTGGCTCGTCACCCGGAGGCCCTCAGCCTTCACGAGCCCGCGGATCTGGCGAAACTTCCAGTCGAAGGCCTCGGCCCAGTCGAACGGGAAGGCGGCGAGGGGGCCGAACGGGATGAGGTCCGACGAGATGCGGAAAAAGCGGATGCCGTGGGCGATGTTCCAGCGGAGGCTCGCGAGGACGTCGTCGAGGTTCTGGGCGACGACCGGGATGACGGCCTCGGTCCGGAGGTTGGCGAGGCGGACCGTCCGGCTCTTGGTGCCGAGCGTCGTGTTGAGGCAGGCGTAGCCGAGGTGGCGCAGGCGCATCGGATCGGGGCATCGAGGGGCGGGCGTACGCGCGCCGCGCGCCGCCGTGCCCGCCCCGCCTCGATTCGCGGCCCAGCACGCAACGCAGGTGAGTAGTCCAGACGGACTATGGCGCCTGTGCGGGCGGGCGGTACTCTCGTCGCGACTCCACACACTGCCTCAATGCTCCGGTCTGTCCTTCTCGTCGCCCTCGTACTTCCCGCCGTCGCCGGGTGCGACGCCTCCAGCGACGGCACAGTCGCCGTCCGCGGGCGCGTCGTGGACGCTGTTACGGGCGAGGCGCTCAGTCCGGGCCCTGCCATTATCTCGGTCCGCGGCGCCTCGTTCATGGGCGAGACGGAGACGCCGCTCCAGGGCGAGGCTGGCGCCGACGGTCGGTTTGACCTCTCGGACGTCGTCCGAAACGGGATCAACCTGGAGACGCTCACCGTGGGCTCGGCCGGACGGATCGAGTACCCCGGGGCGGACACGTCGGCCACGGCGGTCCTGTTTGGCATCGGGCGCGCGGCGTACCACCCGTATCAGACCGGCTTTAGGGGCCGTCGCGACGTCGGCGAGATCCGACTGCTGCCAACGTGCCTGACACTCGGGGCGGTGCGGTTCTCACGGCCGCTCGCGCCGAGCGAGCAGCTCCGCATCCAGACTGTGCCAGTCCCGGAGACCCCTCCGGCGACGCTGCTCAGGGACACGCAGTTCACGTACGAGGGCAGCTCGGCGCCCGGGGTGCTGCCGCCGGATTCGCTCCGCCTATTTGCCGTCGGAGGGCGGGCCGTTCAGCTCACATGGGAGTTGGGCCAGTACAACCCGCCGACGGGTAACGGGCAGCAGGGCATCGCCCGCGGGTCGGTCGATTTACCGACGTGCCGGCGCCACGGCGTGCTCCGCTACGCGGCAACACTCGTGCTGCCGTAGCCCTAGGCTTGTTTATCGTCCCGGCACCTCGGCCGGCGCACCATGGGGCAGGCGCTCGGGCATCTCGGCGGCGACATACAGCAGCACCGCCGTCGCAGCCACGGCGCGGGCGAGGTCGCGCGGGTTCAGCTTGTCGACCGTGTCGGCCGCGGTGTGGTGGTAGAGGAAGTAGTCCTCGTTGGCCGTGTTGAGGCTCAGGCCCGGGACGCCGTCGTCCATGAGGGGCTCGATGTCGGACCCGCCCCCGCCGGCGACGATGCCGATCTCGCCCGCCGGCTCCGATTCGAGGACGGGCCGTAGGAGCGGCTCGGCGGCTGCGCGGAGCAGGTCGAGGCCGCCCGGTGCGCCGGTGTAGCCGAAGCCGCGCGGCGCGAACACGCCCTCGTCGCTTTCGAGCGCGAGTTGGACGTTCGCCGTGGCACTCCCGAGCGAGTCGCGGAAGGCCTGCCCGCCGCGCGTGCCGTTCTCCTCGTTGGTCCAGCAGGCGACCTGGACGGTCCGGCGCGGGCGCAGCCCGAGGCGCGAGAGCACGCGCACGGCCTCCCACGCGACGACGCAGCCGTCGAGGTCGTCCACGGCGCCCTGCCCGACGTCCCACGAGTCGATGTGGCCGCCGGCGACGACGATCTCGTTCGGCCGCTCGCGGCCCGTGACCTCGGCGAGGACGTTGCGCGAGAGGCGGTCCGGCTCGGTCCGCGCGCCCATCGCGAGGCGCACGATGGGCGTCTCGCCGCGGTCCTGCATGCGCTGCAAGCGCTCGGCCGCCTCGACGGTCACGGCGGCGGTCGGGATGCGCGCCGGGGCGCCCGCCGCCGTCGCGGGCACATCGGCGGCGTAGCGCATCGTGCCCGTGTGGGGCGTGCTCAGCGAGCGCGGCGTGACCGAGCGGACGAGCGCGGCCACGGCCCCGACGCGGGCCGCAGCGTCGGCCCCGCCGACGCGGTAGCGGACCGTCGCGCCGTAGGTCGTGAACGGGACGTTGAAGAGGACGATGCGGCCGGCCGCGTCGGCCGCGTGCGCTGCGAGGTCGTCGAACGACGACACGACGAGGACCGGCGCCGTCAGGCCGCCGTCGGGCGTGGCCACGCTGCCGCCGAGGCCGAGGATCGCGAGCCGCGTCTCGCCGCCCGTCCCGACGAGCGCGGCCGACTCCTCGCCGCGGACCCACACGGGCACCATCGCGGGCTGCCCGCGGACGCGGTCGAGCCCGTCGGCGCGCATCCGGGCGAGGATGTCGTCGATGGCCGCTTCGAGCGCGGCCGTGCCGCTCAGGCGCGAGCCGTGCGCGTCGGCGATGGCGGCGATGCGCTCGTACGCAGCCGAATCCGAGAGGGCGAGCGCGCGGATGCGAGCCGCCGCCTCGGCGTACGGCGCGGATGCATCCGCGGTCTGAGCGACCGCCGCCGGGGTGGCCAGGGCGACGACGGTGAGCAGAAGAACGAGGCGGGACATGGCGGAGGCGCGAGACGTGAGGCGACAAGATCGCCCGTCGGCCGGCCCGCCGGCTCGCCGCGCGGCGCGCGCGGGACCCCGACGCGGGCAGCGCCCGTTCGCCGGGTCCTCTCTCCCACCGCTCCCCCTCCCGCCATGTCCCCCGCCGACTTTACCGCCCGCCACGCCGCGGCGCTCCTCGCCGCCGACGCCGACGCTGTCGCAGCACTCTACACCGACGACGCCGTCCTCGTCGCCCTCGACGGCGTCGCCGAGGGCCGCGACGCCGTCCGCGACCGCTACGCGACGTTTTTCGAGTACCACGGCACGATCGCCTCCGCCGAGACGACGCACAGCCAGACGACGGCCGACGCAGCGTTCACGCGTCTCTCGCTCCAGAGCGACCGCGGCGCGTTCTCGCTCGTCAACGTGTTCGAGATCGACGGCGACGCCTGCCGGCGGCATTTTTCGAACGAGATCGAGGTGACGCTGAACCGGGACGAGGTCGAGCGGGACATGTAACCGCGCTATCTGCTTCTGCTGCAACGGTCTCGGCTTCCGGTGATAGGTTAGGGCCGTTGCACTTCTGATAAATCTCATCGAGCCTGGCCAACACCTGGCCTACAAATCCTGCGTTGGGTGTCTGCTGGTACGGGTGGAGCAGCAGGAGTTAGCGACCTCGGTTGCGCCTCATCGCCGCCGGCTCCCGCACCATCACCGACGCCGCCCTCGTCGCCGACACGATCGCGGCAAGTAGCGGGGTCCATGGATACATCTATCACCCGGGCTACCGGACCACGACGAGACGGGCGGTTGCAGTGCCCGAACGGACGCCGTACAGGCCTGGCGCGAGCGTAAGCGGGAGCGGGGCCGTGCTTAACCATTGCCGAGGACGGCCCGTCGTCGAGGGGGCCTCACACGGCGCAGCTGCCCGTTCACCTTGCCCTCCTCGTAGGGGCCCTTCTCGCCCCCTTCGGGGTCTCCGCCCAGGACCGCACGGGGGACTGGCAGGTCGACCTCGACTCCGTGTTCACCGTGTTCTTCCCCAAGGATCACTCGTTCTGGCCACCCTCTCTTCAAGCCACAGCACGGCCTCAGCCCGTGTTCCAAAACTGCGGAACGCCGTTCCCCGGTTCGCCTCTACAGCGAACGCCTGAAACGAAGCGGAGTGCTTGGACAGGTCAGAGACGACAGCGGCCATCGCCACCCCGTAGAGCGTGAGGCGGCGCAGGACGTCGCCGGCCACGCCAGAGCTGAGGTCGAAGAACGCGGGTGAGAGCGCGCCCACGTCCGCGAGGAGCGCAGGTGCTCCGGCCTCGATGCAGGCCGTGACAAGGGCGTTCGGATCGAACGGGCCTGGGCCATTGGGTTCGAAGTACGGAAGCATCGCGTGGTGCGGTGGCAGTCGGTCAACCCTCGAACACTGACCAGCAGATGTCGTTTCGGAGCCGCTGGTCGTCAAGCACGAGCTCGCGAATCGCCTTCGGCAGTTGCTTGTGTTGCCACTGGCACTCGAGCCGTCCGGCGCTGTTCTCCTCACCTTTAGAGGCCCCAGCACGTGCGGCCTTGATCGCGTACGCCGCCGCACCGAGGTCGTGCGCCGCGACGTGCGCCACGGCAGCCGCCTGGGCGGCCGCGTACGCAGCGTACCTCGGGGCTCCGACGAGGTCTCTGGCGGCCGCGTTGGCCGGGCTGGCCGCGGCGCGGGCTTCCATCATCCGGACCTCGCCGCGCACCCACGCACGAGCCTGCTCGATGGCTCGACGTGGGCGCGGGTCGTAGGGCTGCGCCGACTCGAAGAGGTGCAGGACGTGCTCAGCGCAGCCGGCGGCCCACAGGGCGAGCAGGTGGTGGTCTGCGTCGGTGAGCGTCCCGCCGCGGCGGATCGTGATGAGGCGCGGGTCGCGGTCCTTGGGAAGGATCATGGCAGCCGGCGGTCTCGGATCTGCCCGGCGTCGCATGCCCGAACGAGCGCCTGCGGAGCCTCCCTGCGCCACGCCGCCTCGAAGAGCGAGCGGACCTCCTCGCGTCCTGCCGTCGAGAGCCGGACAAGCACGTACGGGTGGGACTCGAGGTGGTCCGTGACTGAGAACGTCACCGGGTCTGCGTCCACGAGCGACCCACGGACGGCCGGGTCCACCTTGAGCACGAGCGACTCGCCGTCCTCGTGGAGCCGAGCGAGGAAGCGCTTGCGGACGCGGAGTGACGGCGTGCCGTAACTCGTCCCCTCCTCGACGCCGGGGAGGGCGAGAGCGATTTCGCGGACGCCGGCGAACGTGAGCGGGACAGGGTCGCCGGTGAGGGCCACGGCAGGATGGTAGGGTCAGGCACGGTGATGTGATGCGCTCGTCGCCACCGGCAGCGACGGGCATGCCCTTAGCTCACCGCCCGCCGGACGAGGTCGCTCACCGCTACCTCGACACTAGGAGTCCATTCGACCAGCGCGAAGGACGTCGCCCACATGGCGCCGTCGTCGAGGTGCGCGCGGTCGTTGAACCCGACCGTCGCGTACCGCGCCTCGAACTTCGCTGCGCTCTGGAAGAAGCAGACGACCTTTCCACCCCTGGCGTAGGCCGGCATCCCGTACCACGTCTTCGGAGCGAGCTCAGGCGCGACCGCCTCGACGACGGCGTGGACCCGCTCGGCGAGCGCGCGGTCGGGCTCGGGCATCTCGGCGATCTTCGCGAGCACGTCGCGCTCGCCGTCGGCCCGGCTCTTGTTCGCCTTCGCCTCGGCCTTGAGTTCGCGGGCACGCTCTTTCATCGCAGCGCGCTCCTCGGCGGTGAAGCCGGTCTCGTTGGGGGTTGCCATTGGATCGCTGTGGGACAGCTACAGGTGGTCGTCGTGGGTCCTGCCCTCCGGTTCTCGGCCGGTGAGGGCCCGTGCACCGTCAGCCGCGCTGCGCCGCCTCGATGACGGCGACGTCGATCTTCCGCATCGTCATCATCGCCTCGAACGCGCGCTTGGCCGCGGCGGGATCAGAATCTGCGATCGCCTGCGTCAGCGCGACCGGCGTGATCTGCCACGACAGCCCCCATTTGTCCCTG